>JBEKJG010000071.1:0-3399 GCA_050011355.1 Thermoplasmata archaeon | reverse complement strand
AGCCCATGCTCCCGTCGCCGATCGGCTGCTTCCGTTGGATGATCTTTCCCCCATTCTTCTCGACCGCGTGCTCCGCGGCAGTGATCTCGTCGACGACGATCGTGATGACCGGGTGCGCTAGGACGCTCCCCCGCTTCCCGATCCCCCCACTGATCGACCCGGGCACCTTCGGCACTCC
The DNA here is from genome assembly GCA_050011355.1 of Thermoplasmata archaeon. GTDB lineage: Archaea > Thermoplasmatota > Thermoplasmata > Lutacidiplasmatales > UBA184 > Lutacidiplasma. The sequence continues at coordinate 3,221 of JBEKJG010000071.1, read as the reverse complement.
CCGGTCGTCTACCGGACTGGTGTTCACCATCGTGTAGTCCATCCCGGGCACCGGAGTGGACTTCCAGCCGAAGGTCGCCGAGTAGAATTTTCGCGCTCGTTCCATGTCGTCCGCCGGTAACTCAAAGTGGCCTACTTCGCCGCCCATGGTCTTTCACGGAGTCCAGTTCAGTCCAGTCATAAGTGGCCCCGGGGAGGTCGTGAAACGGGTGCGCACCCCACTTCCCAGGAAGAATCCACACCCGGGCGCGGACCGCGGACGGACCGTAAGCGGACGCCTCAGCTGAGGGAGTTCCCGCAATGAGGGCAGAATCGCACGGTGAGGTCGACCACTCGCCCACACTTGGGGCAGATTCGCTGTACCGGAGGGGCCAACACGAAGTGGACCGGACCGGGGACCGGGTTGGGGTTGTAGACGAGCGCGAGAATGCCTCCGACGAGCCCCAGAACAAAACCGATGACGAACCCGCCGAAAAAGCTCACCAAGCTGACGACCGAGAGTACCAGGATCAGCGCCCCGAGTACGGTATGGCGTTCGGGTCGGAGGTAGACGAGGACCCCGAAGGTGATGACGAGGGCACCGAGGAGGATCCCCACCAGTCCGGAGATGAGGAGCGTCTCGCTGAAGCTGTCGAAGAACAGCGAGTTCACCGCTGCCCCCACGAGAGTTTCGGCAATCCCGCCAAGTACGATGAACACCCCGCCGAGGATGGCGAGTACCATCGCCTCCAACGGTCGCGGAGGGCGGACGGGCCCGGAAACGGCGGGCCAGTAGGGGGTCCCCCAGGGGGAGGCACCCGTCGTCTGAGTCACGTACGGCGCCCCCCAGGCATACGCCGGCGGTGCGGGGGGAGGAGCTACTGTAGTCGGCGGAGGAGCTACTCCGAGTGGCTGCAGCGCATTGCGTCTTGCGTGCACCCGCCCCTGCACTTCATTCCAGGAGGACACTTCGGGTGGCGGTCGGGCGTTGCCACCGGCATTGGAGCCGTGGCGAATCCGGGGTCTCTCCGTTGAATGCGCGGCAGGGGATAATCCGAATCGGCGCCCAATTGTCAGATGGCGGGCGAATACTGGTCGAAGTGCCTCCGTCAGGCAGTGAGTGCATCCAGCCTTTCACCCACTTGGTGCGCCGTCTCACTTCTGAAGGCGGATCTCCTGCCCGATCCTGTCCGTCGTGAGAGTACACCCACCGAACGGGCTCCGACGCGCGAACTCATCGAATTGTTGAGGGGTGTAGGCACGTCCCCGTAGGCCGCGCAGCGCCCGGCGGGTCATGTACGCTCGCAGGCCCGAGAGGTTCATCGACGCTACCTCCCGGTCGATCGCGGCGTCCGTGGCGTCCCGGCGCATGTCTTGGATGATTGCCTGACCGCCGGATCGCAAGACCCGGTACATCTCGTCGACCGCGCGCTGCGGCTCGCTGAAGTTCTTGAACGCCGCCTGCGTTATGATCCGGTCGAAGGAGCCATCCGGGAACGGCAGATCCGATGCGTTGCCCTCCCGGAATGTCACCTTTACCCCCGCATGCCGTGCGTTCTCCTGGGCGATGCCGACGAAAGTACGACTGATGTCGACCCCCGTGACGGGAAACCGTCCATCTCGCGCCATTTCGATTGAGAGAAAGCCGGGGCCCGGCGCAACCTCGAGTACTCCTGAACCGGCAGCGAGGCCCTGAGTGAGGCGCCGCGCCTCGGCAACGTTTCCGGCCAACTGCTCTGGTGTCGACCGCACTTTCGTGTACCAACGGGCGATGAACCCTTCCATCGCCACTCCGCGGTACCCCTTCGACTGGCGTCCCTCTTCTCGTGCAGCTCGCTCCCCACCATGCCCCATCGCGCTCATGGTTCGTCGACCGTGACGGAGTGAGTTAGACCCTCGCGATTCCGAACTTCAAATATGGGCCTCTTTATAGGCAGCACCGAGGGCGATGGACCAACGGGACGTACAGATCATCGTCGAACTCTACCGCCAGCCCTTCGCGTCCCATTCGACGCTCGGTCGGGCGGTGGGATTGACCGGAAAAGCGGTACAGGCCCGACTCGAGCGGATGACCCGGGCCCACGTCCTGAACGGGTTCTACGTGATGCCTTCGGCGGCCGTGTTTCGCCGCCACTGGCAGGTGATTCCGTTCGGACCGCTTCCGATCGAACCGCCGCTCGAGCAGCTACTCGCTGTCACGGATGTCGTGAACGTTTGGCGCGGAAGCCCTCGGACCGCGATGGTCAACGTTTACTCTACCGCGCCGGACAGCCCACCCCCACCACGCTTGGCAGAGATCCTCAGTGTCCGGTCAATGGAGGTGGTGGCACCGGATCCCCCGGACCGGTTCTCTTTCGCGCAGTCGACGCTGTCTTCGCTCGACTGGCGGGTCCTGGACGCGATGCTCGAAAACCCTCGTGAGCCGCTGGCTCGCCTCGCGGAACGCTCCGGCCTTACCGCACGGACCGTTCGTCGGCATCGGGACTCCCTCTGGGCAAAGGGACTGGTCAGTGTCGTCCCGAACCTAGACACGACCGGCGAGTCGGGCCTCCTCGTGTACTCTGGATTCGTGGTTGCAACCCAGAAAGCGTACTTGGAGCGAGTGCAAGCCCCTGGGCTCCAAGTCCTCCAGCGCCTCCACCGGCCTCCGGCCGTGTGGTTGCTCGGTCAGGCCGGTTCCTACGCCGAACTTCAGGAGCTGGAGGTTCATTTGCGGGAGCTTCCAGGGATAGTCCGTGTAGACCTGGTCCCCTCACGCGGCGGAGCGATGGCGGTGGCCCGTATCCGCTCCTGGATTCGGAAGGAGCTGGACGTCTGGAAGACGCGCTATCGATGACGGACTCGAGCTCCCGGCGGACCCCTCGCCTGAGGCGTCTGTTGGTCCTCGAACCGTTCGTTCTGGGCCCCGTGGGTGCACCGGCACTTTCACTCACAATGGCAACCTTGGGTCTAGGGTCGCGCTTCGAAGACCCGATTGAAGGGGGTTTCCACGGCCTTGCGGGACCTCGTAAATCCCCCTTCCCGAAACACTGCCATGAGGGCGGCGTCGCTCGCCTGGGCGCCCAATCCCGCCCCGACCTCTTGCGAAAGGGAAGAAGGTAGACAGATCTGGAGGGAGGCATTGTAGAAGATCCGTCCCACCGGATTCAGATTGGCTTCGACCGACTGACCCGCGAACGGTTCCACGACCATCCAATTCCCATCGGGTTTGAGCGCCTGATGCACGTGCTTAGCCGCTCCGAC
>JBEKJG010000070.1:0-2666 GCA_050011355.1 Thermoplasmata archaeon | reverse complement strand
CGAGTGATACCTAGTATTGGAGAGCAACTGAAAATCCGGGATTTGCCCGTGGATTCGGCTCCGGTCGGACGCGGGGGGGGGCGATTCCGCGCTCGGGACCACCAACACCTATGTGATTCGGCGTCTGGGCCAGGCCGTCGATGCCCACACGAACCGTCGCCACGGATTTCGACCGGATCTCCCCGGAATACGATGCAACCCGTTCTCCCCTCGACGGGGCGACCCTGGACGGGCTCGCCCGGGTGTTTCGGGACCACGGGGTCACCCGCGTTCTCGAGGTGGGGGTCGGGACCGGACGGATCGCAGTACCGCTCGGCGAGCGGGGGTTCGATATCACCGGTCTCGACGCCTCGCGGGGGATGATGGCGCTCGCCCGCCGCAAGGGCGTCCGTCGGCTGGTTCAGGGGAGCGCCTATCACCTGCCGTTCCGGGACGACGCGTTCGACGCCACCCTCCTCGTGCACGTCCTCCACCTCCTCGACGAGCCTCCCACGGCCCTGCATGAGGCGGACCGGGTGGGCCGGGCCGGCGCGTTCGCCCTGGTTCACCCACGGGCCGGACCCGGGGCCCCCTCCGGACCGAACGCGTGGGACGAGGGGCGGCGGGCGGTCTATCGGGCGCTGGCGCGGGAGGGTGTCCCACCACCGGCCCACTCCGGAGGTCCGAGGGTCCGGGAGCGGCTCGTCCTCGACCTGCTCCCGCCCGACGAGCTGATCGTGTTGAGCGACCGCGAGGTAACGGAACCGCTCGCGTCGATCCTGCCGATGTTCGAGAGACGGGCGAGCCGGCACGTCCTGAACGTGCCGCCCGAGACGCTCGCGCGGGCGATCGCCGCGGCGCGCGCGGAGCTGGGCGACCGGACGTTCACGTTCCGGCGGACCGAGGCCCTGGCGATCTGGAGTCGCCGCACCCGGGTCCGAAAGCGTCGGTGAACGGGTCTCGGCTACTTGGCGAACCGGTGCTCCATCACGTAGGGAAGCACACCGCCCGCCCGGTAGTAAGCGAGCTCCGTCGCGCTGTGCAGCCGGCACTCGACCCGGAACGTCTTTGGCGGGCTCCCGGCAAGCCGGGCGGTCACTTCGACCTCCACCCCCGGCCCGAGCGCTGAGCCCGGCGGCAAGGTCAGGTCGAACGTTTCGCGGCCGGTGAGCCCGAGAGACGCCCAGTTCTCTCCCCGGCGGTACGAGAGCGGCAGCACGCCCATCTCGATCAGGTTCACGCGGTGGATCCGCTCGAAGCTCTCGGCGATGACGGCACCGACCCCGAGCAGGCGGGGACCCTTGGCGGCCCAGTCGCGCGAACTCCCCACACCGTACCCCTTGCCGGCAAAGATGAGGAGGGGCACTCCCTCGGCGCGGTAGCGTTCCGCGGCGTCGAAGATCGGCATCGTCTCACCCCCCGGGAGATGGAGCGTGTAGCCGCCTTCCTTCGGTCGGACGAGGTCGTTCTTCAGCCGGACGTTCGCGAAGGTCCCCCGCACGAGCACCTCGTGGTGACCTCGCCGCGCCCCGTAGGTGTTGAACTCCGACGGTGGCACGCCGTGGGCGCGGAGGTACACCCCGGCGGGGGAGGTCTCTGCGATCTCGCCGGCGGGGGAGATATGGTCGGTCGTGACCCGGTCTCCTACCACCACGAGCGGTCGGGCGTTGCGTACGAGGACCCCGTCCGGGGCCAACCACGACGGGGGCAGGTGAAGGTACGGGGCCTCCGCAAGGTAGGTCGATTCGGCGGACCAGGCGTAGTTCGGGCCGTGCGGAGGGCTCAGGCCCTCCCAGTGGGCATCCCCGACCTCGATCGCCCGGTACTCCTTGTGGAACATCGAGGGGTCGATGCTCTCCTCCATGACCGCTCGCACCTGTTGCGGGGTCGGCCAAAGGTCGCGGAGGAACACCGGCGTCCCGTCCTTCGAGTGTCCGAGCGGGTCGGTCGTGAGGTTGAGGTCCATCCGTCCGGCGAGGGCGTACGCGACCACCAACATCGGGGAGGCGAGGTAGTTCGCGCGGACCAGGTTCTGGATCCGTGCTTCGAAATTCCGGTTCCCGCTGAGGACGGCCGCCACGAAGAGGTCCCCGTCCTCGACCTGCGCGGCGACCGGGGCGGGTAGGGGCCCAGAATTCCCGATGCAGGTGGTACACCCGTACCCCACGAGGGCGAACCCCAGCCCGGCGAGCGGTTCCATCAGTCCGGCCCTCGCAAGATAGTCGGTGACGACCTTCGAGCCCGGCGCGAGGGAAGTCTTGACGTGGGGAGGGACCTGGAGGCCGAGCGCGAGCGCCTTGCGCGCGATCAGCCCAGCCCCGACCATCACGTAGGGGTTCGAGGTGTTCGTACAGCTGGTAATGGCGGCGATGACCACCGAGCCGTCGTCCACCGGCGGCTCGACTCGCGCATCCCCGGCCGCGTGCGGAGGGGCCGGGTGGCCCTTCCGGTACGCGGCCAGCGCCTCACCGTACGACCGCGCGGCGTCCGAGAGGGCGACGCTCTCCTCGGGGTTGCGGGGCCCGGAAATGGTCGGAACGACGGCGCCCACGTCGATGCGGACCACGTCGTCGTAGTCGATCGACCCGGGCGCCGGTGAGCCCCACAAGCCCGTGGCCCGGGCGTACGCTTCCACCCGTCGGACGAGGGCCGGGTCCCGGCCCGTGTACGTCAGGTAGGAGACGGTC
>JBEKJG010000069.1:0-2903 GCA_050011355.1 Thermoplasmata archaeon | reverse complement strand
GGCCGACATCAATCTGCGTCGATTAGCGGCGTTCTGCACGGCGGTCGGGACAACCCCTGTCGCCCTTCTGGAACTTGATGAACGCCAACTTCACGATGTTTTCCTCGATTTTGTGTCGGCCGAGGAAAAGAGGGAGGTTGCCGGGTCCTACATCGTTCGGACGATGAAGGCAGCCAAGTCTTGGTTGCTTCACAATGGTGTCAAGGTCTCCCGTCCGGTCAAGGTTCGAGATGCGAAGCGGACCCCAACCCTCGAAAATGAACGGGTCCCGACCCAAGCGGAACTTCGAACCATCCTCTTGTCGGGTACTCCACGGATCCGCACAGCTTGCGCACTCGTCGCCTTTTCCGGAGTCCGCCCAGAAGTCCTTGGAAACTATCGAGGCGACGACGGACTCGTCTTGGACGACTTCCCCGAACTCGAGATCGGGAAGGGCTCCGTCAAGTTCACGATGGTCCCAACTCGGATCCGTGTCCGCCCGGAGCTGTCCAAGAATTCGAACGGCTACTTGACCTTCCTTTCTGCGGAGGGCTGCGAATACGTCACTCAGTACCTTGAGGAGCGACTGAGGGCCGGCGAACATCTGGGCCCCCAGACGGACCTAATCCATCCGGACCGCGCGGGAAAGCGGTTCATTCGGACCATCAACATAGGAGACGCGATCCGAACGGCGATTCGTGGCGCGGGGTTCCGGTGGCGCCCCTACGTCCTCCGCCACTACTTCGACACCCAGCTCTTGACGGCGGAATCGAAAGGGAAAGTCCCTCACGACTTCCGGGTCTACTGGATGGGGCATGCCGGGTCGATTGACGCGCGATACACAACCAATAAGCGGCATGTGCCAAAGGCATTCCTCGATGAGATGAGGGAGGCGTACAAGCGCTGCGAGTCGTTCCTCGCGACTGTTCCCGTGGCCGACTCGAACGACGGCGCGACGCGTGTCCTCCGGGCGCTTCTCGTCTCGAAGGGTTACCCGAAGGAGGAGTCCGAGAAACTCGACATCGGAGGGATGTCGGACTCGGAATTGGACGCGCTGTTCAAGAAACTGGGGGCGCACGCGGGGCCCGAACCTTCTTCTCGAGTTCAGAGGGCGGTGGCGGTGGAGGACGTTCCCCGATTGTTGGAAGGAGGGTGGGAGTACGTTGCGGCACTGGGATTAGATCGGGCGGTAATGCGGGGGTTTGTTGGCCGGGTATGATCTGTTTCTTTGCGGAACCATCGGACCCCGACACCGCTGACTTAGGTGGGGGAACTAGGCGTGGGCCGGCCGAACTGGCCCCCTGAATCAGTAGGGCTACACCTGAAAGACCAATCGAGAAAAGGTCGACGGCCGCCGCGTCAAAGTTCTTGGCCTTGTAATTCTGAACCAGTCTCTGAGTGAAGTGCCCCACGCCGTGCTCCAGGGCTCGCTCTTCTTTCTTGGCCTTCCAGTTTGGACGTCGTCTGGATACAAACTTCCGCAACCGCTCATCGCTACCCGCAACCGCCTCGAGGAGCCAGCGAAGCTGCGGTCTCCGCTCTTGATTCATCCAGTTAACAACATCTCGGACCCGCGCCCGCGGACCCAAGGCGGTGAAACCGTCTCGGACTGCTCCTTCTACTTGGGAAAGTTCATTCTTAGGCAATTGGAGCCGACGCGGCATGTTTCGAGCCGGGGTGGCCATGACGAATGACCACTTAGGAGTGATGCCGAGAGAACGGGCCTTACCAATGTTCCGGGCACTATTTTCGGTCGACTTTCCGAGGTGAAATGGGCCGAAGGGGGGGGTCGTGCGTCTGACTATCCCTCAATCGAGAGGATGGTCGCAGAAACGACGCACCGAATCGGAAGCTCTGGCTCGCCCCGGAGTCGAGTGCTTCACCTCCCGTTGTCCTGGTGTGACGGGCTCGGCCTGGAGAAAGGAGATCGGGTCGACTTGGTCTTCGACGACGTGCTCGTCGTCATCCCTCGAAAGACCCCGCAGGCGGACCGCGTCCGTCGGGCCATGGCGGAGGTCGAACGATAATGATCGACCTCCGCGCAGCGAAGGCCGAGGCAAGCCGGGCTCTCCCCTCGGGCCATGCCGGCCGGGAAGCTCTGCTCGCTGCTCCCGATGAAATATCTGAGGCTGATTTCGAGGTGCTCATTCTGGTCTGGATTCGGCTTCTACGGCTGCGCACGGGGCCGTGAATGACTGAGGCCGGGTCCGGATTGCCAGATTACTTGGCCAAATGCCGCTCAAAGGGTTGGGCCGCATTCCCTGTTCGCGGGAAGGTTCCCCTCACAAAGAATGGCTTCAAGGATGCCTCGCCCGATCCCGAGCAGTGGGCGCGCTGGGGGAAGGAGCACCCTGGTTGCGGTTGGGCGGCCCCCACAGGCGAGCAGAACGGTTTCGACGTGCTCGACGCGGACACGCCTGAGGCGGTCGCCGAGGGTGAAGCACGCCTCCCCATGGGACCGCGCGTCCGGACGGGCGGTGGCGGGATGCACTTCTACGTCCGACACGTGCCGGGCGGACGGAACTGGGCGAAGAGGCTCCCCGGTTTCGACTACCGGGGGGAGGGGGGATACGTCGTCCTCGCAGGCAGCATCCACGAGAACGGTCAGCCGTACGAATGGGTCGATGGTACGGTGGAACTTCCAATCCCAGAAGCCCCCGGGTGGGTCTCCGACCTCCAACAAGCCACGGTGCCGGTGGCGTCAGGTCGAGCGAAGTATCTCGAGGGGGAGAGGAACGACCGGCTCTTCCGCATTGCATCGGCCGTCCGAGCGAAGGGTGGGGACGTCCCTGCCGAGGTCCGGCGAGCGAACGAAGAATTGTGCTCGCCTCCTCTTAGCGCGAGCGAGGTCCAGCGCATCGTCGCGTCTGCGTCAAAGTACTCGCCGAAGAGAACAACTCCCTCGCCTCCCGAACCCTTACCGC
>JBEKJG010000068.1:0-3068 GCA_050011355.1 Thermoplasmata archaeon | reverse complement strand
TCCGCATTTATGCGCATCTTGAAATAGTACGCCCGACGAACAACACACAATCCCATTCCTCACCGCGCGCGGGGAAGTTGTGAACGTCTCCACCTACTCCAGGGCAGATGCAAGCCTCGACCTCGGGACGGCCCGGGGCCCTCGGGCTTCCCTCCCATCGCAAGGAACGAGGGGGCATCGGCGCTCCTGGGCCACGCTCGCCCTCTCGATCGTGCTGGCGGCGACATTCCTCCTCACGGCCCTTCCCACCGCGCTACCGACCGCTGCGGCCCAAGCGGCTCCCACGTCGAGCGCGAACGTGACCCTGACCGTTCACGGCGTCTCCGCGACGGAAACCCCGTACTTTTGGGCCGTCGATGTGGCCGGATCGACCAACGTGGCGACCCCCCGTCAAGCCGAGCTCCTCAACGCCACACCGATCAAGACGCTCCGCTACGGGGACGACGCCACCGACCAGTCGAACTGGTCCTCGAACTGCTATTACAACGACAACAACATCTGCAGCTCTCCCGAGGAGAGTGCGACCTCGTTCGCCCAGCTGTGCCAGTGGGTCCATGACCAGTGTGACCTCGGAGTGCCCGCGGAGGTGAACGACGTCTCGACCACGATGTCGATCATTCACTGGCTCGGGACCCAGACGAGCTGGACCCCCAACTGTTGGGCGATCGGGAACGAACCCCAGGATTGGTCGCACTTCGGCATCCCCTGGAACGCCTGGTCGGCGAAGGACAATTCGCAACCCACGGCTGCCCAGTTCGCGGAGGACTCGGCCAATCTCACCGCGGCCATTCGCCACGCCTACCCCCATGCCTGCGTGATCGGGATCGAGAACAACGCCAACCCGCGCCGGACGTCCTCCTGGACCTCGGCACTCGTCACAGCTGCCCCCAACTCCAGCGCCGTAGCGATCCATTCGTATCCGGACCTCCAGTGCACGGGACCGTTGCTGTCCTACGCCAATCTGACCTCTCTCGCTCGGCAGTACCTCTCCGCGGTCGCCGCCGCGGATGGACTCCCGGTCTACACCCACGAGTTCAATATTGGGCTGAAGGGCGGGGCCCCGAAGGAGTGCCCGGCCGTGGGTACCCCGACCGACGCGGTGTTCGTATCGGCCAACGTGGCGCAGGCACTCGAACTGGGCATGCCCCAGTTCGCCTACTACCGGTTCTACTGCAGTTCGACCTCCGACTGCATGTTCAACTCGAGCACGAACCAGCCCACGTCGGTGTACACGCTTTACTCCAATCTGTTCACCCACATGGACATCCGCACCATCCGCAACGTGACCTTCTCGAGCGACGCGGTCCCGGGCCTGTTCGCCGCGGAGGGGTCCGACAATGCGACCGACTCGTCACTGCTCCTGTCCAACGCTGTCCAGACCATCACGCAGAACGTGTCGCTCTCGGGAGTCACCCCGAGCAACTGGACGGGGGAGGTCTACCTGCAGAGCACCTCGGGAGCCATCTCGAGGCAAGCCTACGTTCCCGGAATGGTCGTCTCGCTTCCGCCCGAGTCCACGGCGGTGGTGAAGATGTTCCAGGCCCCGAGCAACGGTAGCGGCGGCGGCGGTGGGGGCGGCGGGGGCGGAACCGGCGGAGGCGGCGGTTCCAACGGCACCTCCTCCTCGACCTGGACGATCGAGGGCAGTGTCATCCTTTCCAACTCGACCGCCCCCGCGGGGCTGAACGCCGAGCTCACGTTCTCGTTGCAGAACGGCTCGGCCACCCAGGTCGATGCTACCGTGGGTTTGGACGGGGGGTTCTCGGTAGGGAACCTCTCGTTCGCCGGCACGTTCGAGTCGGCCCAACTCGGCCCGGGACGCTACACGGTCGTCAGCGTGGACGTGAATAGCCTGGTCCCGCAGAAGCTCTACCTCACCATCTCCGCCATCCCGTACTCCGGAGACGGATCCTCCCAAGGCAACGGCACGAACGGCACGAGCGCCCCCGGCGGCTCGGGAAACTCCACGAATTCCACCGGATCCAATTCACCTCCGCCGACGGGAAACTCCCCACCGGGCGGCAAGTCGCCCAGTCCGGCGACGACGCTCGCCACCGGGGGCAAAGCAGTATTCGTATCGATGCCGCTCGGGGCGACCCTGGTCGCCATGACCGTATTCGCCCTCGGGCTCTCGGGGTCGGGAGCGATCCGTTCGGCACGAAGGATCGGGCACCCGGGTCGGCCCCACGCCTAGGGCCTCGACGCCAGCTGGCCCCACCAACGCCATCGGCGCCCCGGTCCACGAAGTGGGGTCCGGGACGGAGGATCCTACCCGATAGGGCGCATTCTCGAATCACGGCGAAGGCGGCCGGAAACCCCAGCCGCGCGCCTCGCTCTCCGCGCGCGCGTGGGATTGGCGGTCCGTACCCTTAGATCAGTTGGCCCAGTAGTGGTGAAGGGCCGTATTCCCGGAGATGAGGGCCAGTGCCACGGCATGGTCCAGGACGAGGTGGGCGAAGAAGCGTCCGTGCTCGTCGCTCCCGGGGGGGTTGCCGTGGAAGGAAAACCCGTGCTCCGAGAGATAGAGCCAGAACAGCTCGGGGGTGAGGGGATGATTCTCGGTATGGTCGGCCGCGGCGTCCGCCGCCCCTTTCAGCGCTTCTCCGATCGGGTCCACGGAATCCATGGCTTGGAGCTGCATGGGGCCGCCGGGGGCATCGGCCCCCTATTAGGTCTTGGGCCGGCAGTCTGCTCGCGCCGTACCCTTGGCCCGAACCGGAGGCGGCTCCCGCCCCGGTACCGCCTCCGGACCTTCTGCTTCCGGGGGGCCGCGCGGAGCGGTCCTCTCGTAGAGTCGAACTCGATTGACGAGCCCTTTATCGAATTCCACCCCCACCACCGAGCCATGGCGACGGACATCCAAGCGCGCAAAGCCGTGGACCTGGCCGGGCCGGGGATCGGCACGTACGAAGAGGTCGAGCGCGTCCTTCCGGACGATTACCGGTCGGCGCTCACCCCCCGGGAGACCCAGGTCGCGATCTACGCGGTGAAGAAGTACATCGAGGAGCACCTGTGCCGCGAACTCAACCTCATGATGGTCCAGGTCCCGCTGATCGTGGCGGCCGAGT
>JBEKJG010000067.1:0-3220 GCA_050011355.1 Thermoplasmata archaeon | reverse complement strand
CTTACCCTGCATCAGTTCTGGTCGGCCTTCGCAGGGCGCGTGGGGTGCCCGATGCCGAACGATTGGCCGTCCCTCTGGTCGCAGGAGCTCGCCCGGGCCGCTCGGCCACAGCCTCCCGTGTTCGCGCTCGCCGCCGACCTCCGACGTCACGGGGTGCGGACCGGGGTATTCTCCAACACCGACCCCTCCCACTGGCGGTTCTTCCGGTCAATGGGCTGGTTCAAGGAGTTCCGGCCGGCGATCGCCTCGTTCCAGATCGGTGCCGTCAAGCCCGCTTCGGCGGCCTTCAGAATCGCGGCGGCGCGGCTCCCACGGGAATCGAGCGTTCCGATATTCGTGGACGACAATCTGGCGAATGTCCGGGCGGCCAAGCGTGTCGGGTGGGATGCGGTCCGGTTCACCTCCACGCCCGACCTTCGGGTGAGATTGATCGCGCGTGGGCTCTTGGGCGAGGACCGTCGGGGCCCTTAAGGTCCGGGCGAATGGCCGCGGCGCTCTCAGACCTCCCGCACTGCCCAACCCCCTGGCTCGCGGGCAGGGATCTCAGCTCTCGGTAGACGTGTGGACCTTGGCAGACGGTGCGGCCCGGTGTGTGGGACGGACCGTAGTGCCGACACGGTACCTTAGGTCCCACTCGACGGACAAGGGGCCGGGACGTCGTTAAGGTCGCGCGAACCCACCGATTCGTGGACAGGCGGACTGAACCGCACCGGGCTTCGCCCGGTGTCATTCGAGCCACTCGGGCCCGGCGAGGGTCGTTCTGGTGGAAGAAGCAGGGCCTGGGACGGTCGGGAGGGCCGCCCAGGCCCGGAAAGGGTTCGCGGAGGTTCACCTATTTGAAGTTGCAGGTGATCGTCCCCGTCGCCAGGATCACGGCAAACGTCGAGGCCGTCGAGGTTGAGGTGATCGTGGCGGTCCCCGTGGTCTGGCTCCAGTCCTTGAACGAGGGGTTCGTGCCCGAGGTCGCGTTGTACGCGATCAATGGGAGCACCGTGCCCACGTAGTACCAGTTCGTGGTCGGGGTGTAGATCGACCCCGCCGTGCCGGTCGGTCCGACGGCGAACGTCACGTAGACCGCCTTCTGGTAGATGAACGAGGCGTACGTCTGGATTTGGGAATTCAGCGAGGCGGACGTGGCCACGTCATTCCACTCGGTTCCCGTGCCACCGGAGATTCCTTCGATCGGGTAGAGGTTGTACCCGGCGTAGGGGACTCCCGTGATGTTGATCCATGGTGTGCTCGACGTGTACGTGACGGCGAACGCGCCGCTGACGTCCACTCCCCACGAGGTTCCCGTCGGGAGGCCGTACTCCACGAGGTGGAGTGAGCCCGTCGGCTGGGCGAAATTCTCCGTCACCCAGCCGCCACCGGTCACCGTGAACGTGGTGGAGGCCGAAGTGCTCGACCCCATCGTCACGTTCGTCGCGCTCGTGCTCCAGGAGCTGAAGTCGAAGTACGACCCGTTGTAGGCGGAGAGCGGGTTCACCGAGTTCATGGCGTACCAGCCGGACCCGGCCGTCGCCCCACCGCCGTAGACATACGACGGGTTGGTGTCGAACGCGACGTACGCGTACTCCTCGTAGACTATCTCGATGGAGGTCTCCTGTCCGAGGTAGTAGTAGTTGCTGGAGGTCCCGACCGGGAAGTAGGCTACGCCGTAGATCCCCGAGTTCACGGGGGAGTAGGCCGTCCAGTAGTAGTTCGCGGAGCTCAGTCCGGAGAAGGCGATCGAGCTCGTGGAGGAGGGGTAGCTGACCCCTCCGAACGTGACGCCCCAGGGCGTCGACGCGGGGAGCCCAACCTCACGGAAGGTCAACTTGCAAGCGCTCTTGCAGATGGCGGAGGTCTTGAAGACGGCCGTGACGGTCGTTGCACCCTTCACAGTCGCGTTCGTCCCCTGATTGGTCGTGGACCCGATGAACACCTTGCTCGCGGTGGTGGTCCACTTGGAGAACGTGTCGGTTCCAGAGAACGCCTGGATCGGGATCTGAGACCCCGCAGCGTAGTACCCCGAGACCGGGCTGACCGATCCCGTACCGCTAATGGCAAAGGTGACGTCGTACTCCTTGGTGAACACGATCTGCTGGCTCGTCTGGCCGGGCACGTTCATGTACGCTGCCGCGGGCGAGGCGACGTACTCCGTCGTGGCGCCCGACGTGACAGGGGCGATGCTCCAGTAGTAGTTGCCCGAGGGATTCGCGGTGGTGGTGAGCGTAGTCCCCGTGCTGGTCTTCGAGGCGCTGTTGAAGATCACGGTCCAGTGGGTGGATGCGGGGAGTCCGACCTCAGTGAATGTGGAGGTGAACGTATTCGCGCTGAAGTCAGCGGTGACCGTCCCGGCGGCACCCATCGTGAGTTCCGTCGCTTCGAGGTTCGTGTTCGCGATCGTGATACCCGCGGTGGGGGTCCACTTCGAGAACGTGGTGCCCGTGTACGAGGAGGCCGCGATCGAGATGGTGGCCCCGGCGTCGTACCAACCGGTGCCCTGGTTGATCGTCCCCGAGCTCGCGGGGGAGACAGCGAAGGTGGTGTAGTACTCAGTCGTGTAGACGACGGTCACGATCTCCATGTTGGGGACCGTGACATAGTAGTAGGAATACGTCGGCACGTATTGGGTCGTGCTCGAAGAACCGGCGATGGTCGACGGGTAGTAGTAGTACGAAGCCGCGGAAACTCCGGAAAACTTGATTGTCGAACCTGTGCTCATTGTAGTGACGCTGTTGAACGTCGCGCCCCAGTTTGTCCCGCTCGGCAGCCCCTTCTCCGTGATCGAAATGGTGTAGGTCGTCGGAGGCGTAATCGTTCCGGCATTCGCAATGCCTCCGAACAGCAACGCCACCACGATCGCAACGCTCAGCCCAGCCCAAACTCCCCACTTTGCTAGCAAAATTGTTCCCCCGGTGTTATCCGACATTACGTGTCGGATAACCCCCGTAGGATTCCGGCTACTTGAAGCCCCGCCCTGGCCAAAAGGTAGGTACTAACAGCGTGCGGGAGTCGCTGAGTTGTCTCGCAGGCCGAGGGGGGCTCTGCTCAGCTCCGTGTCATCGGTTTTTTCATGCCTTGACCGCCGTGCCGGGTCTTGACGTGGTAGGGTCTCCTCCGAACCGGAGTATATATCAACCCCGCCGGTTGGAGTGAGGATAGGGGAGGGTTCCCACATCCCCACCCGCTCTTAGAGGACGCGTCACGCAGGCCGTAGAACCATGCCGTCGATTCT
>JBEKJG010000066.1:0-3225 GCA_050011355.1 Thermoplasmata archaeon | reverse complement strand
TCGCTGACCCGGAGCGCAATGTGGTCGAGCCCCGAGGGCTTCTCTCCTTCCTTCGGGTCGTGGAGTCCGAGGACCTGGTCGCCGAACAGGAGGAACGTGTGCTCGGGGCCTTCCCCCAGCACGTCCATGCCGAGCTGCTCCGCGAGGAACCGTGCGAGCTTCGGCCGGTTGGCGACCCGGAGGTCAACGTGATCGAACCCGACGATCCCAAAGTCGCGTGGAGGGGATTTCATACGTGCGTCCGCCCTCGAAAAGCCGGACAGCAAAGGGAGCCGCCCGCTCCTATAAGGGGGCCCCCACGAGTGGACCGGGTCGAGGGGAGGGGGCCCGATGCCGCCCCGACGTGAGCATCCCGGGTGCACTACGATTAAGCGTCCGTCACGCTTGGGCATAGACGTTCATGACCGACCTGCGAGATTATGAGGCGGACATCGACCGGATCCTGACCCGCCTCGAACGGGCCGCGCCGTTTGCCGACATCATGGCCCAGCGGGTCAGCGGACAGGGAATCCGGCTCGATCGGCGGTCCACCTCTCCCTCGACCCACCCGCGACTTCACGGGGCCGCGCTGCGGGCGTGGGCCGGTAGCCACTGGATCGAAGCTGCGAGCTCCGACCTGAGCCTTCCGGGACTGGAGGTCGCGGCGGACGGGATCGAACGGGCGCTCGAGAAGGCCATCGTTCGGAGCGACCCGCCCGGGCCCTCCGCCGTGACGGACGCCGAGTCGATGACCGACCCCCCTCACCCCGTTTCCGAGCTGGGGATCGAAGGAATGATCTCGCTCGGCAAGGACGTCCTCGGCTGGGCCACCCAGGTCCCGTCGGTCCGGGATGCCATCGTCCGGGTCGGTTGGGAGGACGAGGAGCGGTTGTACCTCAACACCGCCGGTGCGCGGACCTACCAGCGGATCACGCGGGTCACCGGCACGTGCGTGCCGCTCGCATTCGACGGCGGTCGAGTGGAATTTGATTTTCTCGGCGAGGGCGGCGTGGGCGGGATGGAGCGGTTGGCCTTCCTCACCGAAGCGAAGGTGAAGGAGACGGCGGAGTGTTCGCGCTCGCTGCTCGCGGCCAAGGCCCCTCCCACCGGCGCGATGAACGTCATCCTCGACCCCGGCGTGGCGGGCACGTTCGCGCACGAGTCGTTCGGGCATGGGACGGAGGCCGACCAGTTCGTCCGCGACCGATCCTACCTCAAGCCGATCCTCGGTCAGGTCGTGGGCCCCGAGTCCCTCACGATCGTCGACAACGGAGCCTACCCCGGCGGCTGGGGCACGATCTACTTCGACGACGAAGGGAACCCGGGCCAGCGGACCCTCCTGGTCAACAAGGGACGCTTCGTCGGCGCCCTCCACGACCGCGAAACCGCCCAGGTCCTCCATGCGCGCCCTACCGGGAACACCCGACGGTCCGACTTCCTCAGCCGGCCGTTCGTCCGGATGACCAACACCTATGTCGAGCCCGGTGGGTGGAGCCTGGACGACCTGGTCAAGGAGGCCAAGAACGGCGTGCTCATGGAGCGGGCCACCTCCGGCATCGAAGACCCGCTCGGCGGTCAGATGCAGCTCAAGGTCAAGCGCGGCCGCAAGATCGAGAACGGGGTTCTGACCGACCTCGTCACGTCCATGGCGCTCTCGGGCAAGGTCCTCGATTTCCTGAAGGGGATCCGGGGGGTCAGCACCGCGGAGGACTTCCGCATCGAGCCCGGGTACTGCGGGAAGGGGCACGGCGATGTCGTCCCCGCCGGTACGGGTGGCGCGTATCTTCTGTCCAACGCTATCGTGGGGCCGGCATGAGCGCTTCCGCGTCGCCCTCCCCCGTCAGTTACCGGGTCTCGGACAAACTCCACCTCGACGCCCCCTGGGAGGTCTTCGGGGAGCGGGCCCGCCGATACGAGCTCCACTTCAACGGCCGGGTCGTGGAGGTCGTCCGCGGCCCGCTGGTGGTCGAAGGGTACGGGATCCGGGTCTTCCGCGCCCACGGGGACCGGACCGGCACGGGATTCCAAGCCTCGACCGACACGAGTGAATCCGGAATCGCCACGGCGGCGGAGGAAGCCACCCAGATCGCCGCGCACTCGGATTTCCCCGCCAAGCGTCTCGAGCTTCCCTCGACCGCTCCGTCTACCTCCGGTCTCGACATCGTCGATTCGAAGTTGTGGGAAGCCCCCCTCCCGCGGCTCCAGGAGTACATTGACGGCCTGCTGTCGCCCTTTGACGCCATCCAGGACGCGGTCCCGAGCTTCGGCTCGGTTCGAGCGACGTTGACCGAGGCCTCGATCGCGAATTCGGCCGGCCTGCGGGTCACCTACCCCCACACCACCATCGCTCTCGAGCTCGCCGTCAAGGCGTTCGGAGGCCCGGAGGGAATGGCCCCCGGGGAGTATTGGGTCAATCAACAGACTCGGAAGATCGATCCGGACGACGCCGGGGATTCCGTCCCCGCGTGGTGCTCCTACGCCCAGGACGCACGGCGGGCGCAGGCACCCCCGACGGGGGAGCTACCGATCGTCCTGCCGTCCCACGTCCTGGCGGGGATCCTTCCGGCCGTCATCGGGTTCCGCTGGACGGGCGGCTCGCGCCTTCGGGAACTGGCCCCCGCGAAGGGGTCTGTGGTGGCGGCCCCCGGGCTCAAGGTGTACGACGACGGCCGGTTCCCTTGGGGCCCGAGCTCCGCACCCGTCGACGACGAAGGCGTGACAACGCGGAAACGGGCGCTCATCTCGGGCGGCGCCGTCGACGAGATCCTGTACGACGTCCTCCATGCCGGGGCCTTCGACGTGCCCTCGACCGGCAACGGCCTGCGAGGGATAACGTTCGGCAACCGCGACTGGTTGCGGTTCACCCACACTCCCGCTCCGACCTCCTCGACCCTGGTGGTCGAGGCGGGCACCGACGGGACCGACGCCGAGCTCGCGGAGATCGCCGGGGACGGGATCTGGCTCCAGCAACTCGGCTGGGCGAGCCCGGACCCGATCTCCGGCGCATTCGGCGGGGAGATCCGCATCGGGTACCGCATCCGGAACGGAAAGATTGCCGAGCCCGTGCGCGGCGGAACGATTGGCGGGACGGTCGTGGCCCCACCGGGGACCCCCTCGTTGCTCTCCTCCGTCGCGGCGATCGGGTCGAAGGCCCGGCTGGTCGACGACCTCTCGAGCCCCACCCTCCTGGTGAAGACCCTCACCGTCGGCGGCGAGTCCGGCGGCGGGTCTACTTAGAAAGGCTCA
>JBEKJG010000065.1:0-3550 GCA_050011355.1 Thermoplasmata archaeon | reverse complement strand
GTGGGGTCTCCTGCCGGGGCCATGGTCTCGGACCTCCGACTGGTCTACGGCGAACTGGGGCGGGCATTCGCGGCCATCATCACGTAGGACCCGGATTCCCGCGCGAGTTCGGGTCAGGAGCGTGGCGGCGCCGGCCGGGGGGATTTTCGTCCCTCCGCCCTCGGGTGGTCCCTCGCTGATTTAGGGGAGTTCGAACTGGGTTGACGTTGTGAATGCCCCGGTGACGGCGCGCGGCTCGGGCCCTTCCCCCGTCGAGGCTTCGGCCCCTGCGCCGGCGGCGCGGCATTGACCCCTCCGGAACGGCCCCATCCCGCGGGTTCCCCGGATTTCGCCCAACGGTCCGACTCCGGTCGCGAGGTCGTCCTCCGGGTGGATCGACTGGGGTATGCCTACTCCCCGGGTCACTTCGCGATACGCAATCTATCGTTCGAAGTGGGGCGGGGAGAGGTTTTCGGGCTCCTGGGACGGAACGGGGCGGGAAAGACGACGACCGTCCGGGTGCTGACAACGCTCCTACCTCCGACCGAGGGGACGGCGTACCTGTTCGGCAAGTCGCTGACCCGGTGCGGGCGAGCCGAGCGCGCGCGGTTGGGTGTCGTCCTCCAGGCGGAAAGTTTGGACTTCGTTTCGGTCGAGCGGAACCTGACGCTCTACGCGTTCCTGTGGGGCGTGCCCCGGGAAGTGGCTAAGAGCCGGGCCGAGGAGATGCTGGCCCTATTCGAGCTCGATGCCGTCCGGCATCGCAAGCCCTGGGGGCTTTCGGGCGGAGAGCGGCGTCGTTTCCAGGTCGCCCGGGAACTGATGCACGAGATGGAGTTGCTGTTCTTGGACGAACCGACCGTCGGGCTGGACGCGCTCACCCGGAAGCGTATCCTCGACTACCTCGCAGGCCGGGCCCGGCACGGATTGTCGATCGTCTTCACCACGCACATCCTCCAGGAAGCCGACCAGCTCTGCCACCGGATCGGCGTGCTCCAGGACGGCCGGCTGCGGGCCCACGGGCCGCCGGCCGAGATCAAACGGAGGTACCGGGGCGCCCGGGCGGTGGAGGCCGAGTTCGAACGGGTCCTCACGAGCCCGGAACAGGCCAACCTGCTCGAGCTTCTCAGCCGGGAGGGGCAGGGGTTCACGCCCCTCGCCGTCGAGCCGAGTTCCATCACCTTCCAGGCGCGGAATGCGGAGGACCTGGTCGCGGCGCTCTCCCGCTGGGCGAATTCCCGCGCCCTGACCTTGGAGCGGATCTCGGTCCGCGAAGCGACCCTCGAGGAAGCGTTCGTCCACCTCGTCTCGGACGACTCGCTCGGCGAGTCGGACACTCGCGCGGAGCTCGTATGAAGCTCCCGCCCGTCCTCCGCCTTGTCCTCCGCAATTTCGAGGCGAACCTCGACCCGATCACCCTGCTCGTGATGTTCGGGCAACCCGCCTTCCTGATCGTCATCCTCGGCACGATGTTCAGCGGCCTCATCTCCTCGGTCGGGTCCTCCGGGTCGTACATCGCGTTCCTCGTCCCGGGGATGATCGCCTCCCAGATGATCACCGGCGCCGTCCTCTCCGGCCGCGTGTTCTGGCTGGACCGGAGGTGGGCGATGGTCGAGCAGATCTTCTCCGGGCCTTTCCTCCGCGCGGAGTACCTCGCGGCCCTCCTCATCACCGCGCTGCTGTTCTCGCTGGTCGGGGTGGGCATCATGGTGCTGGTCGCCCTACCTCTCGTAGGGATCCCCGGACTGTCCCTCGTGGAGCTGGGCGTCATCCTGGGCACGATCGCGCTGGGGAGCCTCTTCTTCGGTGGACTGCTGATCGCGATCGGGGGCCGGATCCGGTCGGCGAACCTCTACTTCACGATCCAATCCGTCCTTCAGTACTTCTTGATCTTCATTTCGACGGTCTACTATCCGGTCTCGGCGAAGACCCCGGAGATCCTCCGGGCCATCGTGTACGCGAACCCGCTCACCTACGCGGTGGACACCGTGCGCGACGCGTTCACCCACTCCTTCGGGCCATCCGACCTCGTCGCCGGCGGGGTCCTGGCCGTCCTCGCCGTGGTGGCCTTCGTACTGGCGGTCGCATCGTTCCAACGGCTCGAACTCGGCCCAGTGCAGTAGCGGCGAACGTCGACAATTTTCCGCCCCCGCCCTTACGATTAAGGGGACGGACCGGATACACAGAGCGAACGGCGACGAACTCGGACGGCGACGAGTACACCCGGTCGGCATTCGTCCTCGTGATCCCCGCCGCCCCACTCATCCTCATCGAAGCCCTCGTCCTGCTCGCCGTGGGGTAGGTCGTCTCGGTAGTCTACTCCTCGGCCGGACTGGCGGTCTCTGCGCTGGCGGTCGTCGGTATCCTCCTCGGAATTGCCCTGGGCGGAATGGCGTTTGTCCTCTACCGACACCCCGAGAGCTCCCGGGTCGTGGGCATAGTCGCGACGCGGGTGACGTTCGTGAGCCCGGTCACGGGCGGAGGATTCCTGCTGGGACTGCTGCTCGGGATCATCGGTGGCATCGTGGCCATCTTCTTCGAAGCCGACACCGATACAGCGGTCGACCTTGGCGACCTCTGAACCGGCGGCCTGGGGCCCCCATCGGCTCACCCACCGAGCGGAAACGGACCCGTAGAAAGATCGTGCTTCGGGCAACTCTGGGGCGGATAGGTGACGATATCCATCGCGCCGGCTAGCCCTTCCGAAAGGTGATACTCGTGACAGGTAGCCCCAGAAAGCGACCCACCCCCGGCGGGAAGAAGCGCCATCAGAAGCAGCGCCAGCGAAGGATTGCCGCCCGTCGACGGCGGGTGCCTCTCGGCGGGAAGGGACGCTAGGGCTGCGCACCCGGCGCGTCGAGCTCGACACGCGCCGGCCGGCGGGCCTTCCCTACGGGCGAGGAGGCACGCCAGGGGGCGGGGACTGTCCGAACCCTGGCGGCGCGCCGGCGCCTGGAGTCATCCTGCCCGGCATCCATCCGAAGGGGTGGCCCGTGATTCCGGCAATCAGTCGGTCGACCCCGATCACGAGCAGGACGAACCCGAGCAGGAACACGACGGTCAGTAACCTGCATTAGACGCCCTCGAGGGGGGGACCGGACGGCCGAACTTAGGGGTTGCGATGACATGCTTCGGCCCCTCGGGTCCCGACCCCACCGGCGCCGTCGCGCTCTCGAGCCCAGGTAGCGGTTTAGGGTTCCGGAGGAACGGAGGACGTATCTCCCCCCGCGACGGACCCCCTCGGGGGGGCCAGCGGTCCGATGGAGCTGATCCGGACCCAGGCCCTGACGAAGCACTACGACGGGGTCGTTGGATTGGCGGACCTCACGGTGACCATCCCGACCGGAACTATCGCACTCGTAGGTCCCAACGGCGCCGGCAAGTCGACCTTTCTCCGCCTGCTCCTGGGCCTTCTGGAACCGACCTCCGGGGTCGCCCACATCCTCGGCGAGGACGTGACCCAACGCGGGGTAGCGCTCCGTGAACGCGTGGGGTACATGCCCGAGC
The DNA here is from genome assembly GCA_050011355.1 of Thermoplasmata archaeon. Classification (GTDB taxonomy): domain Archaea; phylum Thermoplasmatota; class Thermoplasmata; order Lutacidiplasmatales; family UBA184; genus Lutacidiplasma. Next base: position 64 of record JBEKJG010000065.1, on the reverse strand, counting down.
ACGATTGCCTCATCCCGTCGATGACGGGCGTCGGGTTCGTCGCGTACATGGCGCGACTGAGCGG
>JBEKJG010000064.1:0-3544 GCA_050011355.1 Thermoplasmata archaeon | reverse complement strand
CCGGCGAGGACGATCCCACGGAGTCCGTGGGCGAACGCCGCCGCCCGATCGGGGGCCAGGCCCGGGTAGAACCACAGAAGTCCGGCCCGCGTATCGATGGGCAGGTCACAGCGGGGGGGGCCCTCGGCCGGGGGCCGCACGCTGCCCTCCAACGTGACCTTCCCGTCCTCGAACCAGCCCAGCGCCGGCCCGTTCCGGCTCTCGAAGGCGTCGCGACGGCTCGAATGCATCTTCCGCACCCAGTTCCCCCGGTGCACCGCGAACCGGGTGTCGGAAGGTCCGGCGTGGAGGACGACCACGACCTCGCCGATACGGCCGTCGCGTGCGACCTGGACCGCGGCGTCGAGATTGGAGGGTCCGTCCGAGGACGGGCGATCGGGGGAGCGTTGTGCACCGACCAGCACGACGGGACCCGGTAGGTTCACCAGGAGGAAACTGAGGGCGGCGGCCGTGAACCCGAGCGTGTCCGTCCCGTGGGCGATCACGACTCCGGTAGCTCCCGAACGGAACGCCTCGACGACCTGCGTACCCAGCTCGGCCCAGTCCTCGGGCCGGAACTCCTCGCTCAGGTGGTCAAAGACGGGGATGATGTGCACAGGACCGGTCCGTTGGAGTTCCGGGTAGAATGCGAGTATCTCCGCCTCTCCGCGGACCGGCCGAACGCCACCGGTTTCGTAATCCACGCGGGAAGCAATCGTTCCCCCGGTCGTCAGTAGGGCCACCCAGGGACCCTCCGGAACCAGCGGGGCGCCGGGCAGGTCCGAACTGCGGGCGGGCGTCGGAGCGCCCTCGTCCAAAATCCGGAAATGGTACTCGGGCCGGATCCGTAGTCCGACGTTGTATCCGCTGGAGAGTTTCAGTTGCAGAATGCGGTCCGCGATGAACCCGTGACGTGGAACGATAGTGCCCCGCCAGACCGACCCCGCGGGGTCGGTGACCTCCACGCGGCGACCCATCGGGAGGGAGGAAAGCTCCGGCCATGGGTCGGTCCCGTTCGACTCGCTCATTCTCCGGGCGCTCGGGAGCGCCGCGCGGTATAAACTGTGGCGCGGACCACGCTCTCGGCGACCTCGCGCCTTTTATAGAGAACCCACCTCGGCGCTGACGGGAAACCAGCCCAAACCGAATGCCCGTGTGGGGTAGCTACGGGAACGGGGTAGACCCCCGGCCCGCTGCAATGGATTATCCTAGAGGCCTGCGGAGCCTCAGACCTGGGTTCGAATCCCAGCACGGGCGGTTTTCCCCGATTGGGAGCACAGCTTACCGCATCCCAACCTTAGAAACCGGTCGGAGCCGTCGCCTGGGAGGCCGAGCCCCACGGACTGGGCCCGTTCTCGAGCCCAGTTCCTGATCATCCGTGTAGAGTACTCACCGGCGGCGCTGGCCCCCTAAATCACATGCGCGGGCGGGGACCCAATCGAAACCAGCGGTCGATCCATAACGGACCGCGACGCGCGCGACAGCACGGCCGACGCTCAAGTGACGCGTGATAACACTGTCAGCGCGCGGAGCGTGATCATCTTGCTCGGTTTTCGTTCCGCCTCGAAGGTCAGGGGCACCGGACAGTTCCCGGGGTGCGTTGCGAACCAGTTGACGAACTCCTGGTAGGGGTCCGGTTGGAAGGTGTCGAGGACCCACTTTCCATCGGGCCGTTGCTTCTGGCGCAGTAGGTCGAGCGCGAATCCCAGTCGCGGGTCCCTGCCGTAGCCCAGCCCGGTCAGGCAATCCAAGCCAACCAGCAGGTCGTAGTAGTAGTGCACGGGCCAGTGAAAGCGGTACCATGGCTCGCACCGCCCGCCCTGTTTGTGGAGCTCGCGCTCGAGGAAGTACTCGGCCGTCCGTTCCACGACCGACTTCATCGCCGAACTCCACTTGGAACGAGGGTACGCGGCGAAGGCACCCAATCCCTCCCACGCATCGAGGGACCGGCTGGTCGCCGGCCCGTTCCTGACGTACCGACAGGACCAGCCCCCCTTCGGGTGGGCCGTCTGGACCAGCCATTCGAGTGTCTTGCGTACCCGCGGGTCCTCCTCGTAACCCATGCGAAGGAGGCCACGCGCCATATTGGCCGTGTAGCAGTGGTGCCCCTTCCTCTTCCCCCATCCTCCGACGCCCCCTCCCTCGAGTGGCGACTTGGCCATCCAATACTCCGCCGACGCGGCCACCTCCGGGATGGCGCGCGTCGCCCCCAGATCCGCCAGCGCGAGCATGGTCCAGTGGGTCGCCGTGAACCGGGGCTCCATCCAGCCGTTGTCCCGCTCCCACCATCCGGCGGGGTTGCGGCGGGCGAGCGTGTCGGCCACCCATCCTGTGGCGGGAATGCGCGCCTTGGCCCTTCGGACCTCCGCGTCGTTCTCCTTCTTCCCGAGAAGTTGGGTCAACGCGAGGTAGCGGACCGACGGCTGCTCAGGTTCGAGCAACCATTCCAAGACCTTGTCGCCCGACACGGGTACGAGGACGACCCGGCCTGTACATGACCCTGACGAGGCGAGCCGCGCCGGCCCGCACGCCTACCGGGAAACCGGCACCAGCCGGCCGACGGTAGTCCCAAGTTACGGCGCGCGCGCGGCCGATGACCGGACCGCGGTCGACGGGCGGGTCGTCCCACCTCCCACCACGTTCCGAAGCGAGCGTCAAACGATTCTGCGAAGCGCCTCTTCCGAAGGGGGGCAGCTTCTGTGTTCGTTGAGCTGAGTCGATACCGGCCCAGGGATATTCTGGACCCCGGGCCGATCGGATCACTGGCGCGAGATTCATCGCGCGCCCGCCGGCACGGGCGGTTTCCCCTACCGCGACCTCGCCCCCCGGACCCCTTCGTTAAAGATCGGTCCAGGCCGTCATCTGGGTGGCCCGGGCTGACGGGATGGGCCGGTTTCGGGCGAGTTCATGGTCCCCCTTTCCCGTGTTTACCTTCGTCGGGGAATCGTGGCAAATGGGCGTGCGGGTTGGATCCGAGGCTCAGACCGGTTGCTCGTCCATGAATCTGATCAGCTTCTCGAAGCTTCGAACCAGCGCCCGGAGCTCGTCGGGCTCCAACAGGGAGCTCAAGGAGCGCTGCCTGAGGTGGTGGACCCGATGAGCGTCCGGCCAAAGGAGGTGGCTTCTCGCGTTCGCCCGGGGTATGTCCCGACCGTACGGCAGCAACTCCAAGTGTTACCAAAGCGCCGGTAACTCCGGGAGAAATGCGATCGCGTTACCTAGTCTCCTCTTTCGCGGGAGTCCTCCGATCGCGCTTGACGGAGCCATTCGTCGTTCTCGGCATGAATTCCTCAGATCCACTGGGAAGCTGACCAAAGACTCGAACGAGACCTCTCTCCACGCCTCGGGGCGCCTCCGACTTCTCCTTCTTCGTGGCTTTCACGACTGCCCCGAATCTCGCGTCGCGCTCGACCGCCAGGATGCGCATTTCAGTGCGCTCACCCCCGATGCCCGAAGGCCCTGGGCCGCATAGTACCTGGAGTGTTTCCCAGTTCTTGGTCCTTTGCCCGTCGCGGCCTTTCCCGAAGAAGCTCGATGGCCACCGGGCCGGCGTTTGCCGACCGTT
>JBEKJG010000063.1:0-3692 GCA_050011355.1 Thermoplasmata archaeon | reverse complement strand
AACACGGGAGGCTGTGGCCGAGCGGCCCGGGCGAGCTCCTGCGACCAGAGGGACGGCCAATCGTTCGGCATCGGGCACCCCACGCGCCCTGCGAAGGCCGACCAGAACTGATGCAGGGTAAGTTTTCCGGACTGCAACGGTTCGCGGAGGCCCCGGAGTATCTCAGCGGTCCGTACACGATCCAGTCCATAGCGGTCCGCGACCGCCCGGTACGTCAGCTCGTCACGGAATCGGATGAGAACCCCTCCGATGTCGAACAGGACCAACGGCACCGCGGACGCCAAAGGTGACCGGATCGGGTGGCGCGCCTTTCTCCTCCGCGGGGTCCTCGGGTCGATCAAACGAGCGAGTGCCATCTCATCGTACCGTTCTACGCCCGATCACGGAGGTTGGCAATCTCCGCAACCGTCCGTGGTGAAACAACTCGCCCACTATTGTCATCATCCTAACGGCCATGCGATCGATTCATTCCACCCGGTGCTGGCCCATCCCACTCAATACGTGAGGTTCCGCAGCTCGCGCATGAGGAGGAATCCGATCCCAGCCACCGCAATGACGAGCACCCCCGCGGCGAGGTAGACGAAGCCGATCGAGGTCGCCGCTGCGAGCGAGCCGGCGAAGAATGCCCCGAAGGGGGCCGCCACCAAAACGAGACTCAGGAACACCGACATCACGCGTCCCATGAGACGTGCCGGGACCTTCGCCTGGACGACGCTCAGGAGCGGGATGTTGATCACCGAGAGCACGACGCCGATGACGAAGGTGTCCGCGAGGGCGAGCGGGATCGACCGATTTGCCCCGAGGATGACCACGAGCAGGCCGAACGCGATCAACCCGGCAAAGACGACCATTCCGAACCGGGGCCGCACGTTGACCTTGGCGATCGCGAGAGCTCCCACGATCGCCCCGACGGCGATCATCGCTCCCAGGAACCCGTATGTGGCGGCCCCCCCGTGCAGGACGAGGTCGGCATACGGCGCCCACAGCGCGAAGACCGCGTTGCCGGCGAAGTTCACGACGAGGCCGAGCGCGATGATCTCGACAAGGAATCGCTGGCCCGCCACGTAACGGAATCCTTCGGCGAACTGATGGGCAAACCGTCCGCCGGACCCGATCGGCCTCGGTTCCGGGCGTCCGATAGCCGAGGACATCCCGAGGAGCAGGATTGAGGCGACGAAGAACGAGATCGCGTCGTACGCGATCGGCGGGTTCACTCCGAACAGGGCGACCACGACCCCTCCGATGGAGAGGCCGACGATCTGGGTGGACGAACTGCTGAACGAGAGGAGGCTGTTCGCGGGCACCAGGTCAGCGGTGGCGACCGTCTGGGGGACCAGCGCGCTCGAAGTGACCCGGACGAACTGGCTCCCGATGGAGAGCGTGAAGACGATCCCGAGGATGAGCGGGAAGCCGTCCGCATGCGCCAACACGAGGCCGGAAAAGGCGGCCACGAGGACGCCCTCGGCGACGTTGGTGGCGAGGAGGATCGTCCGTCGCGGCCAGCGGTCGACGTACACCCCGATGACCGGACCGAGCAAAACGCTCGGGATCAGGCTCGCCACGACTACCAGACTGACGGCGAGCACCGAACCGGTCGTCTGGAGGACCAGCCAGATCAGCGCGACATCGAAAACGAAGTCTCCCGACTGCGAGACGAGCTGCGAGCTCCAGAGGAAGAGGAACGGGCGGTGGCGAAGGGCCCGCCCGAGGCTGGGGCGGCCGTCCGGAGCCGAGGTCGCCCCCGCGGGCTGAGGAGCCACCTCCGACATCGCGTCCGTCCGCTCTCGAGAGCGGGGTGGCATCGAATAGGATTGCTCACCTGAAGTGACCACGTTCGGAGGAGGAGGTGTCGACCCGGACTGCAGGGACCTGCCACGGACGAGCGATCCGCACGGCTACCCGCGAGAATCCGAGGACTTATGGATACGGCGCGCTCGACAACGCCGGAGATGGGCAACGATTCGCTCGCCTCAAGCGAACCCCCTTCCACGCCCGGGAACCTGACGCTTCCCGCGCTCACACGGCACCTCCGGGCGCCGCGGAGATGGCGCGGTGGCCCCGCCTGGCTGGTCATGATCGCCGACGTCGATGCCGCCAGCATCCTGACCGCACTTGCGTCGGGCGCGAGTTACCGGTATGATTTCATCTGGGTTCTGATCGCCCTCACCGCCCCGTTGTTCTTCATTCAGGAGGCCGCAGGCCGCCTGGGTGCCGTGACCGGCAAGGGGCTGGGCGAGCTGGCGCGAGAGCGCTTCCCGCCCCGCGTGGCGGCCACCGCGGCTGTGACCATGGGTGTTGGGGACGTCGCAACCTACGTGGCGGAGTACGCCGGGATTGCCCTCGGACTGAGCGTGTTCGGGGTACCTCCGGTGCTCTCGCTCCCGATCGCGTTCGTGGCGCACATTGGCCTGGTCGCCCGCGGGCCGTACGCGTGGGTAGAACGGGTCCTCATCGGAATTTCCGCGGGCGTGGTGGTCGCCCTGGCGGTGGTCGTGCTCCATCGGGGGCTCCTGTCCTACTCGCCGCTCGGATATTCCCTGGCGCCCTCGTTCTTCCTCCTGCTCGCCGCGACCGCGGGCGCTGTCGTCATGCCGTTCATGCTGTACTTCCAATCCTCGGCTACCGCCGTGAAACGAACCTCGGTCTCAATCTCACGCCAGTCCACCTTCCTGGGGGCCGTCGTCAGTGAAGCGCTGATGATCGCGGTGGTCATCATCGGCGCCGGGCTCGGTGGATCGATCGATTTCAGTACGGGGAGCGCTTTCTCCGCTGCCCTCTCCTCCGGGTTGGGGACGTACGGGGCCTACGTCATGGGGGCCGGGCTCGTCGCAGCGGCGTTCCTCGCCCTCGTGGTCGTCTCCCTGGGGAGCGCCTGGGGGGTGACCGAGGCCTTGGGACTGTCCCGCAAGAACACCGTTTGGATCTATGCCGTCGAGAGCATCCCCGCGGTCCTCGTGCCGCTGTTCTTCCCCCAGCTCGTGACCCTCGTGCTGGCGCTCATGGTAGCGATGGTTTTCATCCTCATCGTTCCCGGGATCTTCCTGGGCCGCCTTTCCGCCGATCCCCACGTGATGGGCTCCGCCGCCTCCGGAGGGCTTTGGAGGGTTGCCTACTGGGCGAGTCTCGGGTTCGTCGTTTCCGTCGGAGTCCTGGCCGTCGTCCTCTACCTGTGACGATTCCCGCCCCCGCGAGGCCGGTCGTGGGCGTTTGCCGTCTTCGGATTTAAGGTCCGGACGGATTCCCGAAGGGAGGAACCTGGGCGTGAGGACCGGTAGGTCACCGCATCGAGCATCGGAGACGCCCCGACCTCGCTCCCCGTTGAAACGCCTGGGAAAACTGATCGGAACGTGGTCCATCCGAGGACGCACTCTGGACTCGGCCAAGGTGAACATCCGGGGAACGGTGCGGATCGAGTGGCTACCGGGCGGACTCCTGATGCAACAGCGCAGCGAGCTTCGCGTGGGGAACCTCAGGGCCCGGAGCCTCGAGATCGTGGGGTACGACTCCGTGAGCAGGACATTCCTCTCGTTCGTTTACTCGAATCTCGAAGACGATCCCCTGCCATACCGTTGGGAAGCCCGGGGCGATACTATCGTCCATTCCGGGTTAGGCGCTCGGTTTGCGGGTAAGTTCAGCAACGACGGCAGAACTCTGTCCGGTAGTTGGCGGCCCGACCCGGGCCACAAGGCAAC
>JBEKJG010000062.1:0-3739 GCA_050011355.1 Thermoplasmata archaeon | reverse complement strand
TCCTGCCTGGTGTGTGCGAGAGTGCTGGAGAGCATTGAGGACGGGAAGTACGCACCGGAACTCCAGCGGGACATCGTGGAGCCGGCGTTGACCACCGCCATCGAACAGATGGAGTCGGTTCGAAAGGACGTGGAGCAGAGCGTCTCCGCGAAACGCAAGATCCAGTACGACCCCGTGCTCGCGATCGAACAGCTCCACGTGAAGTCGGCACCCATCGCAACCGCGTACCCTCAGGCCGCCGGCGCGAGCGACTTCGAAGAAAAGTACCGTGGGATCCTCGATTCGGTGCGCTCGAAGGTCCCCCCTAGCTAGATCGATCCAGCTCGTCTACTCCGTGGCCCGCCCGGGACCCCGCGATGGGGTCGCGGGGTTCCACGAAATCGCCTTGGGGGATGGATTAGAACCCCACAACGGTCCGCCGCGGCGGGCTCGACAAAAGAAGGTCTAATCTCTCCCTCCTGGCTCACGGTCGCCGTGGGCCCACCGTCGCGGAAATCGTGGTCGCGACCGTCGGCCCCGGTCCGGCTCCGAATGGGCCTCCTGATGGCGGCGCTGGCCACGGTCGCGATCGCCTTGATCGGGCTTTCGGCGGGAGGCGTTTCACACGTCTCCACCCCCGTGAGCTGGTCTCGGGCGTCTCCGACCGAATTGGAACCGCACGTGGCCGGGAGCCCGTTGGGTCAGAACCCACCCTTCCTCCAGCGAGTGGGTCTGGTCGACGACCAGGCCGACGGGTATCTCCTCGCGTTCGGAGGACAGAACCCCGCCTTGGAAGCGACCAGTTACACCCTGACGTACGTGAACGGGACCTGGACGAACCTGACGAATGCCCAGACGGCCCTTCCGCCCCCCCGATGGGGCGCGGGCATGGTCTACGACCCGGTCGATCAGGAGGTGGTGCTCTTTGGCGGGTGTCAGACCGCCGGCTGTTACCCGGCCCTCGCGGACACGTGGACCTTCTCGGGCGGACAGTGGCACGACATCACGGCCACGGCCGGCCCCGCACCGCCGGGCCGCGGCGAAGGCACTATGACGTGGGACTCCGCGGCCGGGTACGTGCTTCTGTTTGGTGGGGAAGCGGGAACGGGCTCGTCCACGCTCTACCTCAACGACACGTGGGAGTTCCTCCACAACCACTGGACCAACCTCTCCTCCACCGTCGGCGCGACCGCTCCCCCCGCCCGGGCCCAGGCGGTAATGTCCTCGCTCCCGTCCGGACCGGTCGTCCTGTTCGGTGGGGCCGCGAACGGTCCGTCCATTCCCGGCACGTGGAGCTTCCTCGACGGCAACTGGACCGACGTGACCTCCACGTCCGGCCCACAGCCCGCCGCCCGTACCGCGGCGATGCTCGCGGTGAATCCCGCCGCGGACGACCTCGTGCTCTTCGGGGGCTACCACGCCGGAAACTACCTTTCCGACACGTGGACCTACTCGTCGGGGACCTGGACCGCGACCTCCGCCTCCGGTCCCCCCGGGACGTTCGGGGCGGGATTCGTCTACGATTCCGAGGACGGCTACCTTCTCCTCTACGGAGGGGCGATCACCCAGAATGGGCAGAGCGGGACCACCAACAGCTACTGGAGCCTCTCGGGGGGGGCGTGGCACCTCTACAACCCCGCGCCTACCCCTCCCTTTGATTGGCCCGTGGTCCTGCTGTTCGGGGGGATCATCGCTCTCTTCATCGGGGAGTTCGCCTTCCTCTCCCGGCGCCAGAACCGGCGCCTCCGAGAGCTCTCGGGGCTCATGCCCGAGGTCCCGCCGGACAAGATCCGCTGGATCCCGACCCAACTCACCCCGGGCGCGGCCCGGATCCGACGGCTCCGGCCCCTCCTCATGTTCGGGATCATGATTCCGATCGGGCTGCTGCTGACCGTGACCATCCTCCTCGGGGCAGCCGGCCAAGGCCTTCTCAACACATTGACCCTGCTCGCCCTCGAATGGGCGCTGCTCATCGGATTGCCCATCATGATCCTTCGGATGGCTTCCGGAATGGAGACGGACGCCGTCGGTGTTTCGGAAGCCGGAGTGATCGTCCGCCGAAGGCGCGGAGACGTCCGGATTCCCTGGGAGTACCTCCAGCCTCCCAATACGGCTCCGAAGGGACCGCTCATCTTCTTCCATTTCGCGGTGCCGGGACGCGCGGTCCAAGCGAATGGATTCGGGGCGACCTACGACCAGGCTCGCGCCGTCCTCACCTACCCCAGCGCCCGGGGATGGGCGATCCCACCCCCGGTTCGACAGGCCCTCGGGTTGGATCCGACCCCACCCACCATCCAGTGGCCGGCCCCGATCGGGTCGCAACCCCTGCCCACGTCCGTCCCCAACACCCCCAACCCTAACTCCGGGATGTGGCCGCCGCCCTCGACCGGACGCCCCCCGTTCGCGCCGTCGGCTCCCCCTCCTCCTCCACCGCCCCCGGCATTCCGGCCGGCGCCCACCGCTTCGTCCCCCTCCCAACTTCGCCGGTGCCCGAGGTGCGGGGTGCTCGCCTCGTGGCGGGTTCGGTTCTGCTCGAACTGTGGCCAACCGCTCAGCCCACCCGTCCGGTGAGCCGGCCGGCCTTCCTCCCCGCTCGTTCGCCGCGCCGGTGATAATGTCCAAATAAGCCGCCCGAGTAGCTCGTGGCCGTGGCGGGTTACCTGCCCCGTTCGGAAGGTGAGCTGGCGAGGTCGCTCCCGGGCTCGAACCGGCTCGGGATCTTTCCACGCTCGGCCCTGCTCGGGGAAGAGAAGGTCGTGTACGAGACCCGACCGACTTTCTTCGGGCTCCGCCTCCTCTCGTTCTGGATCCCCCTGCCGGTGGTGGCGCTGCTGATCCTCGTGGTGATCGATGCTGCCTTCCTGCCCGATCCGGCGTTCGGTGTGGCGGCCACCGGGATCTTCACCTTCCTGTTCGCCATCCCGATGCTCTACGCGGTGAACTACTGGCGAACCACCGCCTATGCGCTGACCGACCAGCGGGTCATCGTCAGCGAGGGGAATTCGTTCCAGAGCGCGACCTACGATCGCGTCACCGACGTCACCATGGGCAAGGGTTCGTCCCGGTTGGTCTTCTCGCTCGTCCCCGATACGCCGCCGGGGACCCCTCCGGGCCGGGCGGGCCGAAAGGTCCCCACCCTCCTGTGGAAGGGGGTCCCGGGAGCGCCCGCGGTCGCTTCCTTCGCCAAGAGCGCGCTCCAGTTCTATCGACTCCGCCAGCAGCAGCGGCTCCTCCGCCAGAACCTGGTCGTCTCCTCCTTGGAGGACCGGGTCGTCTGCGAGTACTGTGCGGCCCTCATCTCGGTCAGCACGTTGCAACCGGAAAACCCGCGCTGTCCACGCTGCGCCGCCCCCATCACGGTCGCTCCGTTAGGAATGTGACGGCCGGCGGGGATTCGGGCGAACTTCCGGCCGGGAGGTCCCGACGATGGCTCCCGACGCCCGGGAGCGCGCCTAGGGGGAGCCCCGAACGCTCCGAAGGAACGAAAGCAGGGTCGCGTTGAACTCCACGGGGTTCTGGAAGTGCGGGTAGTGTCCCGCCTCCCGAATCGTGACCGTCCGGCAGCCGGGAATGGCGTGCCCGGCCATCTCGGCAACCGCGCGCAACCAGAGGACGCTCGTCTCCCCGTGGACCATCAAGGTCGGGACGCGTATCCGGCCCAAGAGCTCGCGAGAGACGTTGGGGTAGGGAGTATCCGTCTCCTGCACCGTCCTCCCGTTGTCGAGCATCATCTTCCGGATCGGCTCGGGAAGCCGTTCCA
>JBEKJG010000061.1:0-3858 GCA_050011355.1 Thermoplasmata archaeon | reverse complement strand
GGCAAGCGGGGCACCTAGGCTTCCCCCCACATTCCGAAACACGTTGTTCATTGCCGTGGCCTGACCCATATCCTTCGGGTCGACGGTGAGGACGAGGAGGTTGATGATTGATGCGTTGAGCAGGCCCATGCCCGCCCCGATGACGACCTCGATGGCCAAGGCTGTGGTCAGGTTCGTAGCGTAGGCTTCGAGGAGGAAACCGAGGGCGATGACCAGGCCACCGGAGATCGCGAGGGGCTTGACCCCCACGCGAGAAACCACGACGCTGGTGACGAGCGCGATGGCAGTCATTCCCAGCGCAAGCGGAAGGATGTCGATCCCTGCGGTGAGGATGTTGAAATTACAATTCAGTGCGGAGATGCATGAATGGTTGTATCCTCCCGAAGCCAAGGGAAACTCGAACTGGTAGATCAGGCTGAACAGGGCGAGGTACATGCCAAGTCCGGCGACCGTCAGTACCACATTCGTAACGGTCACGTTCCGCTCCGCCAGTAGTCGCATGTCTACGATGGGCTCACGCTTCGCCACCGTCAACCCCCGCTCGACGAGCGCAAACGGGAGGAACATGACGCCACCGAACACGGCGAACCCCAGGGTCAGCGGCGAAGTCCATCCCCAAGACTCACCCTGCGAGAGCGCCGCGACAACACCCGCGAGGCCGAGGGCGAGGAACAAGGCTCCGAGGTAATCGATCCGGGTGTCCGGTCGGCGGTAGGGCGACTCCTTGACCAAGAGAAAGAGGAGGACCGCCATGATCACCACGAACGGGATCGCGGAGTGGTAGGTCCACCGCCACCCGTAATCCTGCGAGACCCAGGACCCGAGCGGGAGGCTGATGGCGAACCCGATGCCGAACATCGCGCTCAGAATACCCTGGGCACGGGGGACCATCTCCTTCGGGAACTCCTCCCGCATGAGCGACATCCCGAGGGGCATGATGGTCAGGCCGATGCCCTGGATCGTCCGCGCCACCACCATGAACGTGAAGTTCGGGGAGAAACCGGTGACGGTGACGGCCGCGGCGTAGGTGAACATCACCGCGACCATGACCTTCCGTTTGCCGTGGATGTCCCCCAACTTCCCGATGATCGGACTCAGTGCGACACCGGCCGCAGCATACGCCGAGATGATCAGGGTGACTTGGGCCGGGTCCACCCCAAAATCCGATTGGATGGTGGGGAGCGATGGAGTGAGCATCCCCTCGATGTATAGGACCACGAGGACGACACCGGCCAGCAATAGCATGACGCGGTTGGCGTAGTGACTGTCGAAGGTCTCGGCGGTCTTCGGGACGGGGGAGGTGGAGTTCATGAGGGCCCCTGGGGCACCAGTCCCGCCCGGCATTGTTGCGAACTTACTCCACTGGGGTAGGTGAACTCTTCGTGCGTGCGGAGGACCTCAGCTCGGACCGGGCCCCGCTCCGCGCGGGTCGCCCGATCAGCGCAAGGCGCGCAGGTTGATCCGATTCCGGGCCGGTCCGACTCCCCTCGAGCGGTAACTCCGGTGACCGTCCGCTCTGTGCAAGGTAAGTACCGTCACGACGTCCACTGGTCATGCAAATGCGGTCGCTGGGCCCCCGGGGCCCCCGGGTATCGGCCATCGGGCTCGGCTGTATGGGGATGTCCCAATCCTACGGTTCCGCGGACGATACGGAGTCCATCGCCACGATCCACCGGGCCCTGGACCTCGGAGTGAACTTCCTCGATACGGCCGATGCGTACGGCGCCGGAATCAATGAGGAGCTGGTCGGAGGCGCGATACGAGCTCGACGCACGGAGGTCTTCCTCGCGACCAAGTGCGGTTTCGTCTCCGGAGCGCCGGGCGCTCCGAATGTGGTCGACGGGAGTCCGGAGCACATCCGGTCGGCGTGCGACGCCAGCCTCCACCGACTCGGGGTCGACCAGATCGACCTCTACTATCTTCACCGGCTTGACCGCAGGACGCCCATCGAGGAGAGCGTCCGCGCGATGGCCGGACTCGTCGATGCGGGCAAAGTGCGCTACCTCGGTCTATCGGAAATCTCCCCGAACACCCTACGGCGGGCACACGCGGTCTACCCCATCACGGCCGTGCAAAGTGAGTACTCGCTCTGGACGCGGGAGCCGGAGAACGGGATCTTGGCCACGTGCCGGGAGCTGGGGATCGGATTCGTGCCGTACAGCCCACTGGGTCGTGGTTTCCTGTCCGGACAGGTTCGGTCCGTCGATCAATTGTCGGAGCGGGACTTTCGAAGGATGAGCCCCCGGTTCCAGGGCGAGAACTTGACGAGCAACCTCGAGCTGGTCGATCGGCTGGGTCGTTTGGCCCAGGAAATCGGCAAGACCCCCGCGCAGTTGGCCCTGGCCTGGGTGTTGAGCCGCGGCGCCTACCTCGTCCCGATCCCCGGTACCAAGCGTCGCCGGTACCTCGAGGAAAACGTTGCTGCCGCCGAGTTGGTGCTCTCTCCGGAGGAGCTGGAACAGATCTCCGCCGCGGTGCCGGCGAGCCGGGTGTCCGGCGCCCGCTATCCCCCCGCCTCCTTGGCGATGCTGGATCGGTAGCGGGGTCGAGCCGGGGAATCCATCGCCCCCTGCCCCGGAATGTGATGTGTCCGCAGACGTCGGGTTCCCCGGGTGCGCCCTAGGGGGCCCCGCAGCTGCAACGATCGATGACATTCTACGTCGTGATCCGGGGCCCCTTGGGGGTCGGCAAATCTACCATCGCCGGTCGATTATCGGAGGAGATCGGGGCCCACCATGTGTCCATCGACCAGATCCTCGAGGACCACGACCTCTGGAGCTCGGGGCGGCTGTCGGAGTTCCTGAAGGCCAACGCTGTGGCCGCCGAGCAGGCGCGACGCTCGCTCGGTCGGGGGTTCCCGGTGATTTTTGACGGGAACTTCTATTGGAAGACGCAGATCGACGACCTCGTCGGCCGCTTGGACCATCGGCACTTCATTTTCTCACTGAACGCGCCGTTGGCCGTGTGCATCGAGCGGGACCGCGGCCGGGACCACCCCTACGGTCCGCTCGCGGCGCGCGCGGTGTATGCGAAGTCCACGAGATTCCGATACGGGGTCGACGTGGACGCGACCCGGCCCATTCCCGTCATCCTTCGCACGATCCGGTCCCACTTCCCTCCAGAGTCGCCCCCCGAGCCCAGGTGAGCAAACGAGCGAAGGGTGGCGTTCTCGTTCGGAGCCTCCCAATCGTGGACCTGAATCGGTCCCTCGGAGACCATTCACGGAGGGCCATAGCTGCTTCTCGTCACGACTAAGCCTCGGGGAGACGCGATCGGTTCTATTTTAGGCTCATTCGGACCTGGCCCGGCGCCACCACCTCCTGGGAACTCCAGAAATCTCCGGCTCTTGTCCCTGCCGGGCCCGGTAGGCTCGTTCATCGCCGTTCCTGCGGCGTAGCGAACACGACGATGAATCCCGGACTCGGGAACCGGTGAGGGTGGCTTAACTCAAGTTAAGCGGGGAGGGAGGTTCATCTCCACGGCTCGCACTCCGTCGCGGGGTCCCGGCGCTGGCCGTTGCTCATTGCCCCGTAAGATTTCCCATCCGCCGTCGCATCACTCTCGGCGTTGCGGTCTAGAAGGGGTGAGGTTGAGTGCGCCCCCCACCTGCGGCTCATTCGCGCAACCACACGTTTGGATGGGGGGCCGGCTCATTCCCACTCTACTTAATTCGAGTTAAGGACCGTTCCATATAATCCCATTCTGAGCCGGTATCTGATGCGGCAGAACAGCGCGCGCGCCACTCAGACCCCCCCGCTTACTTCTAAGAACGCTCCGCGACGAAAGCAGAAGGGAGAGTCCGTCGAGACCTCTCGCCCGGGCCCCCGGAACGGAATGCCGGGAACTCCCACGCCCGTG
>JBEKJG010000060.1:0-5411 GCA_050011355.1 Thermoplasmata archaeon | reverse complement strand
AGTCCACCGTGCTCATCGACGGGCACGCCGGCAGGGTCATCCAGACCGTCCAGTGAGTTTCCACCGCAACACAGGGGTTTAAGGTGGGAAGGGGGGGTTCTCCCCCGATGCGGCTCCACCTCCCCACGCGTCTTCCCGTGGCCACACCCGCGTTCGCCGCGATCCTGGTCGTCGTTCTCCTGCTCTTCGGCATGGTACCGGCCGCTGGGCTCGGGCCCGCCAAAAGCGGCCCCGCGACCTATTCGGGCTCGACTGTCGCCAGGGGGTCGTCAGCCTCGGGGGCCTCGAACCCCGGCGCCCCGGTGTCGAATCCGCCACCCGTCGGTCACGTCGTAACGAGCCCGCTTCTCAACTACAACACTTCGATTCCCGGGAACTTCGGAACCTCCGTTTGGGACTGGTCGATCGGGCCGGGAACGGTCTTGCCGGCAACCGGGGACATTTGGCTCTCGAACAACCTAACTCAGGCGTATCATGGACCGCTTCCTGGGAGCGCTCCCGCGATTGTTTACGACCCGAGCACCAATTCATTCGTCGGCACAGTTCCCGCGGTTTCGAACACGTCAGATCTCCTCTACGACTCAACTAACGGGCTGATCTACGCGACCGATCCCCAGAACAGTACCGTAGAAGTCTTCAACCCATCCGACAATTCGCGAGTCGCCACCCTGCCCACCGGTCAAGATCCGAACGCCATGGCTTTCGATCCGTCGAACAACACCCTGTTTGTGTCAAATTATGCCTCGAATAATCTGACTGTAATCAACACTCAGAGCCAGACTCTTGTGAAGGTGACGATTGGGACCCGGGCCTCACCGGTCAGCCTGGCTGTCGACCTAGCTCAATCACAGCTGTTCGTTGCCTGTGCAGGATCAGCTGTTGTAGACTCGGTCAACACGACGTCATACGCGGTGAGTTTCGCATTCCCACTTCCCGGGAGAGCGGGGGGTGTCGCCGTCTCCGAGCCAGCGGGAACAGTTGGTGTTACTGTGCCGACTACGGGGAAGCTCTACGTTGTAAACTCTAGCACTTATTTCACAGTGGGAATTGCATCTGTCGGTACTAACTCACCGTTCGTCGTGACGAGCCCAAGCGAGTCGGAGTTTATCGTTGCCGACTCTTCACGAAACTACCTGGTCAGTGTCAACGCCTCCACCGGTTCGGTCGTCAATTCTACAATTCCGGTCGGTTCCAGTCCAAGCGCACTTACAGCTTCAAGCATAACCGGTATGGTCTATTCCTGGTCATCCACCGACAGAAACCTCACCCCATTTAATCCCGATTTGGCCCGGGTTTCACTTGCCTCCCCTACGCTCGGTCCCCGCCCCTTGGCGACCTCATACGATCCAAGTTCGAACCGATTGTTCGTCGCCGAATCACAGACTGACTCAGTTTTGGTGCTGAATTCCACAACCTACTCCCAAATCGAAACGCCAATCCCGTTGCCCGCCCAGCCCTACGCCCTAGCTGACGACCCGGCTGCCGCCATGGTGTTTGTCGGGCTCAACGGCTCCATTGCCTCCATTGACACATCGACGGCGACTCTCTCGATTCGTAATGCTTCAATTCCCGGCATCAACGGGGCACTTCTGGTTGATAGTGCGGACGGCCTCCTCTGGGACATGAACAACGTCTCTGGCCTGATTGCCTTCCATCTCGATTCACTAACCCATGCGTTGTCAACCTCCGTAGGACCGGCTGCCTCCGGCTTGGGTAGCCTGGCACTCGACCCGGCGACCGATCAGCTGTTCGCTGTCACCACCGGGGGGTTCGGGTCCGAGGTCGCGGTCGTCGCCGCGGCTACGGGAACCACGGTCAACGCCGGTATCCAAGCGGGGCCGAATGTGACGGCGATCGCCTTCGACCCGGCGGACGCCCAGATCTACGCCTTGGGCACGAATCTCACGATGATCGATGCGACGAGCTTGACAGTCGCGGGCGAAAACATCTACGTTCCCGCCCACACCCTGGTTGGGGCCAGTTTGATCTACGAACCTTCTCGAGAGTTTCTGTATGTGACGACTTCGCTCGGACCTGGCACCGTGGGCCAACTCACCCTTGTCGACGGTGCGACGGTCGAGGACAGCTACGGTGCCTCCGGCACACTCTACGTCGGGTTTGAACCCACCGCACTTCTGTCCGTCAACTTGCCGGGAGCGACCGGAGTGGGCTCGGGGATCGTCGTGGTCGCGAACTTGAATTCCGGTACCTTGGCGATCATCGCGACCTCACCTGCCGAGATCAACTACCTGGCGGCCTCCCCGAGTGCGATCGACCTGGGCCAATCTTCCCAGATCCTCGTTCAGTACATCGGAGGTGCCGGGGTCCCTGTGGTCTCCTACAGTGGGTTGCCGGACGGTTGCGTCTCGGAGAACACTCTGGCCCTGACCTGCCGACCTACGGTCAGTGGGAACTTCACGATCCTCGTCACGGTCACCGATTCGCTCGGCAATTTCTACGAGGCGACCACGGAGCTGAGCGTAGCCCCTGGGCTAGAGGTGGGCGCAGCATTCTCCCCCTCTTCTTTCCCTCAGCTCGATCCAGGGGTCACGTTTACAACCGCCGGCTTCGCGACCGGTGGGACCCCGGGATACAACTACACGTGGACCTTCGGGGACGGGAACTCTTCGCTGGGGGCGGAGGCTTCTCACGCCTACGCGCACCCTGGGGTCTACACGCTCACCTTGGCAGTACGCGATAGTCTCGGACTTACCGGAACTTCCTCGTGGAGTGTATCCGTGAACCCCGGCCCGGCGCTCGCAGTAACCGTCTCCGGCAGTGTTGTGGATGTCAATCACTCGGTCTCGTTCGACGCCGCGGTCACCGGGGGCACCGGGACCGGCACCATCAACTGGACCTTCGGGGACGGAACCACCGGAACGGGGAGTTCCGCCCTCCACTCCTGGACCGAGCCGGGCACCTACGTCGTGAACCTCACCTATCGAGACGGCCTCGGCACACCGGCGTTCTACGCCCTCTCGATCTTGGTCAATCATGCCCTCTCGGGAACATTCACTGCCACGCCGCCTCCGGGTACCACTCCGGTGGCCGGGAAGAGCCTCCAGTTCAGCGGAGTTCCCGCCGGCGGGACCTCGCCGTATACCGTGATCTGGAACTTCGGTGACGGGTCCACGGGAGGCGGCGCTACGGTAAGTCACGCGTACGCGCTCGCGGGAAACTACACAGTCAACGTGACCGTGACCGACCACACGGGGGCTACGCTCAACGCGACCCTGAGTGTCTCGGTCGGAGCTTCCTCCGGAACTTCGTCCTCATCCTCCGGCTCCTCCCTCACGTTCCCGCTAGGCCTGTTCTTGGGCATTTTGTTGGGCGCAGCGCTGGCCGCCGTGGTCGTCTACGCCGTCGGACCCCGAAAGCGGAAGGAGACCCCCCCGCCGCCCACCCCGGCCACGTCCCCGAGCGTCGCCCCCGAGAAGGAAGACTGGAAAGAGGACTAGGCATCTACCGCGTGACGGCCCGAGGGTCGACTCCTGCTCGGGCGAAAGTGTACCGAGTGGGCACGCGTCGGGGCGAATGGGTCCAGTACCGGCACTTGGTACACTGCTGACCGAGGACCACGGAGTCGCCGGTCAGCGTCCGATTGCGGATCGGCTTCAGTGGAGAACCACAGACGGGACATGCGAGCAGAGGAGCCCCGTCGGGCTTCTCGGTGTAGCTTACGATCAGGCGTACGCCGGGGGTTTCTAGGGCGAGACGCCGGAGTCGGGTCCCGCTCACGACCGCGAGTGGGTCGTCCCGGCGAAGGAAGTCGAGCACCGCAGCCCGGAACGACGCCTGCGAGGGGTAGGTCGCGCGCCCGCCCCGGAGGATGCGGCGCGCCGCCCGCCGGATCGGGCATGGACCTCCTCTTCGTAGAATCGCCGGGAGAACTCGGTCTCCATCGGCCCGATCGGGACCGTCGGCTCGTCCGACTCCCGGAAGTACGCGACCAGGGACGCGGCCGCCGCGAGTCGTACCGCCCGCGACTTCAACCGGGGCGAGAACTTCGGGAAGCGGGTCGTCTTGAGCGCCTTCTCGGAGACCTCGCGCAGGGCATCGTAGAGCGGACGTTCGAGGCGGATCGAACGCCGCCGGAACCGGGAGGCCACCAGGGGGTGACCGGTCTCGATCGCGTGGACCAGCGTCAGGTGGTCCCGGATCTTTCCGGCCAGCTCAAAGCCGAGTTCCCCGAGCTCGAGGCGCTCCGCGCTGGCCTCCACCGCCCGGAACCGCTCGCGGGTCATCGGATGGAACCGGAGGAGCATTCGGTCCTCGAGAGCGGCGAAGTTCGGGTCTCCGATGGTCGTCCAGTAGTCATCGGCCCCCGCGGTCCGGACGTTGTAGTTGACGGAGAAGAACGAGCGGAAGGTGTACGGGCCGACCGTCCCGAGCGTGGTCTCCCACTTGACCTCCCGTTGCTCCATGACGAGCTTGAGGGGCTCGACCATCCCTCGGTACTTGAACCAGTCATTGAACTCGGGCACGATGAAATTGAACGTGCGTCCGGTGTAGGCGGCCCCGACACGCAGGAACTGCACCGGCGTGATCCCACCGCAGTACCGGTTCCGTCCGGGCAGGCCGTGGGGCGGGACCCCGCTGCGCGGATTTCCCCGGACGAGGTCGTCGATCGAGAACGTCTTGCCGGTGCCGGGGGGTCCGAACAGGGCGAGGTGGAATCCGGTGGCTCCGGTTGTGCGTCCCGTCGGGGCCAACAGGGCAACGTCCGCGAGCGCGTACTGCTGCAGCAGGGAGATGAGGGAATCGAAGTAGAGTGCTTCCCCGAAGAGGCCCTTGAGGTACCCCGCGAGGCGTTCGACATCGAAGGTACGTCCGAACGCGATCGTCTCCTCCAGGCGGTGGTGGAGCACATCCCGGAGCTGGTCGAGGAAATCACCGTCCATCGCCCGGATCTCTGCCGGCTCGTCCGGTACGGGGGATACGGGGCCGGGTTCGACCGTATCGGCGCGCGCGACCTCTTCCATCAGGAGGTGACGCAGCTCGTCCGGGTACGGGATCTCGAAGGTCTTCTCCCCTCCGCCACCGGCCAGTTCTGCGAGAAGCCCCCGCCGCTTCAAACGGCCAAGGAGCCGACCGGGATCCTCGAACACCCGGTCCCGCAGGAGGCGGGTCCGCAGGTCCGAGAGCCGCACCCGGGCCGGTTGGGTGGTGTATCCTCGGACGGTCCGCCGCCGGTCCGCGTCGGCGACGAGGGAAGCGAGGACGCGGGCCACCGGCACGTCCGCCGCTACGATCTCGAGGCCGGCGGGGGCTGCCACCGTTCGCGGCCAGTCCGCCGACCGCCTTATAATAACCCCTCGGCCCACGGGGAACGACGTGGTCGGACACAGCTTCTCGGCCTACGAACGGGAGCTGAAGGACCTCCTCCGAGGCGATCGCTCGGCCGTTCTACG
>JBEKJG010000059.1:0-4123 GCA_050011355.1 Thermoplasmata archaeon | reverse complement strand
CGCGACGCCCACGATCATCAGCCCGAGGTAGCCTTCCACTGTCGGCAAGGAACCTGGCGGGTCGCATACCGGGTTCGCAAGACAGGCGTCGAATGCGGCGAACCACTCCGCGACGAGGAGGACCACGGAGAGTCCGATCGTGAGGAGGATGGCCCCGGTCCAGATTCCGACATTGCCTCGCAACTTTCTCCCTCGCTAAGTGAGGGAGAAAGGGCTAGGCCGGAGCGCGCATGCGGCGCGGGGGGGACCCGCGAGCAGAGCGAGCGGGGAGGACCCGCGCGCCCTAGGAACACGGAGACCAGGAAAACGCCCAGCCACCGCCGGGCCCGCCGGCGGCGGAGAGATTGTCGACCTGCCACGTCCCGAAATTCGCGGGCACCCAGTAGTGGTAGCTCTCGGCGAACGGCAGTGTGTAGGGCACGTTGTAGGTTCGCCCACCGTAGTTCAGAGGAAACCAAACATCCAGTCCTTGGGAATGGATCGGCGACAGCCAATGTGCTGGCCCTCTGCAGGTCGTGATTTCCTCCGAGTTGACGGCGAAGAAGCTGTTGTTGAAGGTAAGGTTGCTCGGGCCGGTCGGAAGGTCAGCGGCCGTGGGCTCGTCGAAGTCTGACGTGTTGTTAGGGCCGAGGATTTCACCTCCAAGCTCTGCATAGCTACCCGGCGCGAGGATCTCCACACCAAACGCTTGAGTGCAGGGCGAACTTGGGCCTGGACCTGGCGCAGTGGAGTTCGCCAGGGTCAATATGGTGACGTTGACCGTAAGGTAGGCGGCGAGAGCTTCACCGTTCCCGGCACCCGTTCCGAAAGAGATGGTAGTATTCCCGGGCGCGGGGGGTCCATTGAACGCCCCCGGAAACGATGCGGGCATCGTGCCATTGCCCCAAGCGGAACCACCGTAGGGCGAGTTGACTAGAACGGCCGGTATGGGATACCTGCTCAGTTGCTCAACCGGGGCCCCCTCACTGCAAGTCTCGTGATTCGTTGAGGCCGTACTGCCGAAGAAATTCGGGATCACGAAGGCGGCACCGACGAGAACACCGATACAGACAGCAAGGATTGCATTGCGCTTGGGCGTCGCCATTACCATAGAAATGTACTCGGAAGCGTGAGCTCTGGGGCCCGAACTACGTCAGGAGTGGATATGCTGGACCCTCAGACCCCGAAGGGAGACCCGCGAGCGAAGCGAGGGGGAGGACCCGCGTCTCAACCTCGGAGTATGTCGAACCCGACCAGTTCGGACGAGATCGCGACTTCGGCGACGCATTCGACCGCGTGCGCGTGGCTCACGCCTCGCGGGCCGCTCACGTCGCGGAGAAACGCCTCCACGGCCTCGACCGTGCCCTGCACGTCGATGAAGACCGTGCCATCGGGGCGGTTCGCGACCGTACCGACCACGCCATGCCGATGGGCCGTCTCCGCGACTCGCGCCCGGTAGTTCACGCCCTGGACGCGGCCGCGGGCGACGCAGTGCCAGTGCACCATCGCGGTCACGGCAAGCGGATGACCAGCGCCCAATTCTGCATTTCGCCAGCACGCAAGGGGAACCGGCATTACGCTGGGGCGACGAGGAAACTCATCTAGAGTCCGACCGACCGTTGCTGGGTCAGCCGCGCCTACGACCTACTCTCCCGGGCCAGATGGTTCCGTCGCCAGGCCAAGAGCTCATCATATTGGCGTCGATTGATGGGTACATTCAACCAAGCCCGACCCCTCCCCGGCCTACTTGCGCCGATCTGAGCGGGGAGCCACGCACCGAACGGGCCGTAGCGCGACGGGGGGAGGCGGACCGCGTCCCACGAGACTACGGTTGACTTTTTTGAGTAGACTAGCGTGAGAGATTCTTCAGTCGGAACCAGCTGACGCGGCACGGTCCCGACTGAAATCACGAAGGTCACAAAAGGAAGGGCAATCACTATCGCGGCAATCAGCTCAATCAGAAACGCAATTGGGATTGGTCTTCCCGGCAGGAGAAGGAACCCTATTCCCATCGCCACGACGATGATGCACAGTGCCCAGAGGGGCGAAAGCCACCCGAGGCGACCCTCAGACGACGGATCCAACCCGGGCATCGACACTGACGACCCCACCCGGCTAGCCTACTTTACGGGCCCCGATTCAGGGACAGCGAACTGCACCGTGAAACTGGGGTCCCGCGAGCGGAGCGAGCGGGGAGGGCCCGCGATAGTTCAAGCGGTCGGGCGTCAGCGGTCAGTCTTCTTCCGGACAGTGCGGAGGTGCGAAGTTACGAGTGCCGCTAGTTCGGGATAGTCATTGTCGGCCGCGGCAACCTGGAGATGGACCAAACTGCCCAAGTCGATTGTCGCTTCCTCAAAGATCCACTGGCGGAGTGTCTCGACTCGTTCAGAGTTTTCGAACGTCGCGGGGAGCAAGTCCGGGAACCGGTGCTCGTTCGTAACCATGTGTTCGAGAATCCACTCTCGGTCGCGCTCCAGAAGGAAAATGTCGTGCGTGAACCTCGCGTCCCGGCGGAGCTGCGGGATGAGGTCAGCGGTGGCTGAAAGAATCGAGGTAATCTCCCAGCCGCTCCGAAAATGTCCTTCAAGGAGGACATGCTTTCGGTGGTCGTTCATGTGGTAGGCGACCGACTCCCCCGCGAACCGCGCATGATGGGAACGAATCAGAGGCCAGGGGCGAATGGAACCGGTGTTCGGGTCGCGGTATAGTGAGTAAGTCGGCCCGATGAAGTCGTCCGCGTGGAGTATCTCCCAGTCGGGGCCGAGCGTGTTAATCAGTTCCCGAGAAAGGCTGGACTTTCCGGATCCCGGGAGGCCTGTGAGAATCAGAAGCCGGCGCGGCTCATCGGAGGGCTTACCGGTAGCGGCCATTCACTTTCCTTGCCTCAGGGCCTAATCCGGCAACTTCAAGGGCTTACGCCCTTCCGCGGTACTATGGCGCCGCGCTACGCGCACGTTCACGTGGAGGGAGACTGGGGGATCCGCCTCGGCAAGGGGACCATCACGATCGAGGTCTGGGACAAGAAGGACCGCAAGGTCGGGACTGTCTCCATCGGGTCGTCGGGCGTTCGCGTCCGGGGTAAGACGAGGCGGAAGCCGACAGAGATCAAGTGGGACGAGTTGAACCGCTGACTCGCCATTGCGGTCGCGCCGGAGGCGAGCCCGTCAGACCCTCAGTCGGCGCTTACTGCGATTTCGGTTAACTTCTGGACGATCCGCACCATCCCTTCTGTGTCTTGTGCACAGTAGCGCTCGAGGGCTCGCCGCGTCGCTTCTACCTCTTGGGGCAACGCACGCTTACCTTCAGGGGTTCCGAACGCAGTATAAAGATACGCCAACGAAGCCTGCCCTCCGTTCGAGATCTCAAGCCCTTCGTACCCATGACCAGTCACGGCGGGAAGTACAGCCTTCAGAGAGGCGCTTCCTTCCTGGGCAGGATTGTAATAGGCGAACTCCCGGAACGGGACAATAAGGTCTACAAAACGTCCATTGACATCGGCGACCCAGTCGGCATGTTCGGGGAGAAAAGCTGCGAGTTCTTCCAAGCGGCTCTTCTCGAACGACTGATTATAGGCGACCAGGTGTCCTTTGGGACCGATCGCCTTACGGAGAGCGTCCATGAGTGTTTTCCGAGGGTCCTTCGGCTCGACGGAGAGGAACCAGTGGTGATGCGGCTCCTCGTCGGGGGAATCGACTACATGGACTGAGAACTGGAACGGAATCTGCTGGTAGGGTCTGGTCCCGTCGAAGATCGGAATGGCCGTTCCGAATGTGGTCTCGAAGTCAAGAAAGTGCAGGGGATACCTCAATCGCTCGAGGAATGCAACGATTCTCGTTCGGTCGATTTGGACCTTCCCACTGGAGTGTGCGGCGTGCTGAATGACTTGCTTCCCCTTCAGGACCACGCTCTTCGGGATGTCTTCAATCCTGTAAACGCCGGATTCCAGGAGTGCAATCGCATGCTTGCCGCCCCGGTAGAGATCCAGAATGTCGGAGCCCGGGTGTTCTCTCCAGATTGAGTCTTCCTCGTGGACTCCCGCTTCATCCTTGTGGAATGGCTCGCCCTGCCCGAACTCCGGGCACTTCTTCGAGCGGGCAACCCCTAGAAGTCTCTCGACATTGCCCGGAACCGTGGGCTCGACCTT
>JBEKJG010000058.1:0-4189 GCA_050011355.1 Thermoplasmata archaeon | reverse complement strand
GGGGCCGGACGCGGGTCTCCTCCGGCGGGGGGGACGGGACCGGGAACGTCTCCTCACCGAGGAGGTTGTCGGGGATCGCGAACCCATCGAACATCGCACGACCGGGAGCGTTCGACGGCCGCAGCCGCTCTAAAGCGACCGCTCGGGGGGCGTTGAAACGGGTCGGGAACGGGGCGTTTCCCGTCCCGGTCCTACCGGTAGATCGTCTCCTCTTCGCCCTCGGGCGTGGGCGACGCCGGGGGCGCGGCGGGCGAGGGGTCGGTCGGGGCCGGGGGTGCGCGGCGACCGCGCCGAGCGACGAGGTAGACCACCGCCGCGATGACGGCCACGGCGGCCCCGACGCCGAGGCCGACCCAGACGTACGTCCAAGTCCCGCCGCCGGACGGCATCGGGGTCCCGGTCGTCGCGTTGTGCGTGAGCGAGATGTTCACGTACGTCGTCTGGCCCACGGTCACCGTCGCCATGGTCGAGAAGCTGGAGTAGTTGGTGGCGGTCGCCGCGACGACGTATCGGCCCGGAGGCAGGCTGACGTTGTAGTGGTCGCCGTTGAGCGGGGTCCCGGTCCCGTTGACCGTGAGCCGAGCGGACGCGGGGAGGACCTCGCCGGCGAGGAAACCGTGCGTCACCAGCGCCGTGAGCGTGATCGTCTGCTCTACGCTCGTCCCCTGGACGGAGACGTTCCCCGACGCGGGAGCGGCCGCGTACCCGGCGGCGCGGACCGAGAACGGGAACGTACCGTTCGGCTCGAGGAAGGCGATCGTGGCGTTCGAGGTCGTGTCGGGCGTCCCGTCGAACGTGAGGGTCCACGAAGCACCGGGCCCAAGACCGGTCTCGTTGAACGTGACCGCGTACGTCGGAGCGCCGGGGGCGGCCTCAACGACCAGGGGGGTCGAGGCGGACCCCGAGAGGCCGGACGCGTCGAGCGCGTCGACCGTGATCGTGTAGTTGCCGACCGCCGAAGGCGTGCAGTTCAGCACCGCCTGGTTCGCCGAACCGCAACCGGGAGGCAGGGTCGAGTATGTGTAGGAGAGCGGTGGGGTCGCGAGGAAGACGGAGGTCGTGAGGACGGTCGTATGCCCGACGCGGAGGACCGAGGGCGCGGCCGTGAGGGACGGGGCCACCGGCCCGAGCGTCACGATCGCGACCGTCCCGTTCAGAAGGTCCGGGTCGAAGTACAGGGAGTGGACCGGGTCGACGGCCCCGGTCCCGTAGCATGGGATCGGGACGTTGGCAAAGTCGGTGGTCCCCCCCGGCACGTAGGCGCGGAATCCGTTGTAAGCCATCGCGGCGACGACCCCGTTGGCGCTGTCGACGACGAGGTTGCCTGCGCTGGCGTTCGAAAGGGTTCCCAGGAGGGAGAAGTCCGTGGGGTCGAGCACGTCGGTCGCCGAATTCGTGCCGACGAGGAGAGACCCGTCCGACGCATCGAAGGCGATCGACCATCCGACCGGGTCGGCGGGGAGGACCCCGGTCCTCGTGACGGCGTACGACGTGAGATTGATCGCCGCAATGTACGGCTGGTTACCGCTCAACGGCCCTCCGGTGCCGCTCGCGAACAGCGTGCCCTGGGCGGGGTCGAGGGCGAACCCCGAGGCGTAGTCGAACGGGGTCTGGTTGAGGATCGCACCGGAGGAGGCCCGGAGGAACGTCACGTTGGTGGAATCGAACCCCCCGATGGCGAGGAGGTTCCCCGGAGCCCAGTACGCGAGCTCGAACGGCGGGAACGTCAGCGGATAGGTCGCCTCCAGGGCCAGGGTCGTGGCGTTGAGCACCGAGACCTGGCTCGGGTTCTGGTCCGCAACGAACACCCGGCCGCCGACGGGGTCGACGATCAGGTAGGACGGGGAGGCGTTGAGCTGCACCTCGGCCGACGGCGCCCAGTCCGACTCGGCGTACGCCACGATCGTGTTGAGGTCGTTGTCCCCGACGAGGACCGCGTCCAGGAGCGGGTCGAAGGCGAGGGCGTACGGATAGGCTCCAAGCACGGTCTCGACCGCGGTCGTGTCGTTCTCGGCGTGGATGGCGAGGAGCGTGGCCGCCCCGATCACCCGGACGAACAGGAGGGATTCGCTCGGGTCGGCCAGGACGCCGGTCGGGTCCGGCCCGACCCCGAGGGTCCGGTCGAGGGTGTCGTTGGCCGCCCCGACGACCGACACGTTCGCGCTCCCGGCGTTCGCCACGTACACCTCGTCCGTGGCCGAGTCCCACGCAACGCCCGCGGGGTCTGCCCCCACCGAGAACGAGCCCACGACCGTGTGGTCCGACGCATTGAGGACGGTGACGTTGCTGGCGTTCGAGATGGGTACGAAGATCCGATCGTCCACGGGGTCGTACGCCGGGGACCCCGGCACCCCGGGAAGGGCTACGACCGGCCCCAGGAGCTGGGCCGTGAGGTTGACCACGTCGAGCTCGCTCGAGGAGGTCAGGCTGACGTACATCTGGTTCGTTTCGGGGTCGATGACCGCATCCCCGATCGAGATCAAGCTCTGCAGGTTGACGCCCACCACGGCGTTGCCCGAGGAGGCATTGTAGCCGACGATCGCATCCGAGTACTCCGCTCCTTCGTACAGCAACCGGTCCGTCGGGTCGTACAGGAGGGGCCCCACAATCCCGGTGGCGGCCCAGGGCGCGCCCCACCGACCCGTCGTAAGGTTGAACCCGGTAATGTTGGAGTAGATGTGGAGACCGACGATGGCCTGCGTCCCGATGTACACGGAGTTGGTCACCGGATCGAAGGCGATCCCTCCGATCTCGGAGCCGTTGACGAGAGAGATCGGGACTACCCCGACGATCCGATCCGTCGTGGCGTTGACCTCGAGGAGCTGCTCGTAGGTACCGCACGAGAGGAAGATCAGCCCATCGCCCGCCGCCATCGCTCCCGGCGTCGGGCAGTTCGGCAGTGTCGGTGCGCCGTCGACCACCGTATCGTTACGGAGGATCAGGGACCGGAGGAGAGTTGGTGCCGAGAGGGTCGGATGGGCGGCCGTAGGGGCCCCCACGCTGGACACGAGCGGGGGGACGGTCGCGGCTGGATCCACGGGCGGCGGCTCGCCGCGACTCAGAGTAAGCCCACCGCACAGGAGCAATCCGACCGCCGATAGTACAGCGGCCGTAGCGGCGAATCGGAACGGTTCCCGGCCCAACCACCGAGCCGACCGACGGGGCTGCGTATTCGGGCGGAAGCGGTCGGACTCTTAAATCCCCGCGGAGCCGCGGGACCCCGCCGACGACGGGGCGGGTTTCCCTCCGCGCGAGCGTACTTCGGGGTCCAGCGAGGGCGCTTCGCACTCGGTCACTTCGTCGTCGGGGCCGATGCGCACCGTGGTGGTCCACCGACGGGATTCGCCGCCCACGTGCCGGTAGAAGGAGACCCGGCGTCGACCCTCCAGGTCGGACGGACCGACCTCGTACAGCTCGACCGCCCCCGAGCCATCTTCTTCCAGCCGAGCCCGGATGCGGCGGCGGAGATCCTCCGTGGTCACCCCAACCCCTCCGTGGGGTCCACCCCTCCAAGGGCCTTGAACCCCTCGTCCCGCCGAGTCCGTTGGCCCGAGCGTTAGTCGAGGCGGACCCGCCCCGGCGGGAGCGAAAGTCCCAGCATCTCCGAGAGCGTGCGCGCGTTGACCGCCGCGTCACCCCGGAAGTGGTTGTTGAAGAATCCGTACACCACGGGGACCCGCTCGGCGAGCGTGCGCACCTGGGGCACCCAGGCCTCGAGCTGGGCGGGCGAGTAGGTGTAATCGTACCAGAGGGGTGCGCCGTGCCCGTGCCATCGCACGTAGGCGAACGGCGCGGTGATCTCCAGTTGCGCGGGCAGGTGGGGCTCGTCGGCAACGACGTAGGCCAGCCCGTACTCGCGGAGGAGCTCGAACGACTCCGGCACCACCCACGAGCGTTCGCGGAATTCGACCGCGACCGGAAGGTCCTTCGGCAGGGTCTCGTAGAACGCCCGCACCGTGGCCGGCTCGAACGCGAGCGAGGGCGGCAGCTGCAGTAAGGCCGCGGCGAACTTGCCGGCACGTCGGATCGGTTCGAGCACGGCGAGGAAGCGTCGGAGCTCCTCGTCGGTGCCCACCAGGCGGAGGTCGTGGGTGATCGTCTGGGGGAACTTGGCCGCGAACCGGAACCCCGCCGGGGTCCGCCGGACCCACGTCTCGGCGACGGAGGGCGGCGGCAGGCGGTAGAAGGT
>JBEKJG010000057.1:0-5016 GCA_050011355.1 Thermoplasmata archaeon | reverse complement strand
ACTGTCGCTCCTCCCGGGACGGCAGTGCCTCCGGGCCCGCCCGTCAACCCCCGCTAGGTGGCTCGTCGGGTGGGTGCAAGGCTACTTTTGCTCACGTAGGAGGTTCACCTCGCCGGACGGGCTCGGCTATCCGGTCGAACCGGGGCTCCCACCCCCCTGAAATACGGGTGGGCGTAATCACCGGTGAAGGCGAGGCTAACCATCGTGCGGGATGCACTTGGAGATTGGAGCATTGCCTGCGTCGCAGTGTGCGTCCTTCTCTCCGCGATTGGAGGATCGATGCACCCGGTCGGATCGCTCGAAGGGAAAGGTGGAGCGGGCGAAAATCAGGACTCAGCTCATTTCGGCACACTTCTGGCCAGGGCGACGCTTCCTTCCGGCCACGCCGGCCAGCCGAATCTCGAGCAATCGAGAGGTAGCCCTTCGGACGACTATTCTTTCCGCTCGATGCCGGGAGGGGCGGCCATGACGGTGAACGTCACCGAGCAGACTCTCAGCCTGCTCAATGACACGCTCTTCCCCGGGAACACCCCCGCGGTTCGGGTCGGGGGAGTCACCCAGATGGTGTTCGACCCGGCGTTGAACCAATTCTTTGTCGAGGGAGTCTACTCGAACTCGCTGGCATCCATCAACGCGACGAGCAACGCGCCCATCGGGGGGTTCACGCCCGGCCTCTATCCCCAGGGATTCGCAGTCAATCCAACTTCCGACCTGGTGTATGTCGCGGACTCGGGGTCCGACAACGTTTCTGTGGTCAACGGCTCCACCGACCAGGTCGTTACCCAGATCCCTGTTGGTGGAGCCCCGTCGGGGGTGGCGCTCACCGGAAGCGGACCGAACGGCGTTCTGTACCTACCGTCGAACAATGAGGTCTACGTCGCCAACTACTTCAGCGCTAATCTCAGCGTGTACAATGCGACCTCGCTCACCAATCTCAGTTCGATCCGTGTTGGCGGTGGACCGCTGACACCGGTATTCGACCAGTTCAACTCTGAACTCTATGTCGCCAACGTGCAGGGAAGTACGGTCTCCGTAGTCAATTCTACCAACAATTCGCTCGTCGCCACCGTCCTTCTCCCCGGCTCCCCCGTGGCTGTCGCGTTCAACCCCGTGAATAACACGATGTTCCTCCTCTCCATCGGCAACGTCGAGGTAGTGAATGCGAGCACCCAAACCGTGATCGCGTCCGTGACGGTCCCGGTTATCGCCAGCTCGATCCTCTGGGACCCCGCAGCCGATGACGTCTATGTGACGGACAGCATCAACAACACGGTCGCCGTCCTGAATGGCGCGAACGGCACCCTCCTTGCCCTACTGGGACCGTTCATCACGCCGGATGGTCTCGCGTTCGATCCCACTACTTCCGATGTCTACATCGCCGACCAGGGGTCGAGCCTGATCTCCGTAGTCGACCCCGTGACCCGGGCCGTCGTCGATACGTTGGACCTCTCCCCGACGCCCTCCGCCGTAGCTCCAGATCTTGTCAATGGCACGGTATTCGTGGGAGATGGCTGCGCGGGCGTTGGCGAGCTCAACACCACCACGGATCGTATCACCCGATGCCTCAACCTGCCAGGGTCCGTGGCCGGGCTGGCCGACGATCCCACAAACGGCAGGTTGTACGTCTCCGACGGCTATCGGAGCGTCTGGGCCGTGAACCCTGTCAACGGTTCGATTGTCAACACCATCAACTCGGGGAACTCACCCTACGTTTCCGCCCCGGAGGGTATGGCGCTCGTGCCCACGAACGGCACCCTCGTGGTCGCGAACTACTATTTTGCCAATGTCAGTGTAGTGAACGTCACGACCGACCGGTTTGTGACATCCCTGAGCACCTCGGCGTACTCACCCTACCAGGTGGCCTTCGACCCCCAGGACGGAAGTGTATGGGTCACCGTATCGAGCGGGTCTGGGGTCGTCGATCGCTACAACGGGACGACCTACGCTACACTGCCCTCGGTCGCCGTACGAAGCTATCCCGAGGGGATCGTCTACGACCCCTCCTCGGGCCAAATGTTTGTCACGGGCGGGACTTCGACCGTCACGGCGATCAATGCCGCCACCGGGGCGGTCGTGGCCAATATCTCCGTTGGTACGAACGACCAATCCCTCGCGCTCGACCCGCTGGCCGACATGATCGTCTGCGCGAACTCCGGGTCCAACAACGTCAGTTTCATCGACGGGCAGACGGACACTGTGGTCGGGTCCGTTCCGGTCGGTTTGGGGCCTTCCGCCGTCGCGTTCGCCACAGGTAGCGGGCAGGCGGTCGTCTCCGACGAGTCCGGAGGAGCGCTCACGGTCCTGAACATCACCGTGCATCAGCCCTCGCTGTTCCCCGCGAAGTTCAACGAGACGGGGTTGGCCCCGGGCACCTTGTGGTCGGTTACCGTCAACGGTTCGGCGCGTCAGGGGTACAGTTCGTCGATCCTGTTCAGCTTGCCCAACGGGACGTACTCGTACAGTATCGGGCCCGTCACCGGATACACGGCATCTCCCAACTCGGGGACGATCACCGTGATCGGTGGACCCGCCAATGTGTCGGTCACCTTCGTCCCGCGGCCCCCCTCCGACTACGCCGTTGACTTTTCGGAGACCGGGCTCCCCATCGCAAGTGCGTGGTCCGTCACGCTTGGCGGGACGACCCTGAACTCGACCGGAACCCAGATCGACTTTACGGAACAGAATGGAACGTATGCCTACTCGGTCGCATCGCCGACCGGCTACCTCCCGAGTCCGGCCTCGGGTGATGTGGACGTAGCCGGCGCTTCTCAAGGTCTGGCCATCACCTTCTCCCCTCCTGCCGTGCCGAAGTTCCCGGTCTCCTTCACCGAGTCGGGTTTGCCGTCAGACACGGTGTGGACCGTGCGGTTCGCCAATTCGACCGTGCAGTCGAACCTCTCTGCGATTTCGTTCGATGCGCCCAACGGCACGTACAGTTTCGCTATCGCATCCGAAGTCGGTTATCTACCGACCCCTGCATCGGGCAATCTCACCGTGTCCGGCACCCCCCAGGCGGTGACCGTTGTCTATAGGGCCTCCACTTCGACGACCTACTCGGTCAACTTCGTCGAAACCGGCCTATCGGCGAGAACCGAATGGTCGGTGACCCTCGGCTCGGCGACGGCGTTTTCCTCCACCGACCAGGTGTCGTTCACCGAGACCAACGGCTCGTACAGCTATGCCGTGGCTCTGGTACCGGGATTCTCCCCCGTGACGCCGAGCGGGACCGTCACGGTCTCCGGGTCCGGTCAAACAGTTCCGGTGACGTACAAGCCCATCCCCACGGGAACCTACGCGGTCACATTCCTGGAGGCG
Source organism: Thermoplasmata archaeon (assembly GCA_050011355.1). Lineage (GTDB taxonomy): Archaea > Thermoplasmatota > Thermoplasmata > Lutacidiplasmatales > UBA184 > Lutacidiplasma. The sequence goes on along the minus strand of JBEKJG010000057.1, from coordinate 1,701 downwards.
GGCTTGGCCACGGGGACGAATTGGTCCGTCAAGCTTGGAGGATCAACGTTGAGCTCGGGGGACGACTCGATCCAGTTCACCGAGCCGAATGGGACCTACCGTTACACGATTCTTCCCGTGGCCGGACAGAACTCCAACCGAACGACCGGGAATTTGACGGTGTCCGGAGGGCCAACCCTCGTCCTGGTCGGCTTCGCCCCGATCGTCAGGACCTATGAGATCACTTTCACGGAAGTGGGATTGCCCGCTGGGGAATCGTGGACGGTAACTCTGGATGGAACTCCCCGGTCGTCCACGAACTCTACGGTCGTCTTCTCGGACCCCAACGGCACGTACTCCTACGCGGTCTCGCCGATCGCGGGATACTCCGTGACGGTCGCGTCCAGCTCGCTGACCGTGGCCGGCGCTCCCCAGTCGGTTTCGGTCACCTTCACCGTCACGAATTCGGGCGGAACGGGAACGGGCGGGAACGGGTTCAACGTGACCGACTGGATCCTCGTGGGAGTCGTCCTCCTCGTGGTTGTTGGCGTGGTTGTGTACCTCGGTACTCGCCGGCGAGGGGGAGGCCATACGACCCCCGGCAACGCAACGTCCGAGCCCGCCACCCCGGAGCCGGCCCAGGTTTCGTCGACCTCGGACTCCGAGGACGTGATTTACCAGTAGGCACCGACCGCCTCCGAACTCGGGGGCGGGAGCCTGTGCTTCTCTACGGGTGGGCTACTCGTCGAGTCCGAAGTCACGTCGGGGGCATCTGTAGGAGCGGGCGGCGCGCCGTCTCGCCCGAGAAGTTCCGGCCGCAGAGGGGCCGAGGAGGATTTACCGTCGCTCACCCCAGGATTGTGAACAGCTACGCCAGCCGGTGGCAGCTGGGCTTGGTCCTTAGCCCAGGGCCTTCTTGAGGAGCGCGATGATCCGCGCCTCTTCCGCTCCGGTCAGCTTCGTGATCGCAAAGTCGGTGGGCCACATGTTGCCCTCGTCGAGCTTCGACTCGTCACTGAAGCCGAGGGTCGCGTATCGGGTCTTGAACTTCCCGGCGTTCCGAAAGAAACAGAGGATCTCATCGTCCTTGGAGTAGGCCGGCATCCCGTACCAGGTCCTCGGCGTGAGGATGGGCGCGTTGGCCTTGATGATCGCGTGAAGCCGCTCCGCGATGACCCGATCCGCGGCGTCCATCGTGGCGATCTTGGCGAGGACATCGTCCTCCCCGCTGGGCTTGCCCGACCGCGGGCGGGCTCTGAGCTCTCGCGCGCGCTCCTTCATCGCGGCCCGCTCCTCCTCCGTGAATCCACCCGCGGAGTTCCGGGCAACCTTCTTCGCGCTCTTCCTCTCGGCCATGGTTCGCAGAACCTGCGCGAGTTGCTTAAGGTACGAGGACAGCCCGAGGACCTCCCGAGTACGCGCTGTCACCGGCCGTGAGCGAGTCGTGGGCCGTACCCGACCTTTCCCATCCCGTCCCGCGGGGGGTGGATGACGCCACGGCGAGGTCGATGCGGCCCTGGACCGCCCGCCCGTGCTCTTCAGCCGGGTGGGGGGCTCGCCTCGAGGAGGGGCGTCCGTCCTTGGTGGGACGGGTACGAGAGGCCTAGCGCAGCTCCATCTGCAGCATATCGAAGGTCTCTCCCCATCCTCCCTGGTATCCCTCTTCGAGAGATTCCGCTCCTCCCGGGAAAGAGCCGGTGGCGAGAATCTTCACAGAGACCG
>JBEKJG010000056.1:0-4858 GCA_050011355.1 Thermoplasmata archaeon | reverse complement strand
CGGATATGTTCTGGGGAGATCGACACGCCCGGGTCCGCGACCCCTTCGGTCACGAGTGGTCCATTGCCACCCATCGCGAGGACGTCCCGCCGGCGGAGATGGAAAGGCGCGCCAAGAAATTCTATTCCGACATGGCCACCAGAAAGACCTAGGTCTCCCCGGTACGCTCCACGAACGCCTGGCCCAGACGAGCCTGCGAGCTTACCGATCAGCCCGGAGTCTGCTACCGGGCACGACGCTCACCTGCCAACCAGGACGACCGTGGCGGAGAAGGTGGCTCCGTCCGTGCCCGTTCAGGTACTTCCGATCGGACTCGGAGGAACCGATGCCCGGTGGGTTGGACTGCAAGGTCCTGTCCTTCGATCGCGACCCGGGGTGGGAGAATTGAGAACCCCGGCTGGATTCTCAACCCGGGCTCGGTGTGCGAAACCTCGGCCCAGCTCGTCGAGCGCTCCGTACCGGACGGTCGATTGTAAGCGGGTTAACTACCAGTCATGGGGCGAACGCAGGTCTTGGCCGAACTCGAGAACCGACTTGAGGTTCATCAAGAAGTACGTCCATCCCCGGATGGCCCCGTCGTAGAGGTCGACCCATGGCCCTCGAGTCTTGAACCCCGAGTGAATGAACTTCACCACCGTTCCCCCCGCCTTTGGCTCGACCGACATCCTGAGCCGGGTCGATCCCAGTCGCTCCCGACCCGGCCACGTCCAGGCGAGAGTTAGGTAACGCCCGCGAGCGAAATCGAGTACCTTCCCGGAATGAGTCGGACCGTCCGTCCAGCCAAAGGTGTAGCTTTCGCCCTTGCGTTGTGGGAGGCTCGCCGTGTCGACGAACCAGCGAGCGAGAAGGTCTGGGTCAGAGATCGCCTCGAACACCTTCTTGGGCGGCCTGTGGATGAAGACCTGCAGGCGAATGGTTCGGGTCGCTGTACGGGGCATCGCAGCCGCGCCATCGCTGGGTAAGTAAAGCGCTGGCGGGAGTCGCTCTCTTCCTGCCCAAAGTCTCCTAGTGACCTTGCACAGTCGAATCCCACCTGCCTACGATACTCCGGTTACGTGCGGCACCAGGAACGTCGAGCTTCGAAGGTCCAGAGGCAACTCCCCCCAGATTTTCCCCGAGATCGGCGGGAAGTCAATTCCACTTTACGAAAACGAGTAACCGACGGACCCCGGTCGCGACTCGGTCCGGTGAGGAAGGGGGAATGGGAACTTGGAGCGGAAGGTGGGTTGGGGGAAGATGGGGGCTCGACGGGGACTCACACGCTCGACCGTCATGGCCGCGGTCACCGTGATCATCGCTGTGGGGTTGACGCATTTCGCGCCGACCGGGATGGCCCCCGCGCCGTCGTCACCGCACGAACCAGCTCTCTCCTCGGTCGCCTCGGCACCCAGGGCCGGGTTTCAGTCGAGCGACCTGGTCCGCGATTCTGCTGCCTCGGGGTTCTACGACAATTTCAAGGCGGACACTTCGCTGAATCCGAGCCTGTGGACCACGAGCGGCGCGGTGGCCACCGAGTATGGGCCGAACGTCTCGACTCCTGCCGCGGGATTGGTTCAGCCGGTATTGACGTTCAGCGAAGCAAATGGAATGGAGTTCTCCAACGTGACGGGCTACTTTCAGGTCGCTTTCGTGCAATCCGTCCAGTCTTACTCGCCCCCATTTTACGTCAGTGCCGGAGTGAACGCTTCTGCAGACTTCGGCAATGCGGCCTCCCTGGGCATACTCTCGGCCGACGGAAGCGAGGGGATCGGCATCCTGGGGAACATCGACCCGAATAACACGGGGTACTACGGGATCAATTACGCGTTCCCTCTGCTCAACCACAACGTGCACAGCGCGATCGTGAAGTCACCGGCGCTGAACACCTGGTACGGTTACAACATCAGTGTGACCAGTGGTGGTTCCGCCACGCTCGCGGTCAGTTCGGGGAGCACCACCCTCGGGACCTCCCCCAGCATCTCTGTGGGAGTCGGCCCGTTCTACATCCTCGTCTTCGAGTTCGAGGGCATACCCAACGCACCGGGTTCGGACTTCGTCAACTGGTCGTACGTCGCGGAAGGGACCCTCGCTTCCCCCGCCGCATCCCCCGGTTCGAGCAGCACGAACTTTTCGACCTGGTGGTGGGTGCTGGTCGTCGTGATCCTCGTCGTGGTGTTCCTCGTCCTGGTCCGAATTCGCAGGAAGCGGACCGGTCGCGGCGCGATCCTCCACCGGCCCGTTCCGGCTCAGCCGGAAACTCCGCCGCCGCCGGCGCAATGATCGGGCGTTGAGGTCGCACATCCCACGTACGCCCAGCGAGGAGTTGAGCTGCTTAGTGGAATGGGGGTCAGCACCGGCGATCGTGGGGGCCCCGTTCCCCACCGGGTGGGCACCCTATTCTTGGGGATGGCCCGTCACGTCCCGTTCGAGCAGTACCACGTACACCACGTTCACCGGGCGATAACCGAGCCCTGCCCCGACGGGGGCGTGGCTCACCGTAAATGAGTGCACGACCCACCGGTCTAGGGCGAGGGCGTTGATGCGCTTCTCGAGGCGCTCGCGGGAGGTTTCCCCGGCCGAAACCGGTTGGGTGGGTTCGATCTCCCGGAGGACCCTGTATTCCTTCACTGCGCCCTCGATCGTCGACGAACCACAAAGAATGCCACTACGGCGATCCCAGCGATTCCCGCAGCCACCAGATATGGGATGAGGGAACCGAACACGTTCCCCGTTCCGTTCGACGGGGCGGCTTCGCCGGTCGTGACGTTGACGAATGCGGAGAGGGGCCCTGGCCCGGCCGCAGTCCATGCCCGGGCGCCGAAGCAGTAGGCCGTGACCGGGGAAAGCCCTGAGAGGACCGCGCCGGCGGTCGAACCGTCCGTACTGATCGTCCCCGTGGGGTCACAGAATGGCGCCGAGACGGTCGGAGTCCCATAGGTCAGCGAATCGTTCACGACGGGACCCCGCGGATGGGAGAAGCTCAACCGAACCGAGGTCGGGCTGCTCGACGCAGCGAACACTCCGGTCGGAGCGGCGGGAAGTGATACGGGACCGGCGGGGTAGACCGAGACCAACTCCATCGTGTTGGGGGGAACCGTCGTGGAGTTGAGCCAATCGGTCGCGCCCCCGAGAGGTTCGACGGACGAACCATTCCACAGGGACCACTCGATGTTCCCGTGCGTGGGGAATCCAGAGCCGGCGATCGTGAGGGCGGCCGAGTTCGATGTGTCGAGGTTCACGATGAGCAACGAGTAGACGTTGCCTGCGCCCCACCAGCCGCCCAATTGCACGCGACCGCCGTCGCTGTCGTTCAAGGTGACGTTCAGCACGGTGGAACCCAGGTACGGGGTGACGTCCTTGAACAGGAAGTACGCGGGGGCGAGCGGACCCGAGCTGAGCTCGAACGAACCGGGATTTCCGCTTTGGAATGCGAAGAAATCGATGGAAGAGAGGGCGGAATTGGCCGCCTGGATCGATTGAGTGGCATCCCACATCGCCATGGGGAATCCGCTCTCGTACGGCGCGTTCACGTCGCCCGTGGAAGCTCCGTCCTCGGAGATGATCACCGAGGTCGTCCGGCAGGATGGGCAACCCAAGGAAATGTTCGCCGTGATCTCGGGCAACAGGCGGGGGAAGGAGTAGGATGATCCGTAGAGGGGCTCGTAGAAGGTGGAATTGTTCCCGGCGGGACCCGTTTCGATGTAGCTGTGCAGGGAGACGTACTGCGCTCGGGCCCCGGCGGCTGCCATCACGGCCTCGACCCACGCACCGTCGCTGTGAGCGCCCGTTCCCACCCCCGCCAGCGGGTCGACGGGGGTCGTGGGATCCACGTTTCGGATCGCGGACAGGATCGAGGGGACGATCGCCGCGTAGGTTTCCGGGGTAGCGTTCGTGCCACCGGGAGTATTCCAGTCGCTCCAGGGCCGGGAGAAGTTGGTGAAGAGGGCCGGCTCGTTCCCGAATTCCCACACGCTCGGTGTGAATTGGAGGGAGCGCTCGACGAACGATACGTAGGCGGCGTCGGTGGACGGACTGTCGATCTCCGCCGGCAGCTGAAGGATGGCCCGGCAGTTGTCGATCCGGCAGAGCCGCACGAAATTGGTGATGCTGTTCGGTTCGGATTGCCCGGTGATCGGATTGGTGTTGCTCGTGTAGTTGTACGTCTCGGCCGTGTTTCCACCCGGATAGCGCCACGTGAGCGCGTTCGTGTCCGCCAGATACTGCGCGTCTTCCGTAGTGAACGGGAGGTCGGCCTCGATGTTCACGCCGAAAAAGATCGACGAGAGGTTCCGATCGGGCGAGAAGTTTTGGGCCGATACTAGGTGAAGGAGTATCGAAGAGGAGGTCTCCGGGGCCTTCGAGGTCCACAAGGAGCGGCTGGCAACGTCTACATGCGCTGAAGTCGGGACTTCCGATGTCCCCAAGCAATAGGTGGAGATGACCAGCGCCAGCACGACGGCCACGAGGATCCAACCTCTCGGGGTCGGCGGTCGCCCAGCACCGCGCTCCGCACCCATCGCGCGCTCAGGAGAGACGCTCAAGATAAGTCCCCCTTACCCGAAACCCCTCAGGGACTGGGCTTCGGCCCAGTCCGACCGCCCGGCCGAGGTAGCCGGACGGGCCGGGAAAATCACCAACGCGGCAGCAGGGGTGGACCGCCGCTGGGCGCCAGGTCCCCCGAGGGGTCCGATCCGCAGTTCAGTGTGGCCCGCCCGACGGTGGACGCCGGGGGCTCCCCGTTCGAATCCACGGGACCAGGTGCGTACCCCTTTGCCAACCCGGTCGGACCGACGGTGAGAAGCTCGATCGAGAGGGCCGGGATGGAAATCGTGCTGCCCGGAACCACCGAGACGGTGCCCGGAGCTCCTGAACCGTTCGA
>JBEKJG010000055.1:0-4889 GCA_050011355.1 Thermoplasmata archaeon | reverse complement strand
ATCGAACTGAGATTGGTGAGCGAGGTCGCATTGTACACGCTGAGATTAGCGCTGAAGTAGTTGGCGACGTAGACCTCATTGTTCGACGGTAGGTACAGAACGCCGTTCGGTCCGCTTCCGGTGGAGAGATTCGCGGTGACATTGTCCGTGGTCAGGTTGATGACACTGAGCGAGTGAGTGGAGTAGTCCGAGACAAACAGTCGGTTGTTGGAGGGATCGAGCGCGATACCCGACGGAGTTCCACCAACCGGAATCTGGGTAACGACCTGGTCGGTGGAGCCGTTGACCACCGAAACGTTGTCGGAGCCCGAGTCCGCTACGTATACCAGGTCTGAGGTCGGATTGACCGCGAACCCCTGGGGATAGGGCCCTGGCGTGAACCCCCCGATAGGCGCGTTGCTCGTCGCGTTGATGGATGCCAGCGAGTTCGAGTAGACTCCCTCGACAAAGAATCGGTTCAGCACGGGGTCGAACACCATCTGGGTGACTCCCCCGACCCGAACCGCCGGGGTGTTCCCGGGGTAGAGCGTGTCATTGAGCAGGCTGAGAGTCTGCTCAGTGACGTTCACCGTCATGGCCGCCCCTCCCGGCATCGAGCGGAGAGAGTGGTCGCCCGAAGGGCTACCTCTCGATTCTTCGAGATTCGGCCGGCCGGCGTGGCCGGAAGGAAGCGTCGCCCTGGCCGGAAGTGTGCCGAAATGAGCTGGGTCCGGATTTTCGCCCGCTCCAGCTCTCCCTTCGAGCGATCCGACCGGGTGCATCGATCCTCCAATCGCGGAGAGAAGGACGCACACTGCGACGCAGGCAATGCTCCAATTTCCAAGTGCATCCCGCACGATGGTTAGCCTCGCCTTCACCGGTGATTACGCCCACCCATATTTCAGGGGGGTGGGAGCCCCGGTTCGACCGGATAGCCGAGCCCGTCCGGCGAGGTGAACCTCCTACGTGAGCACAAGTAGCCTTGCACCCACCCGACGAGCCACCTAGCGGGGGTTGACGGGCGGGCCCGGAGGCACTGCCGTCCCGGGAGGAGCGACAGTCTCAGTGGGCGGACCCTTTCTGCGCCGCCGTTGAAGGACCACGACGACAAGTCCCAAGATCACGGCTAGGACAACCGCTCCGACCAGCACGTACACTTCACTCTCCGGAAGACCCGCGCTCGATCGGGAACCTGTACCGTTCGTGGGCCCCGTCGAGACCGACGTGAAGGTGATGGTGAGGGAAGCCGCGGTCCCGCTCACGGTCACGCTTCCGCTGGCCGGAGTAGCCGAGTATTCGGGCACGACCTGCACCCGAAAAGGCAGCGTACCGTTGCGTTCGGTGAAGTTGATGGTCGGAGTCGCGGAAGTGAGGAGCGACCCGTTCAACGTGACCCCCCATTGGGTGCCGACCGGCAGGCCCGACTCTGCGAACGTGACGGGATAACGACCTGCAACCGGTATCGGAAAGAAGGACACGTTAACGCTCTCACTTCCGCCAGAAACGTTCACGCTACCTGCAGTGGGGGTCACCGTGTACCCCTCGACCGTCCCGACGGTGTAGGGGTAACTCCCGTTCGGCTCATCGGTCGAGATCGTAGTCCCCGTTGAACTGAGTGGCAGCCCCCCCGCCACCGTGACCGTCCAGGAATCGCGGGTCGGGAGTCCGGTCTCCGAAAACGTCACCGGGTAGGTCGGAGGCGGGATCTTCTGGTACAGGAAGGAGACCGTCCCCTGCAGGTAGTTGGTCACCCCAGTGGTCCCCAGCGCAGGATCGTAGGCGATTCCAGTGGGGTCCTGGCCCACCTCGACCTGTTCCAGAATCGAATGGGTCGTACCGGAGATTACCGTCACGTTGCCGTTCCCCCCGGCCGTGGCAAAGACCTCGTCCGTTCCGGCCTCGTAGACCATGGGCGTGCTTCCACCCCGGTACTGTGGCCCTCCCGCCCCGGGGATGGTGGCGACGGCCGTATCGTTCGAGTCCGCGATGACGGTCACGTTCCCCGAGTAGATGCTCTCGACGAAGACCTCGCTCGAGGAGGCGTCGTACGCAAGGCCAATGGGCCCCGGCACCGAGATGTTTCCTGTGACGGTGTCGTTGAGGGTCGAGAAGGCGGTCACATTATGTCCGTCCAAGTTCGCCACAAACAATTGGGAGGTCCCGCTGTCGAAGGCGACCGCTAACGGTGCGTCACCTACGGGAAGGGTCCCTACCACCGCATCGGTCGCGTCCGAGATGACGGTTACCTCGTTCAGATTAGGGTCGGAGGCGAATATCTCTCCGGCAACGCTATCGTACGCGAAGTCTCCGACAACCTGGTCCACCGGAATCGTTCTCACCACGGTGTCGGTCGCATCCGAAATCACTGAAATGTTATCCACGGGGTAAACCCAAACGACCACCAACACCTCGCCCTTACCGCTGTCGTAGACCAAGGAGAGGGGGGTCCCGCCGACCGGAATGGTCGCCACGATGGTGCGGGTGGCCGCGGAGATCACGGTCACGTTGTCCTGGTTATCGTCGGAGACAAAGAATTCCCCCCGGCCGCTGTCGTACACGACGGCCCACGGGCTGGCGCCGGAAGTGAGGTTCGCGATGGCGCGGAAGGTGGAGTCCGAAAGTATGGAGATTCCGTCGGCGCCGTCGACGCAGACGAACAGTTCCGCTTTCCCGCTGTCGTCGATCAGATGCTCGGATTGGGGCCCGAGGGGGACCGAGCGGCCCACTTTGTCGGAGATTGCCGAAATGACCGTGAGGTTGTCGGACACGATGTTCAGTACGACGAGGGCGATCGCATCGGGGTCATAGAGGAGCGAGGCCGGTCCAGCTCCAACGACATCCGCCGCCATTTGGGTAAAGTTCGAATCCTCGATCAGTACCACAACTCCCAGTCCATTCAGGCCGGTGACGTACCCGATCGATACCGCGATCTCGTCGTAGGCGCTAACATATGCGAGCGCCCCCGGACCTCCGTAGGCCAGAAGGCTGACGGTATGGATCACCGTGTTCAGCCGGGCGGCGATCACTTGGACGGCGCCTGCGCCCGATCCGCCGGCCACCCAAATCTCGTCCTCACCACTATCGTAGGCGATTCCCTCCGAGCTCCCACCGATGGCGATTGTCGTGACGACCGTGTTGTTCGTGTCGTTGATCACGCTCACGTCGTCCGATTCAATGCTCGTGACGTAAATTTCGCTCTGGGCGCTATCGTAGGCAAGTTCGTCGGGGGTTCCAGCCACCGGAATGCTGGCCACTACCGAATTGTTTGTGTCGTTGATCACGGTAACGCCGGGTACGAGACCGTATACTACGACGAAGATCTCCCCCTTGCCACTGTCGTAGGCGAGGGCATTGGGGTTTCCATCTAGGGGTATCCACGCGACCTTCTGATTGGTGGTATCATTGTAGACCGCTACGGCTTCTGTCGAGTCCTCCGCGACGAAAATCTCGCTTTTCGCGCTGTCGTAGGTGGTAGCCCCGGGTTCCTGTCCGTTCTCGGCCAGGAAGTTGCCCGGGACGTTCGAGTCGTTGGCCAGGACCAGTGTGTCGTTCACAACCGGGCTTGCGAGTGATGGGGCCGCCCGAGTGGATCGATCCAGAGGGGAAGAGAAGAACGATGCGGGGGGCCCCCGGTCCTCCTGTACCCTCGATGGTGTGTTCAGGCCCATCGAACCGGACGAGTCTGGTTTTCCCTCACCGGTAGTCACGCGGGGTGCGTGAGGGTGGTCCGATGATCCGTCGACCAACAGTCCCATGCCGGAAGTGACCATGAGGAGGCACGCCGCTACTGCAATGCCGGTTCGGGTCAGTTTGTTCGACGGAATTGCTGAAACGAACATGCGACCGTACCGCTTGGCTCGGTCGGTACCGTGGGAAGCATGTTAAAGGGTTGGAGGGACCAAACTTCCGCTCAACTCCACCGAGTCGCATCCACATTGCAGTCGAGGCCAGGGCGTCCAAACGTCGAGTGAAGTTCACGGAGAAGATTGCCTGTAGCTGCAAACTCCATCACTCTCGCGAGGCGATCTCTCGCGCCGTTTCGATAGACCGAAGGCCACCGGAACCCCCGAACTGTTGGGGGCAGCCGGTAACGGTCCTGCCGGCGTGTAAAACCTCTAAACCTCGCGGCCGGTTCCGGGGCCGGAAATGGATGGAAACCCGGTCACGACGTCTCTAGAGGCGGCTCGTCGACTTGTAGTCGTCAAGCAGCACCTTGCCGGGAAGCCACCGGCCCGGGTCTCTGCAGAATCGATCGTGGACCTCGTCCGGGACCTGGGGTATGTCCAATGGGACCCCATCTCCGTCGTTGCGCCCTCCCACCTTCTGTCCCTTCGCAGCCGCTTGGGGAACTTCGACCCGGCGATTCTCGAGGGACTTCTCTGGGAAGAAAAGAAGGTGTTCGAGCATTGGACCCCGATCGCGTCCCTGGTGCTCACCGAGGATTACCCCCTCTACTACTCGTTAATGCGACGCTACCCGGAATCCATGTCCCCATCGTGGGGGAGCCACGGGATCCGCGCCGCGAAATTTCTCAGGGACCACTCGAAGCTGAAGCAACGAATGCTCAAGGAGCTGCGGAAGGGGCCCCTCACGTTAGGAAGGTTCACCGAGCATACTCCGACCAAGAGGGAGGCTGGCGAGTGGGCACCGACGAGCGACGTTTCGCACATGCTGTGGCATCTCACCATGAGTGGGGAGGTGATGGTGGTCGGGCATGAAGGGAATCAGAATCTGTGGGGACTCTCCAGGGACTTCCTGCCGAATTGGGCGAAGCGGGAGATGCTGCCGGAATCTAAGGTCGAAGAGATTTCCGCAGAACGTGCGATCCGTGCGCAGGGGATCGCCACCCCTCGCGAAACTCTGTTCTACTTCGTCCGGGGTCGCTACAAGACGCTCGACAAGACGTTGAG
>JBEKJG010000054.1:0-5120 GCA_050011355.1 Thermoplasmata archaeon | reverse complement strand
AGCGGACTGGCCACCGGTTTCCCGTTGCACCTCGCGTTCCAGTACGCTTTCTGGATCGCGGCGGCGATCACGGTGGTCGGGACCATTACCGTCTTTTTCGCCCAGGAAGTTCTGGGACCCCGTCGCCACGAGAAGTTCGCCCACCTGCCTACCCTGCCCCGACGCGGAGGGAGGGGTGCGGGAGCGACGTCACCCCCTGGTCCTGCCGTACCCACCCCGATCGAGAGTCTCCCATCGGGAGCACCGGATTGGAATCCGGGACGAGCTCCGTGTCCAATCCCCGACCCGCGAACATAGGGACGTGTCCCCATCGACGGCAGTGCGAAGCCCGACTCGCGCCACCCTCCGTCGGAAGAGCAAGCGACCCGACCATCGTCGTAGGCTACGGTGGTTCCGAGGCGGACGGCCTCCATCCAGCGGTCCGGCGGAGGCAAGGTCGCCAGGCCAGGTCACCGGAGGTGTCACCGATCCAGTTCCAACTTGAGACGCGCCCCCGCCCACCGACCGGACTCCGGATGAGATCCTTCGAGGTGAAACGCGTCCGGTCGGGCGCCACGGTATCGAAACGGAATTCCGGACCGTGACCGGAGCGCATGCTTAAGGCGACCAGTTATACGGCGCCCTAGGCCGCGCCCACAGAGTCGTATGAGCCGCAGGGAAACCAGACCGGGTCGCCGCCGTTCCCAGTTACTCCACGTCCTCGCCGTCGCCGGCGTGGCAATCCTGGTCTCACTCTTCGTCGCCCCGACCGCAGCGTCCCCGACTTCGACCGCTCACCCGCTCTCCAGTTCCGGTGTTGAGCCGTACCTCGCGTCTTTCCCCTCCCTCGTCTCGGAGCGCGGGCTGGTGGTGAGCTCGGCCAGCGCGACGTCCAGCTCGTTCACCTCCGACGCGGGGAACGCTATCATCGTCTTCGTGAGCGTCTACGGTCAGAACACGGTAGGAGTGACGGATGCCTCCCACGACGCGTTCACGAACCTCGAGAACCGCACGCAGGATACCCCCCTCGGGTACAACTCGCTCTGGATCTTCGCCGCCGACAACGTCTCGGCTCGACCCTCCAACACGTTCACCGTGACGCTGACCGGAACATCGCTCGACAGCGCGGCCGCAGACCTCGTGGTCGTAAGCGGGGTGGGGGCCCTCCCGGTCATCACTCTCGGGACTCCCTCGAGCTACTCGACTACAAAGAACTCGGAACTCGCGAGCACGGTCGTCTCCACCACGGGCTCGGAGCTCGTCCTCGGCGCGGTCGGAGCCCACGAAACCCGAAACTGGAACGCCTCGGGGGGCGACACGCTGCTGAACGATGTGCACGCCTCGACCACGGGAGCGCCGATGACCGGTGCGGACTACTCCCAGGATGTATCCGCGGCGGGAAACGCATGGCTCAACGCCACGACCACTCAGGCCACGACGTACTGGATGGCCGACTCGGTCGCCCTGGCGCCAGTGGCCTCCCATACCCCGTATTCGACCGTGACCTTCTCGGAGACCGGCCTCTCCTGGACCCACGCCTGGTACGTGACGCTCGGCGGCGTGGTCAACGACTCGACGACCACGAGCCTCGCCTTCTCGGTCCTGAACGGGACCTATCGGTATACGGTGGGGGAAGTGAGCGGATTCACCTCCGCGCCGGGCAACGGTACGGTCACCATCAGCGGGTCGTCCCACACCGTGAAGATCGCGTTCCGATACGATTCCGATGACTGGCCGACCTACCTCGGCGACATCACTCGCAATTCGGCCAACTATCAGGAGACCACGCTCTCCTCCGCGAACGCCACGAACCTGACCGAACTTTGGAGGTTGGCCAACGGGTACATCCAGTCCGAGCCCGTGGAATCGAAGGGGGTCGTCTACGTCGGGGCGTACAACGGGAACGAGTACGCGATCAACGCTTCCACCGGCAATCGGATCTGGAAGACCTACATCGGCCAAGTGGACTCGCCGAACTGCGCCGGGGGCACCGGAGCCGGCCTCACCTCGTCCGCGACAGTTACCGGAGGAACCGTCTACGCGGGGGGAGGGAACATCACGGGGGACCTCGTCAACGGGACCACGGGATGGTACGCGCTCAACGCCACCACCGGGGCCATCGAATGGAGCGTGCCGATCGGTCGGATCAACCTGGGAGGGTACAACTGGGCGAGCCCTCTCCTGGCGGACGGGTACGCCTATGTCGGGAACGCCAGCATGTGCGACGAGCCGCTCGTCTGGGGCGGCGTATACCAGGTCAACCTGACGACGCACAAGATCGTCAATTTCTTCAACACCACCGTGGGGGATGGCAACGAGATCGGGGCCAGCGTCTGGGGCTCCCCGACGTACGACGCGGGCAACAACACCGTGTTCTTCACCACGGGTAATCCGCTCCACGGGGCCACTTCGCTCTACTCCGAAGGGGTCGTCGCCGTGAATGCGACCACGCTCGCGCCGCTGGGAGTCTGGCAGGTCCCTGCGAATCAGGCGATCTACGACTCGGATTTCGGAACCACTCCGGACTACTTCCATCTCTCCAACGGAACCCCCATCGTGGTCGCCGAGAACAAGAACGGATACACGTACGCGCTCGACGCGAAGGACCTCACCGCGGGACCGATCTGGGAGGACGACATCACCAACCTCCACAACCCGCAGAACGTCGCGCCGCTGGCGTGGGCCGCCGGCCTGCTCTACGACGGCAACGGCCCCACCCGTGTCGGTGGGGTGAACTACACGGGGGCGGTCGAGGCGATCTACCCGAACAACGGGACGTTCAAGTGGCAGCGCGGGATGCCGGGCGACGTCTACGCCGCACCGGCCTATGCCAACGGGATCCTCGCCGTCACCGCGGGGTACACCCTGGAGGTGCTCAACGCGTCGCGGGGCACGCTCCTCTGGAGCTGGAACTGCACGCACATCTTCTCTTCCGCACCCTCGATCGCGGATGGACGGATCTACGCAGGGTGCAACGGCACCTACGCGTTCGGTTTCTCAGGACGGGTCGCCGCGCCCCTCGCCCCCATCTTGTGGCCAGGGGGTGTTTTCGGTGCCCGATCCGCAGCGCTTCCCACCGCGCTATTCCTAGGGGCTCCGAGAGGCGAGCTCCTCTCCGTGGTATCCCCGATCTTTCTCCAGGTGGTCGAGGAGCGTGGGGGGACCCACCGAAGGAATGACGCGTTCCCCCGAGCGAAAATATCACGCCTTGATGCCTCCATCGCTGGCTAAGGGGCATTCCTTGACCTGGGGCCCCGGATTAGGATTCGCCCCCCGCCCAAACCTCAGGTCCGGCCTTCGTACTGTCGCAGACCCGATTCTCGAGGCGCACGACCGAGTCCGTTGCCGATATCGCACCCCGGAATCCTTCAGAAGAGAGGTTGGTGGATGCCTTATCCACGCTACATTTGTCCTTTCGCCTTGCGGCAGAGTGTGAGATCAGTTGCCGGTCAACCGGACCCTCTATTCGAGCCTCCGGCCTCCGCCGCTTCGCTTCTTGATCGTTCTCGTCGTCGGAATACTCGTTTTCCTCTTTGTCGCCCCGACGGACGTCAACAGCCAACCAGTCCCACACGAGTTGCCGAGTTCCGGCCTGGTCCCCTCCGTGTCCGCTTCACCCACTGTTGCCGTCCACCTGGGCCTTTCCATTAAGGGGTCGGCGGGCACGTCCGCCCCTTTTGGAGATCACGCCGGTGACGCGATCGTCGTCCTCCTCAGCGTCTACGGCCGCAACACGGTGACGCTTACCGACTCGGCACACGACCACTTCACTGGCCTGGTGAACAAGAGCCAAGACTCTCCCCCAGGGTACCTCTCGCTGCAGATCCTAGTGGCGTTCAACGTCACTGAGGATGCGCACGACACGGTCACGGTAGCGATCTCGGGTACCTCCACCTTCTCTGCAGCCGCCGACATCGCAGTGGTCCGCGGAATCAGTCCGGCGCGACTAGATCACCTCGGAACGCCGGCCAACTACTCCTCGACGGGGAGCGCGAAGGACGCCAGCACCGAGATCGCGGCGGGCCCGTCGGACCTTGTCCTTGGCGTGGTCGCAGCCCATGAGACCCGGAGTTGGGCCGCATCGGGCTCCGAAACCTCCCTGGACGATGTCCACACGTTGGTCGCGGGGGCCAACAACACCGCGGCCGATTTCTCCTTCGTCTCAAGTGGGACCGGGAACGCTTGGATTAATGCCTCGGCGAACCAGGCGAGCACCTTCTGGATGGCCGACGGTCTCTCGCTGCACGGCATAGGTTCTCCGACACTTTGGCCCGTATCGTTCTCAGAGACCGGATTGTCGGCGGCCCATGCGTGGAACATGGAACTGGCGGGCACGTCGAACTCGTCAACAACTACGTCGATCGGTTTCTCCGAACCAAACGGAACCTATTCGTTCTCGATTGGAGGGGTCAGTGGTTTCGTTGCGTCGCCGGCCTCCGGCGCGATCACTGTCAAGGGGTTGAATCTGACCGAACGGATCACATTCCGCACGGATGCGAGCGCGTGGCCCACTTACCTCGGCGAGGTCACACGCGACTCCGCCAGCCCGTCATCCCAAACCACGCTGTCGTCCGCGGATGCTTCGCAACTAACGGAAATTTGGTACGACAAGATGGGGGGGTTCTTGGACGCCGAGCCGGTCATGACGAACAACACGGTCTACGTGGGCTCGTACAACGGATACGAGTACGCCGTTAACGCCACCACGGGCAGCCAGGTCTGGAAGACGTATGTGGGCCAAGTGGACGACCTTAGTTGTGCGGGAGCCACTTCCGCAGGGGTCACGTCGTCCGCCACGGTTTCTGGCGGCATGGTTTACGTGGGGGGTGGTAACATCACGGGGGACGAGACGAATGGCACCACGGGTTGGTATGCCCTCAACGAGAGTACGGGAAAGATCGCGTGGGATGTCGCCACCGGAAACGTGAGCCAGGGCGGATACAACTGGGCGAGTCCACTGATCGCGGACGGTTACGCGTATGTGGGGAATTCGAGTATGTGCGACCGCCCGCTGGTCTGGGGTGGACTTTTCCAGATCTCTCTCGTCACTCACAAGATCGTCGCCTTCTTCAACACGACCGTCGGAGACATGGGCTACCGGGGCGCGAGCGTGTGGGGGTCACCCACCTTCGACAAGGGAA
>JBEKJG010000053.1:0-5951 GCA_050011355.1 Thermoplasmata archaeon | reverse complement strand
CCCTCAGCCCTGGTGGACCTCATGGATCTCGTCGGCGACGAGGCCATGGGCCTCCTTGTGGACCCGGGCGGCGGCCTCCGGACTGGGGGCTTCGACCAGACAGAAGATGGTTTCTGATTTCTCGTCCACCCAGTAGCTACGGTAGTTCACGCCGTGCTTGCCCTGCACCTTGAGGTCCTTCGCGTGGGCTTCGGCAACGGCCGCGGCGGTGACGCCCTTCACCTTGCGGTGGGTGTCCATGTATAGGGGCATGGAGAACGCCAACCGGTTCTCCTTCTTGAACTTTCTTCGGGCGCGCTCCCGTGCACCGCCGGGTCGAGAATCTCCTTCCTCGCTCGGGACGTGGGTCCGCCGTGAGATTCGGTACTGGAGCGGGTCGGAGCCCCCCCCGGCCGGGCCACGCGAGAACCCGGTATCGATTCAATACGTCCCGACCACCGAGGCCAGGCTGTTGAGCGCCGCGGCGTACTGCACATGGTATTCCGCGTAGGGTGGGTAGTTGGGGTCGAACGCCGTCAGCCAGTC
This sequence comes from Thermoplasmata archaeon, assembly GCA_050011355.1. GTDB lineage: Archaea > Thermoplasmatota > Thermoplasmata > Lutacidiplasmatales > UBA184 > Lutacidiplasma. Next base: position 5,426 of record JBEKJG010000053.1, on the reverse strand, counting down.
GTCCAGGTACAGTTCGAATATCTGCGCGTGCACCGTCAGCCCCACCGTGAGGAGCGACGGCAACGAACCGACCGGCCCCGAGCCGTTGGGTGAGCTGGCGGCGGTGGTTTGCACTTGGAGCGGGACCTCACCTTGGTACATCGAGAATTGCTGACACCAGACGTCCTCCCGGCATCCGACTCCGTCGGGGTCGGCGGCCGCGGACTCGTTCATCCTCAACCCCTCGGTCCCGAGGCCGATCCCGTCGGAGGCGGCGAGCTTCGAGACGGTCGCGGAGATGTTATCTCCCTCACCCGGGAACACGGGGCTGATCGGGACGAGCAGCTGGATCGTCGGATCCAGGCTGTGCTCGAACGAGAGCATCCCGTCCAGGTAGTTCGCCCACGACGCGAGCGAGAAGCCGTCGGAGGCGAGCTCCGACTGGCAACCGGGCGCGTCGATGTCCGAGACGGGCGCGAGCTCCCCGGGCACCCCGAGGTCGAACCGAAGGTAGCCGAACCCGGGCTCGGTTTCGAAATGATGGACCGCCGTCGCGATGAACCCCCGGTAGGCCGTCTCGAACGTGCCGTTCCATTCGACGGGAGTGACGGCCGAGTTCCCGCACTGGACCGTGGGGATCTCGGAGAGGAGGGAGCCCGGCACATAGTCCGAGGGGCCAGAAAAGATCTGGAACACGAGGTTCACTTCCTTCCCCGCGGCGATCCAGGATGCCGCGTGGGCATCGACCGCACTGAAGTTGTAGGTCAAGTGGCCGGCCGTCCCGTTCGTGACGCTCGACCAGGCGACCCAGTAATCGGCCCCGCAGACCGCGGGATTGCGGAGGAGGTAGGACTGAACGTCGGAGTAATAGGCGTTGTGCGGCCCGTTCGGAGGGTCGAGGACGAATGCGCCGTGCGGCGCGGACCGGTCGGCGACCCCGGAGTCGCTCCCTAGGCACGTCGGGGGCGGAGGTGCGGGGTCGCGGGCGCTGAAGTTGATGGCGAGCCCGACTCCTCCGAGCCCCAACAGTATTCCGAGTCCGACCGCGAGGGCGGTGCGGGAAGGCCCTGTTCCGTAGCCGGGGCGGGAGCTCACGCTCGAAAATCAATCGACCCATCCAAGATGTATGTTTGGATGGACGCGAGATCGGTATCCGGAGGTCCCCCGGCACGGCTTCGCCCCCCCGAATGGTTCATCTCCGCGGGGTTCCTGCAGGACCCCGAGGGCGAAGACCGATGGCGGCCGCGAGATGCGTCAGTTGCGGCGCCCCACTCACCGCCGGCGGACAACTTTGCATTCGGTGCGGCACGGAGAACCCGGGGACTCCCTCCACCGGTCCTTCGGGGGGCGAACCTCGGCCCGCGCCTCCGCCCGAACCCCGAATGGGATTCCGGCATCCCCGGGACAACGGTTCGACCTGGCTCCGGGTCGTCGTGCTCCTGGTGGCCCTGTTCGTCGCGGTCTCGTTCTCCGCTTACCTGTACTACTACCTGATCGGTCGGTAGGGTCGGGGACCGCAAGCCCATATGAACGGCCTCCGTAGTGGTCGAGGGTGAGCGGAGCACCGGGTTCGACCGGGCCGGCCGGCGCCCCCCCGCACCGCACCGGTTACATCGACGGTCGCGGGCGGTACCACGAACGGGGAAAGATCTCCCCCTGGAACATCGGCGCGTACGTGGTCCTCATCATCATCATCTTGATCATCGTGCGCGACCCCTCCGGCCAGTACTGGGTCCCGTACGCCCTCATCGCCCTGGTCGTCCTCCTGCTCGCCCGGTACCTCTCCACCGGGTACATGATCGACGACTCCTACCTCTACGCCCGGCGGATCCTCGGAGGTCGGAGGCTCGCGCTCGAGGAGGTCCGACAGATCGAGTACTCGAGCATTCGGGACCTGAGCCCCGTGGGGTTCTTCGGCTCGTGGGGATGGCGAGGCCGCATGTGGAGCCCCCGGGTCGGCACGTTCGATGCCCTCTACACCGACACCTTCGGGCTCCTCGTTTCCCCGGGGGATTACCCGTTGTTCATTTCCCCGGCCGACCCCGCGGGGTTCGCCCGTGAACTTTCCCGCCGGGTCCGTTCCTTTACGGGCCCGCTCGAGGTCGACGTCGGAGACCCCTCGAAAGAGACTCCGCGGGCGGCTTCGACGTTCTAGGGCGTGGGCGGTGGGCCCGGGTCGGAAGGCGGCGGCACGGAGGCCGGAGCCTCGCCCCCCTCGGGAGGAGCCGTTCCGGGAGGGGAGCCCGAGGCGGAGGGAGCGCCGGTGGGAGGGCTTACGCTCGCCTTGGCCCGGCGGATCGCGGAGGCCTTCAGGATGCGCCCCAGGATCCCGAAGACGACGGCGAAGAGGAAGATCACGAGGATCAGGAGGATGAGCGTCTGCTCCAGCGTATCGAAGACCACGTACCCAAACTGCTGGGCGAGGAGGACGAGCACCAGCCCCAGGATCCCGCCGCTCGTGGCTCCGGAGACGCCCCCCGCCATCCTACGTGTCCTCCCGTTTCGGTGGGGTTTCGATCCCCATTTGCTTCCGAGCGACTCGAACGCTCCCGAGGGCGGCGATCTGATAGATCTCGAAAAACCCGATGATGACGAGCGCGATGTTGATGATCGTGATGTGGCCGGGCGCCTGGATCCAGACGTAGAAGGTCGTGTTCCAGATCGCGTGGCCGAGGTCGAAGAGCGAGGCCTGCACCTGGTAGACTCCCTCGAACAGGTACTGGTCGGACCGGAGGTCCGAGCTGAGATTGATCGTCCCGCTCAATCGAGGTACCGCCCCGGAGATCGAGGTGGAGGAGACCCCGATGACCGCGCCGAGGAAGAAGACGATCAACTCGCCCTTGGTCACGAGGGTGGCGGACGGAGTCGACCAGTTGAAGACGGTCGTGAACACGTTCCCGAACGAGGCCGCGATGGGGTTGGCGGTCGAGGTGTGGTTCGCGACTCCTGTGCCCTGGAAGGTCACTCGAGCTGTGAAGGCAGAGTCGGCCGGTTGATTGGACGCCGCCGAGAATCCGCTCGGCGCTCCGGATCCGGCGCCATGACTCGGCGCCAGGGGGCCGAGCAGAAGGACCAGCGCAAGGATGGCGAGCGCACCACCCAGGATCGGTGCCGAACGGGAGGAGCGTCGCCGCACTGCGGCCGCGAGACTGCGAGGTGGGTTATGAAACTATGGAACGGCGAGGGTCTGGTCCAACCCCGCGAGTAGGTTGTCGCGCGCCACTAGCCGGTTTCGAAGCCGCAGGGTCGGTCCACTCACAGTGGGCTTACGCCGGAGCGAGGGCCACCTCGTGCGGACTGTTCGCGAACTTCGACCAGACCCAGCCATCGCTCCGCTGATCCCGGACGATAGACCGGCCCATGGTCCGAATCCGTGCACAATCTGGCCGGCTCCTTGCCGGATTTGCGTCCGTCGTCCTCAGGTCGCAAGACTTATCGGCAGGCTCGCCGGGAGGTGTCCGGTTTCCCCTGTCCAATCGCGGGAGACGCAGGGATCCGGGAACGTCCCGTACACACAGAGGTAACCTTGGCCGTGGGAAAGGCGCTGATTTGCACCCTGGGGCCGAGCTCCCTGAGCGAGCGAGTGATCGCCCAGCTCACGGAGGTAGGAGCGAGCCGCTTCCGGATCAATCTCTCGCACACCGACCTGGTCGACCTGGAGGGAGTCATCCGACTCATCCAATCCAGCACGAAGGTTCCGGTGTGCATCGATACGGAGGGGGCTCAGATGCGGACCGGTCGGATGAACGACGCGGTCTCGGTCCAGGAGGGCCAGCACGTTCGATTGGTGCCCGACGCGGTCCGCGGGGACGCCGCGACCATCCCGATCACCCCCGGGGATTCGTTGCAACGTCTGGCGCCCGCCTCCTGGATGAGCATCGACTTCGATTCGGTACTCCTCCGCATCGACCGGATTCGGGACGGGAGCGCCGACGCGACGGTAGCCAGCGGGGGGGAGATCGGCTCGCGCAAGGCGGTCACGGCGTTCCCCTCCCCCCAACTTCCGACGTTCTCCACGAAGGACCTGGCGGCGATCCGGATCGCCGGACAGTTCGGTATCCACGAGTTCGACCTCTCCTTCTGCAACGATGCCGCCGCCGTGGCCCAACTCCGAGCGATGGTCGGTCCGAAGGACACCATCATCGCGAAGGTCGAGAGTCGGAAGGGGGTCCGGAACCTGGATGAGATCGCGAGGTCCGCCGACGCGATCCTGATCGACCGGGGCGACCTCTCCCGGGAGGTTCGGCTCGAGGCGATCCCGCTGCTCCAAAAGGCGATCATCCGGAAGGCGAACGAGCTCCGCGTCCCGGTCTACGTGGCGACGAACCTGCTCGAGTCGATGGTCCGACGGCGGGCCCCGACCCGGGCCGAGGTGAACGACGTGATCAACACCCTCCTCGACGGAGCCAACGGCCTCGTCCTGGCCGCCGAGACCGCGGTGGGACGGTACCCCGTCGAAGCGGCCCAGATGATCGCGACCCTCCTGCGGGAGTACGAGGGATCTCTCGACGGATACCGCTTGGACGACCTGCTCGGTGAACATCCTCTCGCGAGCCTGGACGGAAAGGCGAAGCCGCCGCCCAAATGGCCCCCGACGAACTAGGCGACGGAATCTCCGCCGGGCCCGGCGTCTTCGCCGCGAGCTGCGGGACTATCCCTCAGTACTTTGCGAGGGATCGATCGACCTTGTCCGCCCAGGCGTTGATTCCGCCGGCCAGGCTCTTGACGTGGGTGAACCCGAGGTCCAGGAGGAGCTGCGTCGCGAGGGCCGACCGCTTGCCGGTCCGGCAGTACAGGACGATCTCCTGGGCGTGCGTCAGCTCGTCGACCCGCTCGGGAAGCATCTCGCGCGGAATCAGTACGGCGCCCTTGATGCGGGAGACCTCCCACTCCCCCGGGTCGCGGACGTCGATGAGGAGCGGTGGATGGTCCGACGTGAGTTCCGACTCGAGCGCCTCGGGGGTGATCTCCGGTACCTTGCCTCCGGTAGGCACATCGGGGCTTGCCGGCACACCGCAGAACTGGTCGTAATCGATGAGACCTCTCTGGGTGGGATGGGCGGAGCAGAGGGCGCACCCCGGATTCTTCTGAAGAGCGACCTCCCGGAAGCGCATCTCGAGCGCATCGAACAGCAGGAGCCGACCTACGAGGGTCTCCCCAATTCCGAGGATCAGCTTGACCGTCTCGGTCGCCTGGATGGTCCCGATGAGACCGGGGAGGAGGCCCAGCACTCCCGCCTCCGAGCAGGACGGAACGAGGTCCGGGGGCGGAGGTTCGGGGAACAGACACCGGTAGCAGGGCCCGTGGCGGGCGTCGAACACGCTCGCCTGCCCCTCGAACCGGTAGATCGACCCGTAGACGTTGGGCTTCCCGAGCAGGACGCACGCATCGTTCACGAGGTACCGGGTCGGGAAGTTGTCGGTACCGTCGACCACGACGTCGTACGG
>JBEKJG010000052.1:0-6530 GCA_050011355.1 Thermoplasmata archaeon | reverse complement strand
CGGTGATCCGATGCACGGTGTCCATCGGGATCCCCGTGCGCTCGTGGATCTCCTCCGGGCGGCAGAGCTGCTCCACCCCGAACAGGACCCGGTCGAGGTCCGCATACGTGATCCCGAGCTCCTCCTCGTCCGTCTGGCCCTCCCAGAAACCGGCGGAGGGCGGCCGGTCGAGGATCTCCTGCGGCAGGCCGAGCTGCTTGGAGAGGGCGCGGACCTGCGTCTTGTACAGGTCGCCGATCGGAAGGAGGTCGACCCCGCCGTCCCCGTACTTCGTGAAGTATCCCTGGAGGAGTTCTGACTTGTTCCCGGTACCCATCACCAGCCGGCCGCAGTCCCGGGCGAGCGCGTAGAGGACCGTCATGCGGAACCGAGCGACCGTGTTCCCCGCCGTGATGCGGTCCGTCTCGTCCGGAAGGGTCGTCCGAAACGCCTCGACAAGTCCGGCGAGGGACACCGTGCGGTGGGCGATCCCGAGGCGTTCCGCGTAGCGGACGGTCTCGGCGCGCAGCTCCTCGGGAAACCCGTCGGCCGGCAGCAGTACGCCGAGGACGCGCTCGGGCCCGAGGGCGTCGGCCGCGAGTCGGGCGCACAGCGCACTGTCGATGCCTCCCGAGAGTCCGACGACCACGCCCTCGCCCGCCGGCGGCAGGGCGTGCGCGCTCAGGAACTGGCGGATGGTTGACTCGGCATGCGGGGGAAGGTGGGGGACGAGGTCGATCACGCTTCGACCCCGAGGGGCTCGAGCGCGCGAGCCGCCTGCCATTCCTCGCGGCAGGTGCAGGCGAGGTCATCGAGCGGGCCGAACTCCTGGGCGAGGGAGGAGGTCTCGATCGCCTCGAGCACCCGCGCGTCGCACTTCCCACAGTTGTGCGGTCCGCGGGCGAGGCCGCCGGCGGTGGGGAACGACACGAGCCGGCTCGTGCCTCGGAGGGTCGCCCCCTCCTGGAGCGCCTCCACCACGGACCAGAGCCACGGGGGCCGATATCGACCCCGACGGAAGAGCCACTCCACCACCGTCCCGTTCTGGATGTGGACCGGATTCACCGAGAGGGCGTCGAAGTGGGGCGCGGCGTCCCCGACCGAACGGACCACATCGCGGATCGATTCGGACTCGGTCAGGTAGGGCGGTTTGAGGAGCAGGTAGGCCTTGGCCCGCAGCCCGAGCGCCCGTACGCGGTCTCCTGCCGCCAGGTACTCCGAGGGCGGGGCGTTCTTGTGGATGTACCGACCGAGGACGGTCGGGTCGGTCGATTCGAGACCCAGGGCCACCTCGATCTCCCCGGCGAAGGCCCGGTGGAGCGGCTCGAGGGACTCGGCGACGGCAAACTCCGGCAGGGTCTCGAAGAGGAGACGCCGGGCCTTCCCCGAGAATGCCGTGACGAGCCGGCGGCGGCTCTCGGGGTCGACCTCCCGGTCGTCCAGGAAACTTCCGGAGGTGTACACCTTCACGTACGGCTCGCCCCGGTACCGTGCGACCGCGTGGTCGAGCTGCTCGGCCAGTTCCTCGGGCGTCGCCGAGCGCCCGAGCGTGTCCTTCGCGTAGCCGCACATCGAGCACCCCTTCTCGTCCGCCCAGTAGCACCCCCGGGTCCGCAGGATCAGGACGAAGGCGGAGACCTGCTCGGGGCCGATCGCTTCGCGCTCGACCCATTGGTTGACGTAGCGCCGGGCGTCCGTCGGGCCGGCCGGTTCGGGTCGTCGGTCCCGTGCGACCGTCCGCGCGAGCGACTCCGGCGTCACGACTCCTCGAGGTCGATCGTGACGGCATCCCCGTCCTTCAGATGGAGCTTGTCGCGAAGGCAGTCCGCGGCGACGAACTCGACGACGTCCTTGTAGTGCGAGCGATCGGGGTGGATCAGGTGGCAGGAGCGTCCGTTCATTCGGGCCGCGAAGCACGTGGCTCCTCCGAACGTTCGTCCGCTGGCCTGGAATCCGTCGATCCGCAGACCGGACCAGTGATCGACGAGCGAGGCCTTGCGCAGCGCCTCCCCGGTGAGGCGGACGTTCAGCGTCCCCGGATAGGGGGTGTACCCGAGGCGCTCGGAGAACTGGACGAGATACCCCGGCTGGCTGAGATAGTACCGCCCTTCCCCCAGGCCGCTCACGACCTTCCCGTTGAACGAGAGCCGAGCCGGGCCCTCGAAGATACGGCGATACGTGTGGTACTCGGTTCGGAGCACCTCCATCGCGGCGGGGGTGAGGGCGAGGCGTTGGCGTCGCTGGGCCAACGAACGGGTGATGAGCCCCTTCCGTTCGAGGGCGAGGAGGTAACGGTCGGCCGCCTGCTGGCTCACGCCGATCCGCTCGCCGACCTCGCGCGACGTGAGGAGGACGGGCGTGTGGTCGGCCCCGTCATGGGCGAGAACCTTGAGCACGGCGAGCGCCTCGCCTTTGGGTCGGGGGCGGCCGTTCTCCGGAGTCGGGGGATGCGCGGGCACGTTCAGTTCGACTTCGGGCTCGAGCCCTGCGGAGCGTGGAGGGTGACGACGTTCGACCCGCGCAGGACGACCCGTCCGAGATGGCGGCTCACCTCGGTCGTCGTCTCGTCCGCGTTGTCGAGAACGAGGTTCAGGTGCTCATCAACACCGAGGAGGGTGCCCACCATCTGCCGAGTGTCCTTGAGGGTCAGGGTGACCCGCTGGCCCAGCAGCCGCTCGACGAGCGTGCTCGGCGTATCCACCATCGGGCGACCGACGGGAGGCGGGTCTTTAGCGTTGCTGGCGTGAAGGGGCGGGCGTCGAGGCTAAGATGCGTCCCGCTTCCGCGAAGGCGTGTCGGACCGGCCGTCGATTGCCAAGGGATTGGACCACGTTGTGGTCGACCGCTCCTCCATCTCGTGGGTCGGAGGCGAGACCGGGGACCTAGTCTACCGCGGCTTCGACGTGCGCGACATCGTGCCCGGGATCCCCTACGAATCCGCGGTCCACCTGATCCTCCACGGTGACCCACCGTCCTCCGACCCGTCCCCCGAAGTGGTCGAAGCCCTACGACGCGACCGCACTCCACCGGCGGGGGTTCTGCGCGTCGTGGACTCGCTCGATCCGGCGCTGGCCCCGCTCGAGGCACTGCGGACGATCCTCTCCGCGCTCGGGGACGGCAGCTACGGATACCCGCCTACGCTCGACCAGGGATACCGGCTCATCGCACAAACCCCCGTCCTGCTCGCGCGGTTCGTCCGACGGTCGAGAGGGGAGGAGCCGGTTGCCCCCGACCCGACGCTCTCCCACGCGGCCAACTTTCTGACGATGCTCTCGGGCGAGCGACCCCGCCCCGAGCGCGTCGCCGCGCTCGAATCCTACCTCGTGCTCCTGGCCGACCACGGAATGAATGCCTCCACCTTCGCCCTCCGCACGACCATCTCGACCCAGTCGGACCTCGCGAGCGCCGCGACGGCGGCCCTTGCGGTGCTGAAGGGTCCGGTCCACGGGGGCGCGCCGAGCCGCGTTTCCGACATGCTCGACGCCGTGGGGACGCCGGACCGGGCGGACGGATGGGTCGCGAAGAAGGTCGCCGACGACGAGGTCCTGTTCGGGTTCGGCCACCGCGCCTACAAGACCGACGACCCGCGGGCGGTCGTGCTCCACGCGATCGCCCGCGGGGTGGCCGACCCCGCCCGCATCGAGCTCGCGGAGGCGGTCGAACGGTCCGCCCTGGCGGCGCTGCGCGCTGCCCACCCGAAGGCGCGCCTGTACACGAATGTCGAGTTCTGGAGCGCGGTCGTGCTGGAGGCGGTCGGACTCCCCCGGGGTCTGTTCACCCCGACCTTCGCGGTCGCCCGGACGGCCGGGTGGACGGCTCATGCCCTCGAGCAGGCCGCCGACAACCGGCTCATCCGACCGGACATCGAGTACGTCGGGCCCCCGAAGGGCCGTCAGTGGCCACGGCCGCTGGCCGGGCGACCGACGGCCGCCTGACCGGCCCCCCTACGTCTTGCCCTTCTCCTCGCCCGTGTCCTTGTCGACGACCTTGAAGTCGGCGTCGACGGGACTGGGTCCGGAACCGGAGGGGGGTGCGCCCGAAGGCTCGCCTCCCTCGTCGGGCGCCGTCGGCGCGTCCCCGCCCGGGGGCGGCGGCGCGCCGGCCTGGTAGAGCTTGGCGGCGATCGCATGGAGCGCCTTGGTCAGATCCTCGACCTTCGCGTGGAGCTGCTCGGCGGTCGCGTCCTTGGCGGTGAGCGTCTCGCGGAGCGAGGCGATCTTCGCCCGGACGTCCGTGATGTCCGATTCGGAGAGCTTGTCCTTGGAGTCGGTCAGGACCCGCTCGCCCTCGTAGGCGAGCGACTCGGCCTGGTTCTTCGCGTTGATGAGCTCGGCCCGGGACTTGTCCTGGGCGGCGAACTCCTCGGCCTGGTGAACCATCTTCTGCACGTCGTCCTTCGAGAGCTTGTTGGACGCCGTGATGGTGATCCCCTGCTTGCGACCGCTCGCGAGGTCCTTCGCGCTGACATTCAGGATCCCGTTCGCGTCGATGTCGAAGCTGACCTCGACCTGGGGGACGCCGCGCGGGGCGGGCGGCATGCCGGTCAGGAGGAAACTGCCGAGAGCGACATTGTCGGAGGCGATCGGCCGCTCGCCCTGGGAGACCTTGATCTCGACCGTGGACTGGTTGTCCGCCGCGGTCGTGAAGATCTGGCTCTTCCGGGTCGGGATCGTCGTGTTCCGCTCGATGAGCTTGGTGAAGACTCCGCCCATCGTCTCGACGCCCAGCGAAAGGGGCGTGACGTCGAGGAGGAGGACGTCCTTGACCTCCCCCGCGAGGACGCCGCCCTGGACCGCCGCCCCCAGCGCGACGCACTCCATCGGGTCGACCCCACGCTCGATCGGTCGCCCGATCGCCTGCTCGAGGAACTTCTGGACGATCGGCATCCGGGTGGGACCGCCGACCAGGACGATCCGCTCGATCTGGTCCTTCGAGAGCTTTGCGTCCTTGATCGCCTGCTCGACCGGGGCATGGCACCGGTCGACGATGGGTCGGACCAGCTCCTCGAGCTTCGCCCGGGAGAGAGTGAGGGCAAGGTGCTTCGGGCCCTCGGCCGTCGCGGTCAGGAATGGGAGGTTGATCTGCGTCTCGAGGGTCGAGGAGAGCTCGATCTTCGCCTTCTCCGCCGCGTCCCGGACGCGCTGAGTGGCCATCTTGTCCTTCCGGACGTCGACCCCGGACTCCTTCTGGAATTCGGAGGCGATCCAGTCGGTGACCGCGGTGTCCATGTCCGTGCCGCCCAGCTGGGTGTCTCCGCTCGTCGAAAGGACCTCGAAGACGCCGTCGCCGAAGTCCATGATCGTGACATCGAGCGTGCCTCCGCCCAGGTCGAAGACGAGGATCTTCTGGTTCTTCCCCGCCTTGTCGAGACCGTAGGCGAGGCTCGCCGCGGTGGGCTCGTTGATGATGCGGACGACCTCGAGGCCGGCGATGGATCCGGCGTCCTTGGTCGCTTGCCGCTGGTTGTCGTTGAAGTAGGCGGGTACGGTGATGACCGCCTTCTCGACCTTCTCGCCGAGGAAGGCTTCCGCGTCCCGCTTGATCTTCTGGAGGAGGTAGGCCGAGAGTTGCTGCGGGGTGTACTTCTTGCCGTAGAGGGTGTACGCGTAGTCAGTACCCATCTTCCGCTTGAAGGCGGTGACCGTCCCTTCGGGGTTGGACACGGCCTGGCGGCGTGCGGGCTCGCCGACGATCAGTTGACCGTCCTTCGTGAAGGCGACGTAGGAGGGGAAAGCCTTCCCGCCCCCGACCGTCGTTCCCTCGGCGCTCGGGACGATTACCGGGCGTCCGCCCTCGAGGAAGGCGGCGGCCGAGTTGCTGGTTCCAAGGTCGATTCCAATGATTTTTCCCATGGTTGATTTGCCCCATTCTCTGACAGTGGAGTCGAGAGAAGGGAGGCTCCTTTACATCATTGGTAAGTCAGGCCTCATATAAAAAGGCGCTGTCCCGGATGGCTGTGGGATTTTATCCGAGGAGTGGGGCCCCCCGCGAATTTATCCCTACCCTCCCGAAAGAATCGGCCGCTGCAGTGGCTTCGTCACCTAACCCAGTTTCGGGCACGCAACCCCCTGGGCCTGTCACAAAACCCCCCCCGCTAGACCCGTCATGGGCGCGGCATAGGAAACATGCTCCGCGGACGCTAAGGTCGCCGAGCTGACAGATTGGCCCCCCTCTGCGGCTCAACTTCTCGAAAGGCGCACCACGGGGTCGGAAGGCCCCCCAGCGAGGCTTCTGGAGCCCCTTGCGGGACCTAACACCTTACTCTGTGGGTGGGGCCTTCGGTTTCTGAGCGGCCGGAGCCGCGGTGCTCGGCGCCGGGTTGAGCTGGACGGACCGGTTATCCATCGCCATCTGGCCCACAGAGTCTTGTGGATTCATCGCTCGGGACCGATTGTCATTCGGAGTTGGGCCACCCTTCTTCGTCATTTTCCGCTACCTGCGCCTGAGAGGCGCACCCAGGTATCCACTGGCCACGGGAAAGTCCTTTCCCAGTCGCATTGTTCATGCGACAGGCAGCTATGGAGTCGCAGGAATCCTTGGCCAGGTCTCGG
>JBEKJG010000051.1:0-7995 GCA_050011355.1 Thermoplasmata archaeon | reverse complement strand
TGTCGGTTGCAGACACCCGCCCGGGCCATCAGGGGCTGGATCACCGGTCAGTGTCACGGGGGCTCGTCCGAATAGGGGTACGGACGGTACGCGGACACGAGAAAGACGAGGGCCGTGACCAGAACGAATGCCGCTACAACCGCCAGGACCCATCCCAGCCCAGGCCCCCACGTCCAGGTCGTTCCGTTGGTCGTTTCGCTCCCCCAGAACGTCGAGCACGGGCTCGGTGGGGGAGAGCAAGTGATCTCCCCATCGACATCCGAGGCAAACGCATACTCGTGAAACCCGGCGACCAAGAAGGGTACCATGACCGCCACGGCGGTTGTGCAGCAGCCCGCCACGAGAATGATGGCGCGATAGATGCGGGGCCGGACGGACCTAAGCGATAGAAACCCGATCAGAGCGGCCACGAACGCGATCACGATGACAAAGATCCCCGCCGACAGGATGTGGCCATACAACACCCCCAGCTGGTTGAGCCCGCTGGCCGAGTAGGTGGGGGCCCCGAAGAACAATCCGGTCTCGGGCGAGCCGGTGGTCACGTACGAAGCGCCCGGGAAGAAGGAGATGGTCTCCGCGCTGCCTCCGTCGGTGATCGAGAGGGTCCACCATGCGGTGAACATCGAAGCGAGGAGGAGGAGGGAACCGACGAGAAGGCCGATGGAGCCCCCGATTTGGTCGCCCCAGCGACGCCGCTCAAAGACCTCCTTCGAAGGGTGTTCGGGGCGACCCTTCGCGGGCTTTGTTATGCCAATCGGCTCCGTCTCCGCGGGGGAAGGAGTGGCCGACTCCAACATGCGACTCCCTCTGGGCTAGGAGAGGACCCGGCAGGCGAAGATGTAGCACTCGTCAATATTCGTTAACTGGTTCGCCGGGGCGCTATGAAACACCGGCTCGGAGCAAAGTCGTAACCTGCCCAAATCCCCGTCTTAGCGAGAGGTGCAAGTGCCTTTGCGTGTCTAGAGTGGGGCGCGTTCTCCCGAAGAAAACTGTCTCCCGGGGCGTTTCAGGGCTGTTTCTCGAGAGGCGTTCCCCTGAGCCCTCGCGAGCAACTGCTACCCGGGGTGAAGTTCTTTGTGTGATCTACGACTTCAGACCGAAGCTGGGCCAGCCAGCGATAGACAAAGAGTTCGACTACGATTTCGGAGGATACAGCTCGACTGACTTTTGAATGAGTCCCGCAATCTCTCTGGATGCATCCTGCTCAAGCATCGACGCGTCAAGTTTGCCAATGAGTCGGTCTTTGTCGAGTTCGGACTTCAACTGGCACTCTATCAACAGAGCGACTCGGGACCACTCTAAGACGTCCTTGAGCAACGTTGGCAGCTCCTTTGTTTGTTCGTCATCCAACTGAGAGCCGTGGATGAACGTGCTTCGCATGTCGTAGGCGCGTTGGATTCCTTGGTAAACTGGGAAGGGTTTGATTCCCGCGTACTTCAGCAAGGAAGCGAGTCTTTGGCCCAGCCGGTGCGACAGTTCATCGCGTTCCTTCGACTTCAGGAATAGCGCTTCCAAGCAAGTCATGGCCGACGTCATCTTGCCCTCGGTCGGCCCCGACTGGAGGAGAGCCTCGTTGTACCTGCGCAACGCAATGTACAATGGATCAAGTGCCTTGTGGGATTGTGGGTCCAGAAACCCCGAGAGGAAAGGTGAAAGAACCCGGTAGAGCCGGTCAAGTGACTTGGCCCCTTCAGCGTTCAGACCGTACCTGTACGTTGACACCGACCCCGATTGTGCGCTAGTTGTGAAGCCCCATCGAAGGAAGGACTCCACTCCGAATCCTGACTCCAGAATTTGAACCGACCCTAACTGGAAGAGGCGCAAACATTGGGCGACCGTCTCGACAGTTTTGTTAAGCTCTCCCTGGTCCCGCGCCCACGCGCTGAACTCCAAGATGGCCGTGCCGTGTCCTTGCGGCCGGAATTGTGGGCGCGTCGACCCGAAAGGCAGCAAGTCGACCATCGTCTCGCTTTCGAAGTCCGCTGCGGTGAGGGGCCGCAGCTTGAGGTCAGGGCCGAATACAATGGGTTCGCCCTCGATCCAGACACCGTCCAAGCGCGCTCGAACGAACCATTCGGCGGGGTTTCCTTCGAGTTCGCTAAGGAACACGTGTACGACGTGTGTGATAGTGTCAGGATCCGCTCGATTGTCGAGCCCGAGCCTAGCTGCCGTTTGTGCGAACTGTACCAACCGATACTTCGCGGCTGCTTCGGGTTGGTTGAATCTTGTCCCTAGACTAGCCGCAAGCGCCCGAAACTCGGGGTCTGAATCGGTCTTGTCCTTGACGAAATTGTAAACCAATCCCATGTCCCACTCTGCACGACTGACGTACTCCGAGCCCGACTGAAAGGACGTGTTTCCTTTGTTGTACTCGAACTTGTTTACGTGGACTCGAGCGTACATGCGCTGCAGCTGCTTGATTTGACCAGAGTCTCTCGCAGCAGCAGCGGCTTCCGAAATGCCACGTGCGAATGTCGAGAGACTCGACGGAATCGGTCGACGGTCCTGACTCGGCGTCAAGGCTTATCGAGGCGACATGCCCGACGCTACGTATGAGCGTTGTTTAGGACCCTGGAAGCGGATTGAGAGTGCTCATCGCGAGTAAGGTACGAGACTCGAAATTGTGAGTACTTTCGTCGGTCGTTCGAACCACTGTCCCAACTTCCGCAGTTCCCTGACCATCATTGCATCGATCGGCACTCGCATCCCGCCGTACCGGACCTTGACGCTAAGCGCCTCCTCGACCTCGCGGCTCAGGTCGCGGGCCGCCGCCCCCGTGAGCCGCATCACCCACTCCTCGTCCCGAATGAACGACTCCTTCCCATGCGACTTCAGGAACCGCAGGGCCGCTGCGTCCACGACCGAGCGGAAAGGTTCCTGCCAATCGAAGACAAACGCGTCCTTGGACTCGGTAGGGTCGTGGAGAAATGGGATACTGGGGTCTAAGCCCACCTTGGCGATAGCAACCCGCACCTTGATCGCAAGGATACCCAACGCGTAGTTGATCGCCGCGTTCTCGGGCGTTGTCGCGTTGCGATGGAGGCCCCAGCCGTAGTATCCGCTTCGTCGGGAGACTCCGATGCGACCCCAGTACTCGGTCGCTAGGATGGACTCTTGCTGGCGGACCTCTTCCATTGTGCGGGCATGGCCGAGAGGCGCGCCGGTCTTCGCCTCCACCAGTGCCCGCGCGACGGTGAGCCTCAACTTGGGGTCGAGGTGCGCTCGCATCTGAGCGATTCGGAGCGGGGCATCGTTTCGGTTCCAAGGGATGAAGGTCGCGAGCGGCGTCCCTCCCTTCCCCAGTAGGGCCAGGGTGACCCCGAACTTGCCAAGCGCCTTGAGCGCCGAGTAGCTGACGAATCCTTTGGTGTTGGCTACGATGATCGTGTCGTAGCCAGTATCGAACGGAGGTCGAACCGAGCCGTCGGGCAGTTCGACCCCATCCTTGGTCAAACGAATGTTCTGTGGCCCTGGTCCGTCGAGGTAGAGGACGCGCATACCCTTCTTACCGTCCCCGACGATTTAACGTCGATGCGGGGGCTGGGAAGAGTGGGGGGGAAGCTAGGCCCGCACGGGAAGCTGGATGCCCCCCCCGGGGGCCGCCTCCCCGGGGCGGCGGGGGAATTAATTAAGCGGCCTCTCGCGGGCGCGCGCGCGCGTTCAGAAGGTCGGCCCGCCGGTGGTGTCGCCGCCGCCTCGTGCCAGGACTAGGCCGTGCGGGGGTGGAAGCCGGACCACTCGGGGTTTGCCTTCGAAGGGCTCTCGCACGACGGTCCCATTTCCCACTGGTTAGGTCATCGAAGTCCGGTGGGAACCCAACGAGCGGGTGCTTGTTCAGATACTCGAAAGTCAAGTGCCGGCGGTCGAAGTTGAGCGCAAAGAGATTCGAGAGGAGGTCGATCGTCTTCTCACTTTCATCGTCAATGTCCCCGATGTCGTCTTCCCGCCTTTGGGCCAGGCCTTCGAACAGATGCGTCGTACGAGTGTTCGGGACCTCGAGCTTGCTCCCTCGGGCGGCTCGAAGGAGCTCTGCCGTTAGCCTAGGCATTCCCCGCCTGCGAACTTCCACCGTTCCATCCGCGTGCTCGATGAGGGCTATGCCGGACTGGTAGTGGGTCACCGTCGCGTTGCAAAACTTAACCTCGAACTCACCGACCGGGGCGGGTCCGAGGGGACGCAGCAGGGGCCCAACGTATCGAATGCTATCGGTGTTGATCGACACCACATGGCCTCCGGCGGCCTCAATGCGATCCCATTCCTTCCATATCGCGACCCGTGTGCGAGCCGTTATCTCGGCGGCAAGCGGCCAGTGGGTAAGCGGGGTCTCCCCATGCTTCGACTCGGCCAGACAGCCGTAGATTGCGTTGATGATCGTTTTCCATAGCATTCGCTCGATTCTGGCTTTGACGTCGGTCTTGGCCGGCCCCTTGAGCGCCGCACACTTGTCTAGGAGCTCTTCAATCTCGGGGAACTGTAGAGGAATCGTGCCGGGTCCTTCGTAGAAGTACTCGTCCGCAGAGTATACCCTCAAGTCGTACCCGCGTGCGATGAAGTAGTCCAACTCATTCTTGGTAGCCCGGTAAGGCCGTCGTTCTCCGGTTGAGACCGGATAGGCCACCCGCCGATTCTTACCTCGGGGCAGGGGGAGACGACCGTCGTATACGATGCCGATCAGGTAGGAGCCGAGAAGCGCATCGGGGTGGTATTGCTTGGAGACTCGACGCGTTAGTGCATTCAGACGGGGCAGCTTTCGCAGGGCGTCCCCGTACGCGGAGGTGATGTCAATCTCGTTAACGTGCTCGACGCGGCCCAGCACCCGGGTGTGGAATATCCCACCCTTGTAGGCCGCGCGGTGGGGGTCGTAGTGCTTTACCTTGCGATACTGGATGAGCTCGGGGTGATTCACTTCAATCCAGGCCTTCGAAATCGATGCCTTGCTGTTCAATCGCGAGGGAAAATAGCCGAGGGTCGCTTCCAAAGTTTGGAGAAGTAGGCGTCCCAGACGGAGGGTGAGGGCGGCGTCCTGCCGGCAGTATCGAATGACCGCTTCCCTGTGCAACTGATAGTACTGCGGGTCTTTGCCCAACTCGGCGCGGTCGATACCCTCTTCCTCGTCGGTCTTCCCCTCCCCCAGGAACGCCCGTGCGACCGAATCCAAAGGCATACTGTGCTCGCCGTCGGTGAAGAACGGGCTCACATCATAGAACCGCTTGGCGTGGCTGTTCGAGCCCTTCCGAATCGAGAACGACTTGTTGCCGAGCAATGCGATGCGGTACTCTCCCCTTGTGACTTCATGGTCTTCCCGGAGGCGGCACCGGTCCCGCTTCGAGAGCCGACCCAGTAGGGGTTTGACCAGCACATCTCGGTCGTAGGCTAGATTGTAGAGGAGATTCATGTCTCGTGCATTGTCCCAAAGCCAGTCTAACAATCGTTGCGGCTTCCCGTGGTACTCCTGATGTCGGGCGGGTGAACAGATTAGCAGGAGATTCCCGTGACACGCCTCGGTGTCAAAGGCCGTTAGTCGTGGCATCCGCCGAAGGTGGTAGCGGGGGCGACGCGTCAAAGTCGGGACCCCTCCTCAAAGAACTCCCGATACCGCTCGTCCTTCGTTGCCTTGTAGAGGATCCCCGCGTCGTGAGCCAGCTGCTTATCGCGCGTGGGCTCTGGTACTCCGAGGTCCAGGGCGAGAGCTCGCTCGGCAGCGGTTTCGGTCTTCCACGTCTCTCGAAGTCGCTTGCGCTCGGTATAGGCGGTGGTCTTCGACCGATTCTTCCGAAGCGCGTTGTAAACCCGATACACGTCTTCGGTGGTGATCTTGCGCCTTCCCCGGATCCCTTGCCACCGGGTCCAGTTCTCCCCCACGAAGTAGGTCGCTGGGTGCCTGCGCAGGGCGTTGACCGTGTCTCGAACCGTCTTTTGACTGTCTCCACGTAGGAGACGCTCCTCGATGAATGCCCGCGCAATGCGGGACAGGGGGCGGCCCGTCAGCGGGGGCATTTAGGGGTCGCCCCCGTTGCATTCGCTCGGCGCGTGCGAATTTCGCACGGCCCTGCCCGCCTTTCGTTCCACCCAGAAGGTCCTACGGCACGTCTCGGGGGCTGCACCCGCCTTCTTCGCGACCTCACGCCAGGGCAACCCTTGGGACCTGAGTTGGACGATCTGCTCGACCCTTTCCGGGGTCAGTAGCCGAGGGCGCCCCCTCACCCGCCCTTGGGGAAGGTCGCTCGACTCTCGTCGGTTCATTCCTTCGGACGTCCTTATCTCCGACTAGAGACATCGAGAATAACTGGAGTCAGGAACATGGCAAAGCAACCACTTATTCTTCATTCCCGAGAGGGAGTTGCGGCGATACAGTGGGGGCGTGCTCGCTATCGTGGGGGCAGGAGGTCTCCCGCCGCGGGCCCTATCGTCGATTTACTCGAAAGCCCCGAGGTCGATTCCTTTGCGCGGACGGACCCATCAATACCCGACACAAAAGACGAATACTCACTCGGACGATTCGCGAAGTGGGCCTTCGATAAACTAGAGGCCTACTCAGTCGACACCCCGTTCATCGGGCTCAACGACCTGACGGGCTTGTGGCACGCCATTGACTGGCACGTACGGCGCGCATGGCTCTGCATTGAGATACTAGCCGACCGAAACTGTCTGGTCCTGTTTCCGGCGGCCGAGTCTCGTCGACTCCTCGATGGGACTGTCGACCACTCTGTATCCGACCAGGAGCGCGCAAGGCGCCTCTTTGAACTCGCCCGTACCACGAGAAGGGCCCATCGAGCTACTAGCCATCTCATTCGACCAGGGGGATTCGTGGAAACCGATCTGGGGTGGATGGCCCGGGTGGAAACTCGAACTGCTCGAAGGAGGGTTAGGTCAACCCTAGAGGTACTGGGGGTGGTCCGACGACAGGTCCAGCCCGGGCAGCAACCAAGGTATCTCCCATCGAATCGTCTCAGCAACGCGGAGGCGATGATTCACCTCAAAGCCGCTTGGCGCGACGAAATCAAACAGATAGGGCGAGTGGTTGCAGGAAGTGTCCCTGGACCACGGTCTAAGCGCGGAGTTGCGGAACGATGGGACTGCCTATGGAAGCTTCCGGGCATGCCAATATTTGTGATCGGGACACCACTCTCGCCTTCGGCTCGGGAGTTTCTGACTAAACAGCTCGCCCCCGTAAGGCGGAAACTAATTCTTGGGCTGGCGGGCGAGACGCGAGACCTCGGGTTTAGGAAGTGGGTCTTCAACAGCGTACTCAGCGCCGCTAGAAAGGAAGGGACGACGAGGCCCGTCTTGCTCATTCCCCTGTAACTCGGTACGTGCGGTAGGTCCACAGCCGCTCGGTCGGTTGTCAAGATAGGTCGCAAGGTCACGGCCCTGCCCGTATGGTAGTAGGTACCCCGCCCGCGCGTGCGCCCGCGCCCATGCATGCGTTCAGGAACGTGGGCCCCAAGGCACTACTAATCCCCGCGCGTTACGCACGCGCGCTGGCGTCCGCGCGCGTTCAAGGTTGCGGGCAGTGGACCGAGAACGGAAGGCGCGTCTACCGGCGAGTCTCTGGCGTTGCGATCAATGACCGGGTCGGATCGGCGTCGCGGCGTCCGGAGGAACCTTCCCCCGACGGTGCCGGGTGAAGGTGATGTTTTTGTTGAGCCCACTACCACTTACAGTTACCGATCCTGTTCGTGGATTCACGCTGTAACCTGTAACCTGGCCGACGGAGAAGGGGTACGTGCCGTTTTGTAGCCGGGTCGTCAGCACAGACGTCGTTCCGGATACAATCGAGCCATTGATTGTCATCGACCACATGGTTCCTGACGGTAGCCCCCACGCTGTAAACACCACGAGGTATTTTCCAGGACAGCTGAGCCCGTAGCAGATTGACGAGAACGTGATTGTCTCGTTAACCGACTTTCCGCTGACGTTCACCGTCCCGGACCCCGGACTCGCAGTATACGCGGCCGACAAACCCACGGTAAACGGGTACGAGCCGTTGGGCTC
>JBEKJG010000050.1:0-8965 GCA_050011355.1 Thermoplasmata archaeon | reverse complement strand
GCTCGGCTTCCGCGTGGCCCACCGTGGGACCATGGGCCACGGGGGCCGCTGGGTGCAGTTGGTGTTCCCGGGCGCGAAGGAGCGCATCGAGCTCAATTTCTACCCGCGGTCGAACCCGTACTACGAGCCCGTCCGACGCGGGACGGAGTTCGACCATTTCGGATTCCGCGTCTCCGATGTCGAAGCGTGGGAACGCGAGCTTCGTCGACGGAGATTCCCGGTCGCGGCCCGGATCCGCGAGGCGCACGAGAACCTCGTCTACACGCGCGACCCGGACGGGAACTGGATCGAGTTCTTCGGGCCCGTCCCCGAGTAGGCCCCCGCGCTCCGGCCGTTGGGCCGCTTCAGCCGGAGGTGGACGCCTCGACGGTCGACCGGCGGGCGACTGCCTTCCAGTACTGCGAGAGGCCACCGGCACCGAAGAGGAGCCCGAACCCGACTGCGAGCAGCGCGATCAGGACCGGCAGCTGGCTCGAGCCGATCGCACCCTCGAGGTAGCGCACGAGGTAGACGATCCCGGCGCTGAGCACGCCGGTGCCGATGATCGAGGTCGTCGCGACCCAGAAGTTCCGGGGGAAGCGGCCCCGCGCGAACGTTCGACGGACGGCCCGGCCGAACTCCCAGACGAGCGCGCCCGCGACCCACCAGAGGAGCGCGGTCTGGAGGAACAGGAGGACGCGGAGCAGCGGGGCGAGCGCCGGGGCCCCGGCGTAGGCGTTGTATCCCTCGAGGAAGCCGACGCCCACGAGCGCGATCGCGAACAGGCCGAACCCGAACGCGGCCGACCCCTGCCGGATGTCGGTCGAGGCGGAGCGGAGCGAGTCGATGATCGCCTCATCGATGTCGAACGTCCAGAAAACGAGGTAGACCCCGAGCAGGATCGACAGCCCGATGATGCCCCACAGGAAGACCCCGCCGGCGGCGGCGATCCCGAGCGTGAGCAGGACGAGCGCGAACGGCAGCACGGTCTTGGCCCGCAGCTTCGGGTCCTTCAGCGCGCGGATGACCGTGTAGTACGTCGATTCGATCGACGCCGACTGGCGGATGTAGACCCGGCGAACGCCGTCCACGCGCACGCGGGAGGCGAGGATCGGGAACAGGTACTCGTCCTCGGCCCCGTCGCTCACGAGGTAGGCGGACGTCGCCTTCACCGTCGCAAGGACGTGGTCGAACTGGTCGGCGACGCGGCGGTCCGAGAGCACTCCGACCTTGGGAGACCCAGTGAGAATGCAGACCTCGCAGTCCTCGCCCGCGCCCCGCAGTTCGTCGAGGAGGCTCACGGCGGCGAAGATCGCGTTCGTGTCCGAGTCTTCCGGGTCGACGATCGCGAGCCGTGTCGCGGCGTCGATCGCGTCCGCGCGGCCGACGATCGGCCCCTGGACGCCAGCCTTCCGGCCCAAGTCGTCATCGCGGTCCACGCAGACGACCAGGCGCATGGCCCTCCTAGCATGACCGGACCGTGGCTTAACGGCTCGGGTGAATCCCACTTCACCCGGAGCCCCGTCGCGGCCCGCGCGGAGAGGCTTATAGCCCCCAGCTCCCCCTCGGCGTCCGTATGGCCACCCTCCCCGACAAGCGGACCGACTTCATCGAGTGGTACCTCGCCGTGGTCGAGTCGGCCGGCCTCTCCGACAAGCGCTACCCCGTGAAGGGGATGAACGTCTGGACCCCGTACGGGTTCCGGGCGCGCCGGAACCTCGACCGGATCCTCATCCGGGAGATCGAGGCGACCGGGTCGGAGGCGGTCGAGTTCCCGGCGCTCATCCCCCAGACGGAGTTCGCGAAGGAGAAGGAGCACATCAAAGGGTTCGACGCGCAGGTCTACTGGGTGACGAAGGGTGGCTCCAACGACCTCGACATCCCGCTCGTCCTCCGCCCCACAAGCGAGACCGCGATGTACCCCGTGTTCGCCCTCTGGGTCCGATCCCACCAGGACCTGCCGCTCAACGTCTACCAGATCGTCAACACGTTCCGGTACGAGACGAAGACGACCCGCCCGTTCATCCGGGTCCGCGAGATCCACTTCTTCGAAGAGCACACCTGCCAGGTCGACGAGGCCGCGGCCACCGCACGGGTCCGGTCGAACCTCGCCGCGTTCGAGCGGATGGCGGCCGCCTTCGCACTCCCGTTCGTCCCGGTTCGGCGCCCGGAATGGGACAAGTTCGCCGGCGCGTTCTACTCGATCGCCTTGGACATCCCCATCGGCGAGGGACGGACGCTCCAGATCGGGAGCGTGCACCACTACCTCGAGAACTTCTCCCGGCCCTACGGGATCCAGTATGAGGCGGCCGACGGGTCGACGAAGCACGTCCATCAGACCACGTTCGGGCTCTCCGAGCGG
The DNA here is from genome assembly GCA_050011355.1 of Thermoplasmata archaeon. GTDB lineage: Archaea > Thermoplasmatota > Thermoplasmata > Lutacidiplasmatales > UBA184 > Lutacidiplasma. Next base: position 6,624 of record JBEKJG010000050.1, on the reverse strand, counting down.
TTGCTCGGGGCGGTCCTCTCGGTCCACGGCGACTCCAAGGGGGCCGTCTTCCCGCGCGAGGTGGCCCCGTACGAGGTCGTCGTCGTCCCGATCCTCTCTGCCGCGTCGGGCGACGCACCGACCCGGGCGGCGAACGAGATCGTGGCCCGCCTCACCACCGCGGGTCTCCGGGTCCACCTCGATACCCGGGACGACCGGCCCGGGGCGAAGTACTACTACTGGGAGCTCCGGGGCGCCCCGCTGCGGCTCGAGGTCGGCGCCCGCGAGGCGGCCGCCCGCACGGCGAGCGCCGTCGACCGGCTGGGCACCCGCGGACTCGTCGCGCTCGATACCCTCGAGGCGGACGTCGAGCGCGCGCTCGCCGCCTTCGACCGCGCGCTGCTCGAGAAGGCCCGCGCGGAGTTTGCCGGGGCGTTCGCCCTCGCAGGCTCGGTGGACGACCTCCGCGGTTCCAAGCAGGTGCGCCAGCTCGCCTGGTGCGGGAGCGAGGTCTGCGGCCACGCCATCGAGCAGGCGATCGACGGCGCGCTCCTCGGGACCCCCGAGGGAACCCCCCCGATCGCCGCGCCGTTGCCGTCCGGATGCCTGGTCTGCGGGTCTACCGACGGGGTGCGATGGGCGCTCGCGGCGCGACCCCTCTAGGGACGCGGGCGAACTTCACCGCGGGGGCGCGGGGGCGGGCGGGTTGGGCAGGACCAGCCACATACCGGCCAGTCCGAACAGGAGCATCGTGATGGTGACGGCGTACACCCCGTTGTCGATCCAGACGCCGTAGTTGAGGCCCCAGCCGACGTAGAACAGCACGGCGAGAACGACCAGGGCGGCGAACGCCCAGAACGTCACTTGACGCGTGAACGGCATCCCCCACCGGGAGACCGTTCCGGTATCGGCCGTCTCGTCGGGAGGCATCGCGGGCCGCCGAGCCGGGGTCCGTTAGATAACCCTTGCGGCCGCCCCATCGTGCGGTGCTCGGCCGGCGGGACTCCCGCCCGCTCCCTCGGAGGAGGGCTTTAACTCCGTGCCCGGCCTAGAACTCCTCCAATGCCCGACCGTGGGGGCGTGGCCGTCGGCGCCGAGGAGCGCCCCGCGCGGCCCCTGCCCGGTGACCTGACCGCGGAGGAGCACCGGATCCTCGCCTATGCGAGCGCCATCGGCTCCGAATTCGACTTTCAGCTCCTGGTCGCGGCCATGGCGGCGAACGAAGAGGAGCTGGCGGAGCAGCTCGAGACCCTGGTCCACCGGGGGATCCTGACCGAACGCCTCGGCGGCGACCGGTTCGCGTTCAAGGAGGAGGAGTTCCGCGCACGGATCTACCGCTCGTTGACCGAAAGCCGCCTTCGGGTCCTGCATCGGAAGATCGCGGAGGCGCTCGAGTCGATCCGGCCGGGACCGCCCCCCGAGCTGTTCGCCGACCTCGGCCGCCACTACTTTCTCGGGAAGGTGACGGCAAAGTCCCTCGAGTACAACCGTCGCGCGGGGGAACGGGCCCGCGCCGCCGACGAACCCGAGCGGGCGATCCACCATTTTGAGCGGGTGCTGCTCGACCTCGCGACCCAGCCCGATTCGCACGCGGCCGAAGAGGCCGCGATCACGGAGGTGCTCGGCGACCTCTACTACTCCGTGGGGAACTTCGCCTCGGCCGACCGGTACTACGGGCAGGCCCTCGAGAAGGCCGGCAACCAGGACCCGAGCCTCCGCGCCCGGCTCCTGCTCGCGCGCTCGGAGATCGCGCGGGACAATCTCGCGGGCGAGGCGGCGGCGCGCGGCGCGCTCGAAGCGCGACGGCTGTTCTCCGCCGCCGGAGACGCGGTCGGCGTCGCCAAGACGCACCAACTGATGGCTCGGCTCGCCTTCCAGCGGGGCGACTTTCCCGGCTCGCTCGACGAGAACATGTACGCCCTCGAGCTCCTCGAGGGAAACCGGGACCCGAGGCTCATTGGGCGCCTAGCGATCGAGCTCGGCAACTCGTTCGCGATGCTCGGCGCCGACGTGAAGCCGATCGCGATCGATTGGTACGAGCGGGCGATTCTGATGCTCCGCTCGGTCTCCGACTGGCTCGAACTCTCGCGGGCCTACCACAACCTCGCGGTCGCGATCGGCGAGGCCCATCCGCAGGACGGCCTCGACTACCTCGCGAAGGCGAGGGAGGCCGCGGACCGGGGTCACGACCCGCGCAGCGCCGGATGGGCGCTCCTCACGGGCGTCGAGATGCGCCTGGCGCTCGGCCAGATGGACGAGTCCGAGCGCGACAACGAGCAGGCGTCCCGGCTCCTCCAGCGCCTCGCCGACCCGCTCGGTCTCGAACAGGTCGAGCTGAACCGGGGCGAGATCGCCGAGCGGCGCGGCCAGTGGGAGGATGCCGAGCGGGGGTACAGCGGTGCGGTCGAGCGGTGCCGGAAGTTCGGGCTCGGCGCCGACGAGGCGGAGGCGCAGTTCCGGCTCGCCCGGCTGCGCTCCAAGGTGCGCGATTGGAGCGGGGCACGCGAGGCGTTCCTCCAGGCGGAGCGGCTCGGACTCCCCGAGGTCCGACCGAACCTCGCGAAGGCGTTCGCGGACCTGAAGCAGACCCTGGACGTGGCGGACGGCACGCCGCCGGCTGCCCCATCGGCGGACGACCCGGCCGACCACCCACCATTATAAGGCCCGCGCCGGCTTCAATTCGTGATGGCCGTGGGCACGACCGGGCCCACCCGGGGGACCGCGCCGGTCTTCGGGCGGGAGGAGGTCGTTGGGGAGATCCTCCGGGTCCTGGACGGGGCCCGGGAGGGCGTGGGGCAGGGCCTCCTACTGCTGGGACCTTCCGGGATCGGGAAGAGCCACCTCCTTCGGGTCGCGATCGATCGCGGCCGGGAGCGCGGGTACCGCATCCTCACCGGCCGTGCATTGCCCGAGGACCTCCCGGCCCCCCTGACCCTGATCCGGGGGATGCTCAGTTCCGAGCGCGAACCGGCGGTCGAGGCGCCGTCGGCCCGAGCGGAGACGTCTCCCGCGGGAGACCTTCCGATGTACCTCGCTCCCTTCCTCTCCTCCGAAACCCCCCGCCCCTACGACGTCGGCAGCGAGCCGGGCCCGGAGGTCCGTTCGGAATCCGAGGTCGATCGCATCCTCTTCCCGGCCGGCCTCGGGGCGGGCGAGGCCGTCGGACTGGGTCGGCAGGAACTGATCGGCCGGGCCGCGGACTACTTCCGTGACGGGGCCCGGCAGCGCCCGCTCCTGCTGGCGATCGACGACCTGCAGTTCGCGGACGGCTCGTCCCTGGACGTCCTTCGGCGCCTGGCCACGGAGCTGCGGAGCGCCCCGATCGCGGTCATCGCGAGCGTGGCGGAGGGCCCGTCCGTCCCCGACCTCACGCGCGCGGCGATCGAGGACCTTCGGCGGGCCACCGCCATTCGCACCGTGACGCTCCGGCCGTTCGGTCCGCTCGAGGTCGGGGAGTTCGTCCAGTGGATCCGCGCCGGTCGGCCGGCCCCCCAGGCCGACGTACTGCGATGGCACGCCCAGACCGACGGCAATCCGCTGTTCGTCGAACAGATCGTGCGCTCGATGAGCGGCTACGGCGGCGGCGAGCCGGGGCGGGACGAACCGGTCGGACACGACGTGACCGAGATGCTCCGCGCCCGGTATGCTTCCATGGACCCGCCGGAACGTCGCCTGCTCGCGCACGCCGCCGTGCTCGGCAAGGAGTTCTCCTTCGAGGACCTGGTCGCGGTCGCGGGGACGACGGAGGAGCGCGCGACCGAAGAGCTCGACCGCCTGGTCCACGGGGGTCTCCTCCGCGGACGTGGCGGCGAGGTCTATGAGTTCGTGAGCGAGGCGATGCGGGCGGCGGTCTATTCGGAGCTCACCGAGACCCGCCGGCGGATCCTCCACCAGAAGGCCGCTCGGGCCCTCGAGCGCGGGGGACATGCGAGCGATTCCGAGCTCGCACGCCAGTTCTACCTCGGACGGGACGATGCGAAGGCGGTCGAGTACAACGAGAAGGCCGCGCAAGCGGCGACCCGCGCCTACGCCCTCGACATCGCCATCTCGCACCTCGGCCGGGCCCTCGAGGCCGAACGTCGGCGACCGGATACCAGCCGCCGCTCGCAGATCCGTCTCCTGACCGACCTCGGCCGGCTGTTCGTCGAGGCCGGAGGCCTTCACCGCTCGGAAGAGACCCTCACCGAGGCGGTCCGGCTCGCCCGGGAGGAGCCATCGGCGGGCCGCGAGCTCGGCCGGGCCCTGCTCGGACTCGCCCAGAGCCGCGCCGAGATGAGCGACTTCACTTCCGCGTCCAGCCTCGCCCTCGAGGCGACGGAGCTCCTCGACCGGGTCGGGACCCCGCGCGACCTCATCACCGCCCACCGGGTCCTGGGACTGGCCTCGTGGCGGCTCGGTCGGTTCGACGAAGCGGAGGCGCACCAGCGGACCGCCCTCGAGATCGCCGAGCGGGAGGGGACGCCGGTGGAGGTCGGCCACGCGCTCATCGACCTGGCGAACGCGATGGTCCCCGAGGGGGAGGCGCGGCTCGACAGCGCCCTCGCGCTCTACGGACGCGCCGCGGACCTGTTCGCTTCGGAGGATGACCAGGGGGCCCGGGCGCGGGTGCTGATGAACCGGGCGATGCTGCACTACACGAACGGTCATGTCGAGGCGGCGCTCTCCGACCTGCACGCGGCCATCGGGTCGGCAGAACGCTCCCACTCGCCCGTCTGGATCGGGTACTGTTACCTGAACCTGGCCCAGATCGAGGCCGAACAGGGACACCCCGTGGTCGCCCGACGGGCCCTCGACCGGTGTGTCGAATCGATCGACCCCCTCGGCGACCGGCTCGCTTCGCAGCAGCTCGCGATGGCGCGGGGCATGGTGGCCGAAGCGGAAGGTTCGCTCGATGCCGCCGTGATCCACTACGCGGACTCGCTCGAGCAAGCGAAGGGACTGGGCACGACCGCCGAGGTCGCGGAGTGCCTCATCCACCTGGCCCAGGTCGACTTTGCGCTCGGCGACCAGCCGCGGGCCCGGGTCCGGTTGGACGAGGCCCGGGCCACCGGAACGCTCGAGCGTCGGAACGACCTCGCCGTCCGGGCGGCACGGCTCGAGGTGTTGCTCGCCGAGCCGGCCCACCCCCACCCTTAAGCCGCGCCGCCCGGTCCGCGGGCGATGGCAGAGTCGGGACCGCCGTCGCGGCGGGCGCCCGACGGGTCGCCCTACCCCGACCGGAACGGCCCGAACTTCGAACGCGACGTGCGCCGGATGTTCGGCCACATCGCCGAGCGGTACGACTGGTTCGACCACGTCGCCTCGCTGGGCAACGACTTCCTCTGGCGGCCGCGCGCCCTCGGCCAACTCGACCGGTTCCGGACCGCGGGCCCGATGCGCCGGGTGCTCGATGTCGGGTGCGGGACCGGCGACCTCGCCCGGCTGGTCGCCCGGCGGTACCCGGGCTCCCGCGTGATCGGGGCGGATTTCACCGCACCGATGCTCGCGAACGCACGTCGACGCGGACGGCGCGCGGCCGAGGGCCCCCGGGTCTCGCTCGCCCGGGCGACCGCGCTTCGGCTGCCGTTCGCGGACGGCGCCTTCGACCTGGTCACGAACGCCTTCGTCGCGCGCAACTGTTCCACGCCTACTTTGACCGGGTCGTCCCGTGGATGGGTGCCGCCGTCGCCTCCGAGGGTCCGTACCGGTACCTCCCGGAGTCCCTCCGCACCCTGCCGTCCCGTTCCGCCTTCGTGGAGATTCTCCGCTCGGCCGGTTTCGGCCGGGTCGTCGCCCGACCGCAGTCGTTCGGGATCGTGACCACGTACCTCGCGGAAGCCGGACCGCCCTCCGGGGGGCGGGCGTAGGGCCTCCGAACCCCCCACGCTGTTCGGACCGACCGTAGGCGTTGGTCTCGCGCGCCTTCGGCCGCGTTCCCGCCGCTCGAACCTCGGAGGAGCGGGCCGCCCTCGACCCTACGGCATCCTGGTCGGGGAGGGTTGGGAGCCCGTGCCCCCGGAGGCTCCTTCAGGGTGGATCGGTCCCGCAGCCGCTTCGAGAAGAGGGGGCGATACCAAAGGGGTTAAGCCCGGCCAACCCCGTTCGAGGTACCGTGGCGACCCCCCCGTTCGACGCGTTCCGTTACGCGCACGCGCACCGGCGCCAGATCGTGTGGATGAGCCAGAACACGAACCACATCGTGCCCCCCCAGATGATCCGCGAGGCAGTCGAGGAGGCGCTGCGGGAGCACCGGTACGAAGGGTACCCCTACGCGACGGGCGACCCCGAGCTGCTCGACCTCGTCCGGGCCGACCTGGGGAACCCCGCCCTCACTCCGTTCCTGACCGGCGGTGGCACCGAAGCGCTCTACATGATCGCCCGGGCACTCCTCGCCCCCGGTGATGAGGTCATCGCCACCGACCCGAGCTACCTCATCATCCACAAGTTCGTCGAGCTCGCGGGCGCCCACACCCGGAACCTCGACATCTACGCCCCGCCCTATCGCCTCACCGCGGACCGCGTCCGCGAGGCGATCGGACCCAAGACCAAGATGATCCTGCTCATCGACCCGTTGAACCCGCTCGGATCGGGGTACCCTCGGGCCGAGGTTCGCGCGATCGCCGAGATCGCCCGGGACCACCACCTCACGATCCTCAACGACGTCAC
>JBEKJG010000049.1:0-8442 GCA_050011355.1 Thermoplasmata archaeon | reverse complement strand
TCGCTCCTCATCAACCTGGACCGGGAGTACGAGCGCAACCACGAGCGATACCGGTTCCTTCAGTGGGCCAAGGAAGCCTACTCGAACTACCACATCGTTCCGCCCGGGAACGGGATCTGCCATCAGGTCAACCTCGAGCACCTCGCCCAGGTGGTGACCCGGCGCGGCGCGGACGGAAGCGCCGTCGCATTCCCGGACACGCTCATCGGCACCGACTCCCACACCACGATGGTGAACGGGCTCTCGGTGCTCGGCTGGGGGGTCGGTGGGATCGAGGCGGAGGCGGTCCTTCTCGGCGAGCCGTACTTCCTCGCGCGGCCCGTGGTCGTTGGGGTCGAGCTCGTCGGGCAGCTCCCCTCCGGCGCGACGGCGACCGACCTGGTGCTGACGGTCACCCGCACGCTCCGCGAGAAGGGGGTCGTCGACAAGTTCGTCGAGTTCTACGGGCCGGGCGTCGCGCACCTCGCCGTCGCGGACCGGGCGACGATCTCGAACATGTGCCCCGAGTACGGCGCGACCGCGGCCTACTTCCCGATCGACGAAGCGACCGTATCCTACCTTACCTACACGGGCCGGGACCCGGCCCTCGTCCGACGGGTGGAAGCGTACGCCCGGGCCACGGGCCTGTGGGGCTCACCGGCGCCCGGGTCGATCGACTACGACGACGTGGTCCGCATCGATGTGGGCGCCGTCGTTCCGACCATTTCCGGGCCTCGCAACCCCGAGGAGAGCGTCGCCCTCTCGGACGCCGCGCGGTCGTACGGTGAGGCGCTGGCCGCGTACCGGAAGGGCCACCCGGCTCCTCCGCACTCGCCGGGGGACGCGGGAGTCGAGCCGACGGTGGCCGACGGCTCGGTGGTCATCGCCGCCATCACCAGCTGCACGAACACTTCGAACCCCTACGTGATGGTGGGGGCGGGGCTGATCGCGCGCCAGGCGCTCGCGCTCGGCCTCCAGGTCCCTCCGCACGTCAAGACCTCCCTCGCGCCGGGCTCCAAGGTCGTCACCGACTATCTTGCGAAGGCCGGTCTGATGGAGCCGCTCGCCGGGCTCGGGTTCGCCCTCGTGGGGTACGGGTGCACCACCTGCATTGGGAATTCTGGGCCCCTACCCGCTCCGGTCGCCGCGCAGGTCAAGGCCGGGGACCTCTTCGTGGCGGCGGTCCTCAGCGGGAACCGGAATTTCGAAGCACGGATCCAGAACCTCGTGCGCGCGAACTACCTCGCCTCCCCGATGTTGGTGGTCGCGTACGCGCTCGCCGGACGGATGGACCTCAACCTCACGACCGACCCGCTCGGACACTCGAAGGACGGGACGCCGGTGTTCCTCCGCGACCTTTGGCCGACCCCGCAGCAGGTGCGAGCGGTCATGGAGCAGAGCATCGACCCCTCGATGTTCCACAAGGAGTACCGCGCGATCGAGGTCGGGGATGCCCATTGGGAGGGCCTGAGTCCTCCCCACGGTCCGAACTACGCCTGGTCCGCCGAATCGACCTACCTTGCCGAGGCCCCGTACCTTCACCTCCCACCGTCGTGGTTGGCGCCCGACGGAGTCCTCGTCCGCAACGCCCGGCCGCTCGCGGTCGTAGGCGACCGGGTCACGACCGACCATATCTCCCCCGCCGGGGAGATCGCAGAGACCTCCCCCGCCGGCGTGTACCTCCGCGCCCGCGGCGTGCCACCGTCGGAGTTCAACACCTACGGGGCGCGGCGAGGTCACCACGAGGTGCTCGTGCGGGGGACCTTCGCGAACGTTCGGTTGAAGAACGACCTCGTCCGACCGAAGGAAGGCGGCTACACGCTCCATCTTCCGGGGGGGGAAACGATGCCGATCTTCGACGCCGCCGAACGCTACCGCGCCGAGGGGGTGCCGCTCCTCATCTTCGCCGGGAAGGGGTACGGGGTAGGGAGTTCGCGCGACTGGGCCGCCAAGGGCCCCCGGCTGCTCGGAGTCGGTGCCGTCATCAGCGAGAGCTTCGAGCGGATCCACCGCGTGAACCTGATCGAGATGGGCGTGCTGCCGCTCTCGTACCGCCGGGGAGAGAATTGGGCGTCCCTCGGCCTCACCGGCCGCGAGACGTTCGACCTGACCCTGCCACCGGGTTCACCCCTCGGGCCGGGCGTGGAGGTCGAGGTGACTGCCCGGCTCGCCGGTGGTCCGCCGAAGACGTTCCGGGTCGAGTGCCGGCTGCACAGCGCGACGGAGCTCGCCTACTACCGGGCGGGCGGCGTGCTACCCTACGTGATGGAGCACCGGTTCGCGAAGTAGCCGAGACCCACTCATCGGCGCTTACGGACCCGACGGCGGCGGCTCCAGATCGCCACGGCCTCGGTCCGCCGGAACGTGAACGTCCGGTCGCCCAGCTCCGCGCGCGCCGCGGTGATCGCCCGGGCGAGCGTCTCCGGTGGCACGTTCAGCACGTGCCGGCTCGCCCGTCTCTCGAACATCGGCAGGATCGACGCGAGCGGTTCCGTCACCTCGCGGTCGCTCAGCACGATCAGCTCGTCGGGCGGGAGCAGGTCGAGTACAAGCCGCTCCCGGACCCTCGGACCTCCGGAGTGGGCCGGGGGCGGGATACCCTCCCGCGCCAGCGCCCGATAGACCGCCCGTCGGCCCTCGTCCCACGCGTTCGGTCCAGAGGTCGCCCCGGGTCCGGCGCGTGGGTGCACCAGAGCGAACGCGCCGGCCCGGCCAACTCGGTCCGCCTCATGCAGGGCCGTGGGAGGTTCGTCGAGGAGGTGGAGGACGTGCACGAGGAGGGTCGCGTCGAACGCGCCGTCCCGGAACGGCAGGCGGTAAGCGCTCCCCCGAACGAGTCGACGGACGCCCTTCATGCGGGCGAGCGCCATCATCCCCCGCGAGGCGTCGAGTCCGGTGATATCGAATCCCCGCTCCCCGAGCGGTACCGCGATCCGTCCGGTCCCGACCCCCACCTCGAGAAGGCGGGTGACTCCATGGTCGCGGAACACCCGGGCCAGGCCATCCAAGGTCGCCCCATCGAGGGGCGAGCGCGTCGCGTCGTATTCCGGAGAAATCCGGTCGAAATCCGTGGCGACGGTTCGAGTGGGCATCGATCGCGGGAGCCAACCGTCGAATCACATAGGTGTTCGCGGTCCCGAGCGCGGAATTGCCCCCCGCGTCCGTCCGGGTCCGGAATACGAGGGCAAATCCCGGATTTTTAGTTGCTCTCCAATACTAGGTGTCATTAGTGTAAGGGCAATTTCAAATACCATCCGGGCAGCGAAGGCCGATGCGCTCGAGGTATTTCGACCACAGCGCCGCCAACCGCGCCGGAGTCCCCGCGGTGTTGAAGGGAGTGGGCCTTGTCTCCCTGGCGATCGTGCTCCTCCTGCTGCTTCCCGCAGGCCCCTTCGGGAGCCCTACCTCCGCCCCGGCGGGACCATCCCCCGTCGCCCCCGTTCCGGCGGCGGTCGCCACCCCCTCGCTCAACGTCTCCAGTCCCCCCTCATCTGCCAGCCCGGCGCCCCCATCCACGAACGGCAGCGCCACAATCAACGTGGACAAACCGATCTATGACGCCGCGGTGCCCAGCGCATTCTGGGGCACTAACGTGATGGCCGAGAACGGGTTCGGCTCGGCGGACGCGGTGGCCATCGACAACACCCCGGCCCGGTACATCCGTTTCCCCGGCGGCACCCTGGGGGACGAGTTCAACTACACTTCGGGCGTCATTACCAATCCGGACGGATCGACCTCGAAGGCGACCGTCTCCGTCCAGGCATTCATCACGGTCTGCCACGACATCGGCTGCTCGGCGATCTTCCAACTCCCCGCGGAGATCAACAACTCCAAGGTCGCGGCCTACTACGCGAACTACGTCGTCAAGACGCTGGGCTTCCAACCGGCCTACTGGGAGATCGGGAACTCGCCCCCCAGCTGGACGCATTACAACGTCGCGTGGTCCCACTGGTCGACCACCAAGGGCGACAAGATCACCCCGACCGGCTTCGCCCAGACCGTCGGCTCGTACATCAAGGCGATTAAGGCGGTCGACCCCAAGGCACACTTCACCGCGCTCGCCCTCGGGGCCGCCAACTACGACAAGACGTGGATCTCCACGCTCGCCCAACTGGAAGGGAAGAACCTCTCGGGAATCTCGATCCACTCGTACACCATGGGCAGCTCTCCGGCGAACCCCACGTGGGCCGGTCTTCTCTCGAACCTCAATGGGCAGTACGGGCTCGCGACCCAGGTGAATCTCACCCGAGGGTACATCAAGGCGGCCTGCCCGACGTGCACCACCAAGGTGTTCGTGACCGAATCGAACGCGGCGGAGGTCAACAACTACACGGCACTCGACTCGACGTTCGCCGGTACGTTGTACGTCGCGGCCACGACCATCCAGGCCCTGCATCTTCGCCTGGCCAACCTCGACTGGTTCTGCTACAGCTGCAACTTCGGCGGGACCTGGAAGGTCGGCTCCAAGGCCTGGTCCCAGCAGTACACCCTGTTCAGCCAGATGATGACCCAACTGGGCGCGAACACCCTGTGGACGACCGTCAGTGGTCCGTCGACCTTCTACGCCACGGCGACCTACGGGTTGTCCGGCCTGGCGATCCTGATGGTGAACACCAACGTGACGTCGTCCGTCACGGTCAACTTGAGCCACACTGGGATCATCGCGGGGAGCGTCATCTCGCGCGAACGCTGGGTGAACGGCTCGACGGGACCGACCAACTCCTCCTTCACCTTGGGGGGCTCGGTGACGGCTCCCCCCATGTCGATCTCGATCCTTTCGGCCCCACCGGGGTCGGTCATCGACGGGTACGCAATGCACGCGGCGCACCGGGCGAGCCACCACTCGCCCGCACCCCACGCGCGTTCGACCGGGTCCCACCACAACTCCCGGGCTGCCCACGGCACGGACAGCGCGCCCGCCGCACCCGGGTTCCTCGCCTCGACTCCGGTCGTGGTGAGCCCGGCGGCCGGTTGCCCGGTACCTGCGACGCGGTCGCCCTCGGCACCAACCGTCCCACGCCCCCTGACCTTCCTGGGTGCGGACCGCGAATTGCGCGTCGAGGCGTGAAACCGAACCCGAGCCCCTCCGGACCGGAGTGGGAGTCCCGCTCCACCGGCGGGACCTAGGTGAACGGCAGCCAGCGGCGTGGCGGGATCGCTACGGGGGCGCCCGCCGCACGATCACTTTTGGCCTCGGCCAGGACCGGGGCTTGCTCCGCGGGTCGGTGCGAGGTCCCCGAGTATATCCGTCGTTCCGAAGCCCACGAGATCCGTCCATCTCCGAGTGGGGCTACGAGAGGCGGTCGCGCCGAGCGCTCCGTGCTGGCTCGGACCCGCGAACCTGCACGCCCCGCATGGCGTAGCTGGAGAAGGCCGGTTGCTGCGGATCCGACCCCGACGGGAGGATGACCGTGCGGCGGTCGGAGGGGCCCCCGACGGTGGCAGGGGACGGTGCGTGGATCGGCGGAGGCAGCGCGACCTTTCCCGAGAAGCCGAAAGCGTAGGTGCCGTTGCACCCTGCGTAGATCCGTCCGTCAGCGATCGAGGGCGCGGAAGAGAAGATGTGGGAGCAGTTCCAGCTCCAGAGGAGGGTGCCCCGGGACGCATTGAGCACCTCCAGGGTGTACCCCGCCGTCACCGCGAGGATCCCGTTGGCGTAGGCCGGTGCGGCGTAGACGTCGCCCGGCATCCCGCGCTGCCACTTGAACGTCCCGTTGTTCGGGTAGATCGCCTCGACCGCCCCGGTGTAGTTCACCCCGCCCACGCGGGTGGGGCCGTTGCCGTCGTAGAGGAGGCCCGCGGCCCACGCCAGCGGCGCGACGTTCTGAGGGTTGTGCAGGTAGGTGATGTCATCCTCCCAGATCGGTCCCGCGGCGAGGTTCTTCGCGTCGAGCGCGTACGTGTACCCGTTCTTGTTCTCGGCGACGACGATGGGCGTTCCGTTGGCGAGGTGGAAGTAGTCCGGTGTAGTTCCAAAGTCGGAGTCGTAGATGGACTGGTTGGCCGGGACTTGCCAGACCCCGAGCGGGGCGAGCGAGGTCGCATTGACTGCGACGACCCCCTCGGAGGTGAGCGAAGTGGCCCCGTGGAGCGGATTTCCCGTGGTGAAGAACACGGTGTTGTTCCCCGCGTCGTACGTCGGGGAGCCCCAGACGCTGGCCCCGATCTCGTTGTTATCCCCGACGGTCGTGTTGAAGAAGTTGACGATCCTGTGCGTCGCCAGGCTGACCTGGTACACGCCGCCCCAGACGAGCGGTTCGTCGCACATGCTGGCATTCCCGATGTAGGCGTACCCGTCCGCCAGGAGCGGGCTCGCCCAGTTGTACCCACCCAGGTTGATCCGGCCGATCGGAACGCTCCATTCGATGGCCCCGGTGGTGGCGTTCAGCGCGTACCATCCTGTGGTCCCATTGACGAGGTCCCCCGTGATGTTCCCTCCCCCCGCGTAGACGGTTCCTCCGGTAATCGTCGCGGACGAGGTGAGGCCGGCGCCGGTGCCCCCGGCACAGTTCGGCGAGTCCACCTGGCCGATGTAGGTCTTCCAGATCCGATTGCCGGTGGAGGCGTTGATCGCGTACTCGTTCCCGTTGTACGCTCCGACGTAGACAACCCCCTTCGATTCCACGGGCTCGGACTGAATGTACCCGTTGGCCAGTCTCCAAAGTTCGGTCAGGTTCGTGGCGTTCGCCGAGGAGAGCGTGGTCTCCTGATAGTTGGCCGAATTGCGTGTGATGTCGCCGAGGTAGGTCGGCCAGTCATCGGAGTCGTATCGGAACGCGATCTTCACGGTGTGGGACGATCCACTGATGGTGACCGTACCGCTACCCGGCGCGGAGGTGAACCCGCTCACTTCCCCCACCGTATACCGGTACGTCCCGTTCAGGACCGAGAAGGCGAGGCTCGTGGTCGTCGAATCGTTGACCACGCCGCCGAGGGTCACGTACCAGGCGTGGGTCCAAGAGAGGCCGGTCTCCGAGAAGGTCACGGTCGAATACGGGGTACGGGAGGCCACGGGCGCGAGGGCGACCGAGTCGGCCATCCAGTACGTCGTGGCCTGGGTGGTCGTGGCGTTGAGCCATGCATTTCCCGCCGCGGACACGTCCTGGGAGTAGTCTGCTCCGGTCATCGGCGCTCCCGGGGTCGAGGCGTGCACATCGTTCAGCAGCGTGTCACCTCCCGAGGCGTTCCAGTTTCGGGTTTCGTGGGCACCGACCGCGCCGAGGACGAGCTCCGAACCCGTGGTCGAGACGACCGTGCTCGCGAGTTCCGAGTTCTTGGTCGTCGAGTAGCTCGAGGGAGTCCCAAGAGTGATGACCGGGAGGGTCCCCACGCCGCCCACGTCCACGAGGTCTGCCGCCGCGCTGTCGAGCGAAGTTCCGGTCAGCGTCACGGTGAACGTGTTGGCGGCTCGAGCCGAGACGTTGTCGGCAGTGAAGATCCAGAGCGAGTTGTACCCGAGGGGGGTGTCCTGCGTGCGGTTCTCTAGGATCGTGAACGCGTCATGGGAGGCGTCCGTCACTCCTGCGATGTTCTGGCCGTAGACGCTCACGAACACGACAATGGCGTTCCCCGCGTCGGAGGTGAACGTACTGGACGTCGCGCTGGACGAGCTCACCACCAGCCCGCGGTCCGAGACGATAGAGGGGAACGACGCCACATACGGCGCAACACCGGAACTGGATGGGGGGTGGGCGGGCGAAGTCGGGGACGCTGCAGTCGGAGCGACGAAGAGCGAGACCAGGATTGCCACGCCGGCGACGGCGAGGACGTGGAGTAACGGGAGACGGCGGCGACCCGATCTGCTTTCCCTGCGGCTCATACGACTGTGGGCCCGGCCTAGGGCGCCGTATAACTGGTCGGCTTAAGGATGCGCTCCGGTCACCGTCCGGAAATCCGTTTCGATACCGTGGCGCCCGACCGGATGCGTGTCACCTCGGAGCATCCCATCCCAAGTCCGTTCGGTACGCGGGGACGCGTCTCAAGTTGGAATTGGATCGGTGACACGACCCGTGACCTGGCTCGCCGTACTCGCCTCCGCCAGACGCCTGGAAGGAGGGAGTCCGCCTCGAAACTACTGGAGCCTGCGGCGAGGGTCGGGTCGCTTGGTCTTCCGGCGGAAGGTCGCACGAGCGGAGTTTCTCTCCGCCACCAATCGGGGACGAGTCCCTACGTTCGGAGGTCGGGGATCGGACACGGAGCTCGTGCCGGATTCCAATCCGGTGCTCCCGATGTGAGACTCTCGCTCGGGGCGGGTACCGCGGGCCCACCGGGTGACGTCGCTCTCGCACCCCTCCCACCGCGTCGGGGTAGCTTAGGCAGGTGGGCGAACTTCTCGTGACGGCGGGGTCCCAGAACTTCCTGGGCGAAAAAGACGGTAATGGTCCCGACCACCGTGATCGCCGCCGCGATCCAGAAAGCGTACTGGAACGCGAGGTGCAACGGGAAACCGGTGGCCAGTCCGCT
>JBEKJG010000048.1:0-9325 GCA_050011355.1 Thermoplasmata archaeon | reverse complement strand
TAGTTCGCCTCCTCGCTCGTGATCCCCATCGCCGCGAAGACGACGGCAAACCCCTCGTTCGAATCGCGGAGCTTGGCCTGGCGCACGATCTGCGCCGCGATCTGGTTGTGGGGAAGGCCCGCGCCGGAGAAGATGGGCAGTTTCTGGCCGCGGACGAGCGTGTTGTTGACGTCGATGGTCGAGATCCCGGTCTGGATGAACTCGCTCGGCTCCTCGCGCGAGTACGGGTTCATGGCGTTCCCGACGATCTCGAGCCGGTTCTCCGAGACGATCCGGGGCCCGCCGTCGCGGGGCTCCCCGAGCCCATTGAAAACGCGGCCCAGCATCTCGTCCGAGACCGCAAGTCGCGCGACTTCACCGAGGAACTTCACGCTCGTCTGCTCGACGTTCATCCCCATCGTGGGACCGAACACCTGGACGATCGCGAGCCCCTTCCGCGAGTCGAGGACCTGGCCCTGGCGGCGCTCGCCGTTCGGGAGCGTGATCTCGACGATCTCCCCGTACGCGGCGTTCTGGACGTCGTTCACGAAGAGCAGGGGGCCCGTGACGCGGTCGACCGTCCGGTAGTCGACGGGCACGTTCGACTCCGACTTCGCTGCGGGGGTCGTCTTGGACGCCATCCTACGCACCTCCCGCGGTGACCGAGGCCACCGCGGACGCCATCTCGAGCTCGAGCGCATCGAACTGGGCCGCCAGCTCGGCCTCGGGGATCCACTTCATGCGCGAGAGCTTCGTCCGGACGGGAAGCGCCTGCAGGCGCCCGACCTGGGCCCCCTTGCCGATCGCCTCTTGCTCGCGGTCGCCGAACGAGAGGATGGCCCGGAGCATGCGGTACTGCTTCTGGATGGACGTGTAGGTGTCGACGTCGTCGTACGCGCTCTGCTGGAGGTAGTCCTCCCGGATCATCCGCGCGACGTCGAGGACGCCCTTCTCCCGCTCGGGCAGCGCGTCGACCCCGACCAGCTGGACGATCTCCTGCAGCTCCGACTCCTTCTGGAGCACCTCGAGCGCCTTCTGCCGGAGCTGGACGAAGTCCTTCGCGAGGTTGGCCCGGTACCACGGTTCGAGGTCCGAGATGTAGAGCGAGTAGCTCTGCAGCCAGTTGATGGACGGGAAGTGGCGGCGCTGGGCCAGGGCCGCATCGAGGGCCCAGAAGACCCGCGTGACGCGGAGGGTGTTCTGGCTCACGGGCTCCGAGGTGTCACCGCCCGGCGGCGAGACGGCGCCGACGACCGTGACCGAACCGGTCCGTCCGTCGGGCGATAGGGTGACGACGCGGCCCGCGCGCTCGTAGAACTCGGCGACGCGGCGGCCGAGGTAGGCCGGATACCCCTCCTCTCCCGGCATCTCCTCGAGACGGCCCGAGATCTCCCGCATTGCCTCGGCCCAGCGGCTGGTCGAGTCGGCCATGAGCGCGACGTCGTAGCCCATGTCCCGGTAGTACTCCGCGATCGTGATCCCGGTGTAGACGCTCGCCTCGCGCGCGGCGACGGGCATGTTGGAGGTGTTGGCGATGAGCACCGTCCGCTCCATCAGCGGCCGCTTCGTCTTCGGGTCGAGGAGGCTCGGGAAGGTGGCGAGCACCTCCGTCATCTCGTTCCCGCGTTCACCGCACCCGACGTAGACGACCACGTCGGAGTCGGCCCACTTCGCGAGCTGCTGCTGGGTGACCGTTTTCCCACTCCCGAAGGGTCCTGGAATGCACGCGGTCCCGCCCTTCGCCACCGGGAAGAACGAATCGATGACCCGCTGGCCCGTGATGAGGGGGATGGTGGGGGGCAGCTTCTGTTGGACCGGTCGGGCGATCCGGACGACCCATTTCTGGGAGAGGAACACCGGGGTGGCGCCGGACGCGGTCTGGATCGAGCCGATCGGCTGGCGGATGGTGTAGTTGCCGGCCTTGAGCTCCTTGAGGGTCCCCCGAACGCCGGGCGGGACCATGATCTTGTGGAGGATGAGCGGCGTCTCCTGGACGGTACCGAGGATCGTGCCCGGGGTCACCTCGCTGCCGACCTTCGCGGTCGGCGTGAACTCCCAGACCGCTGCCTCGTCGAGGGGCGGGGCGACGAACCCGCGGGTGATGAAATCCCCGAGGCTCTTCTGGATCACGTCCAACGGGCGTTGAACGCCATCGTAGATCGACTTCAGGAGTCCGGGACCGAGCTCGACCGAGAGCGCCTGGCCGGTGTTCTCGATCGGGTCGCCCGGCCGGATGCCGGTCGTATCTTCGTAGACCTGGATCGTCGCGGCCGCCCCGACGAGTCGGATGACCTCTCCGACGAGGCCGAGCGAACCGACGCGGACAACGTCGAACATCTTCGCTCCCTCGAGTCCGTCCGCGATGACGACCGGCCCCGACACCCGCCCGACGACCGCCATTGGTATTCCTTCCTTCAGTTGGGAACTGCGAGAGTGACGCCGAGGACGCGCTTGGCCAACGTGTTGATGCTCTCGACCTCGTAATCCCCGGCCGGGGTCGGCACGAAAACGACCAAGGGTCGGATCGACGCGTCGGCGTGCGTGCGGGCCTGCTCCGAAAGGCGGGCCCGGATCGACTGGCTCGCGATCACGAGGTTGAACTGCCCCGAGCCCATCACCCGCTCGAACTCGGCGACCGAGTTCTCGGGGGTGACCTCGCGCACGTCCGTGAGGCCGATCAGGCGGAACCCGATCGCGAGCTCCCGCTCCCCGAGCACGACCGTGCGGCGGGGTTCGTCGGTCCTCTCGGCCATGGCGCTCTCCGCGGGGTCCCAGCGTATTTAACGCCTGCCCCGGGGAGCCGTTCCGGGGGGCCGGCACCGCCGAAGAATTCGCCCGGACCGCACCGGTTCGCCGCGGCCGTTTCGTGCGGCCGGAACGGTCCGTGCGGTCTCACTCGTAGACGGAGAAGTGGACGTGGTTCTCGTCGTCGGTGATCAGGATGCACTCCCCCTCGCACGAGAACAGGCAGGCCTCGCACACGATGCACTCCGGACCGTTCACGGCGAGCGATTTCTCGCCCCGGAACTGGAACTTCGCACCGACCGTCGGGTCGTCCAGGACGTCCGGGACCTGGTCGCGGGGTCGCAGGTCGAAGACGTTGACCGGACAGACGTCCTTACAGTGCGAGCAGCCCGTGCACTTGCCGAGGTCGATGTCGACCTGGACCATCGGGGAGGTCCGGACGCGGCGGCCTATTACGGTTGTGCCGGTCTCCCCCCGGCTCCCCCATGCCGGCTCCCGCACGTCCGCCACCGCCTCGTGGACGGACCGAACGCCTCGCCTACGTCTTCTTCCATCGCCCGCTCGCCGGGGTGTCCCGGGCCGCCTACGAGCGGGCGCTCCGGCGGTTCCACGCCACTCTCGCGCGTACCCCTCCCGCGGGGTTCCGGGAAAGCTCCGTACTCCGGCTGGACACGGCCCCTTGGGCCGAGCCCCGGCCGCGGCCGGTCTACGTCGACTGGTACGTGCTGGGTGGGTTTGGAATTCTGGACTCGATCCGCGACGTCGCGTACTGTCCGCCGTGGGTGGGCGCGCATCGGTCGATCGCCCGAAAGGCCGCGTACGGCTGGGGGGCCCTCTATGCGGCACCCCGGCCCGCCGGGCCCCCTGCAGGCGAGGACCGTCTCGTATGGTCCTCCGATGAACACCTCCTCACCCTCGTCGGCCCCGGTGCTCCCCCGGGTCGTCCGCGGGTGGGGACGTTGTGGCGCCGTCAGCTCGCATTGGGTCCGAGTCCGGAATTCTGCTGGGTGCTCCCGAGCGGGGAGCGCCCCCCGCACTCCCGCGGAAGTCTTCGCGCAGATTCTCAGGGGATCTTTCCTCGGGAAACTCGGCGATAGAGCCACGCTCTCAACCCCCGGGACGGGGAGCAAGAGTCCCATTGCCGCCGACTAGCGGACCGAATCCCGTTGACCGCTCGACCAGCCTTTCTTGTCGATCACGTCGAACGGGTTGCCGTCCGGGTCGGCCAGGGTGACGAAATCGTTTCCCGGGGTCAACGGACGCAGGACGGTTGCACCGAGCCGGACGAGGCGCTCTACGTCCCGCTCCGGATCCGAGGAGTACAGGTCGAGGTGGAGCCGGTAATCCCGGAGGGGCGGCTCCGGGGTCCGAAACAGTGAGAGGTTGGGGCCCCGGCCCAAGGGGTCCTTGAGGACCACCCCGTCCGCGTCGGGCGGGTCCCTCGGGACATACCCGAGTGCTTCCTGCCAGAACTCGATCATCCGGGCCAGGTCCGAACAGTCGACCACGACCGAGCCGACCCAGCTATTCACCGGCGGTTTCAGGTTTTCTTGTCTCTCCACCATCGGACGCCCCGGGGGCCGACCGCCGACCAGGACATCAACCCGCCGGGCGTGTTCGATATCGACCCGAACCAGCGAGGAGAGGTCGGTCGCGTTCGAGGGTTGGGATCGTGCCGAACGCCGCCCAGGGGGCCGAAACCCCTCACCGGTGCTCGGTTACGCCGCGATGGGGGTCGTCCCCCACGTGCGGACCCGCGCCCACGCGACGACCCCCACGAGGGCGGTAAGGACGAGCATGGCGATCAGCGCGTCGTAGAGCCAAGGGATGTAGCCGGAGGCGGGCGGGGACGCGGTATCGTAGAGGTACATCGCGAATTGGCTCATATTTTGGAAACCGACCTGGCTCCAGGTGAACACGATGGCGAGGTCCGCGAGGAGGGCGAGGATCACCCAGAGGAGGCCCCCGAGTACGATCGCCTTCACCCGGCGAGGTCGCTGGGCCCACATGCTCGGCGCCAGGGCGTTCCCGATCACCGAGAACGCCACCAGGAGCGTGAGAATCGCCTCGGCCAGTAGTCCGTACCAGTGGAGGAAGTACGACGGGGCCATGTACTTCGAGTTCCCGAAGTCGGTCTGAAGGTTCTTGTCGGTGACGAGCATGACGACGAGGAGGAGGAAATCGAGGAAGATCAGCAGGCCGAAGATGACGATCCAACTCCGTCCGGAGCGTACGTGCGGCAGGGAATTCGTAGAGGCCGACATCGGTTCCTATGGGGTCGCGCCCGCCGGAGAGGGGAGCGGCGCCGCAGCTCCGGTGTTCGCGCCTGACCCTCCGAGCGACATGCGACCATCGTGGAGAGGCCCTCACCGTATTTGGCCATACACCCGTCGGGCGGGGTCGGTCGCTGGGCGTGTTCCTTCGCGACCGACTTTCCCGAACGCCCCCCGCGGCAACCGTTAAAAGGGAGGCCCGGCCTCGCCGGCTCCCCTCATGCGGCCCCTCGACGTCCTGCAGCAGAGCCTCCACAAGCGGGTGCTCGTGGAAATGAAGGGCGGACGCTCGTACCGGGGCGTGCTGGACGCCTACGACCAGCACCTGAACCTCCTCCTCTCCGCGGCCGAGGAGGTCGTGAAGGACCAGGTCACCCCGCACTCCGGCGTCACGCTGGTCCGCGGCGACTCGATCGTCTACATCTCACCGTAGGAAGGTTCGAACCATGGGAAAGGGAACACCGTCTCGTCGCGGAGGCAAGATCGTCCACGTCATCTGCCGGCGCTGCGGCCGCCACGCATTCCACCGCCAGAAAGCCGTCTGCTCGTCGTGCGGGTTCGGGGCCAGCCCGCGCTGGCGCAGTTACCACTGGGCGAAGCTCAAGTAGCGGCCCGTCGGGGTCGAGGCCCCGAGACCCAGGGGTCCCCTTCCAGGCTGAACCGTAGCGGTCGCTCGACCGCGCGGGAGATCCCGACTCGCGGGCTCGCTACGATGCGGACAGCGCGGGGCCTTCCCGGGCCCTCGGTCAGGCGCACGCGGGCGCTCCGGACCGTGTCGATGCCGTCGTCGTCCATCGTGATCCCCAGGTAGCGGCAGAGCCGCCCGGGCCCGGAGGGGTCCCCTTCGACCCCCTCCGACGGGGCACCGGCCCGCAGGAGGACCGCTTCCCCGACCCGCGTGACCAAGTTCGCGCAGACGACCTGGTGGATCCGGAAGACATAGAGGGTCCCGGGAGCGGAGAACATCGAGGCGTTGCGCTCGGTGCGGCCGTGATAGGCGTGGCTTGCGGGGTCGGTCGCGACGTACGCCTCCACCTCGACGAGCCGGACGGAGCGAGGCTCGCCCTCCCTACGGACCTGGACCTCGCGTCCGAGCAGGTCGCGGGCGACCGTCACCGTCGGCCGGTCGAAGAACGCCCGGCCCAGCCGCCGGGGCGGTCGGCTAGACGAGCTCGCCACGGTCCACGAGCGGCGCGCCGTCCAGCGCGACCGTCGCCTCCCCGAGGGTGATCCAGGAGAGGAATCGGCAGGCGTTCGACCCGCCGTAGGCCGAGTTGCCCCCGATCGCGAGCGTGACCGTCCCGGCCCGTGCGTCCTCCGCCTGGGGGATACCCGCCGAGAGGGCGGGGTTGAGACCGAGCGCGAACAGTCCCAGGACCTCGCGGCCCGCGGGAGCAGAGCCGAACTCGGCCTCGAACGCCTCGGTCCCGTTCGTGTACCAGAACTCGCGGAGGCGACCCCGCTCGAGGTCCCACTGCCCGCCGTCGGCGCGGCCGGCCGAAAGAAAACTGGGTTGGTCCGCGATCGCGGTGCCCTGGGCCGAGCGCTCGTCGACGGCGACGACGACCGTCCCTCCCGGTACGGTGGTGACGACCCGACGCCGTCGACGGTCGAGGTGGTCCACCCGGCCGTCGTCGACCCACGGCATCCGACGCCGCAGGCGGAGCCGCACGTCGGTGCCGTTCGGCGCGGTAATGCGAAGCTCCCGCCCCCGTGCGAGCGCGCGCGCGGTCCGCGCCCCGACCGTTCCGATCGCGGACGGGTCGGACTCGACGATCGCGCGGACGATCTGGCTGCGCCAGAGCGCGCCGGGGACGTTCCACCGGTCGCCCTGGGCGTCCGAGGCGTACCCCAGCAAGCATCGGACGCCCCGGACGTTCGCCCTCCGGCAGAGGGCGAGCCACGCTTCCGAGGCGCCATGGAACGGGGTCTGCTGGGCGGAGGGGAGCGCATGGAGTCGCGGCCGGTCGGCGGGCCCGGCGAAATAGATCAGCGCGTCGGCCTCGCGGAGCGCGGCCCGCACCGCCGACGGGACGCCGGCCCAGTTCCGGGTGGCGGGAGCGACCTCGATGCTTCGCCAGAACGCCGCCTCGTCCTCGAGGAGGAGCGTCGCCCGGGCCCCGAGGCGACGGGCCTCGGCGACGCACGCGCTCGCCCAGGGCAGCGTGTGGGTCCAGGAGGCGACGACGAGCTCCTCGCCCCGACGGAGGGCCGCGGCCCCCTCCACGAGCGCCTTGCCGACCGCGGCCGGGGTCGCGCCCTCTCGCGGCACGCGGGGGCCAGCCCCTCCTCCGATTTATCGTGCCAGTTCCCGAAAGTTAGGGCAGATGGTGGAGCCGCACCCGACGGACGATCTCCGGGGCGCTCGCCCCCGGACGTCCGAGCGCCCGCGCGACCTTCACGATCAGCTCGCCCGCGTCGTTCCAGGGAGCCTCGAACGAGGGTACCGGCCACCGCCGGGGGAACGCCGACCAGGTGTCCGCGCCGGTTGCCGCCCGTTCGACCACCTCGCGCACCCTCCGGGCCGAGGCGAAGTCGGCGAGGTCCCGGCGCAAGCTCGGGTCGACGCCCGCATCTCGCGCCAGGTCGAGGAGCGCCGTGAGCTTCTCCGGTCGGTGTCGGTGGGCCCGGGCGCCCTGGCCCAACGACCCGTTGAAGTACAGGAACGGCGCGCCGAGCTCCATCGCCTCGAGGAGGGTGCGGCTCCCGGTGACGATCCGGAGTCGGGCTCGGGCAAAGCGTGACGACCATTCCTCGGGGGATACGGGACGGGAGACCACGTCGACCCGCGCCGCATCGAGACGCACCGTCCACGGACGAGGGGTCTGGATCGTGAGCCGCGTCCGAGGGTCCGCGGCCGCGAGGCCGGCCGCGACAGCGGGGGCGATCCGTTCCGCGCTCGCCGGGCTCGCGTACCAGACCCACTCGTTCGTCGTTCGTTCGCGTCGAGCTCCTCGGACGGCCCGGAACCGGCCGGGCCAGAGCGGTCCCGTCTGGACCGCTTCCGGGAACTCCCGCGCGAACCCCGCGTCCCGTCGGAAGGTCGCGAACACGTGCAGCACGTTCGGGCGGTCGAACGCGCGGAACCTCCGAAAGGCCGCACGGAACGTCTCCACCTCTCCGGAACGTCGGGCCGCCCGGAGGCGGGCCCCCAGCGCCCGGGCCCGCACGCCGCCCTCGCGCAACCGCTCCCGATTCTCCCGGGCGAGGGAGAGCGTCCGCGCGAACTCCTCGAGGCTGACATGGAGGACCCGGTCGGCACCGTGCGCGCGCTCGATCTCGGCGACCTCCTCCTCCCAGGGACCGCCCCGGCCGTAGGCGCCCGGCCGCGAGGGGGCGGCGCTCACGCCCCACGCCGGGGTCACGGTGAGCGCGGCGGAACCGGCGCGGGAGGGGGTGGCGAGCCGCTCGAGCGGCGGCCAGTCCCAGGGACCCTCGACCGACCGGGGCCACGGGTGACCGGCCTGCCGGTAGAGCCGGATCGGGAAGCCGGCCCGGGCGAGGTGCCGTCCCGCCGCGAGGGTCTCCTCGATATCGCCGAGGCCACCGCCGACGACCGCCGGCAGCAGGTAGACGTCCACGCCCCCGGGGGAGCGTGCGGGTCTAGGCGACGGGTCGGTAGAGCGTCCAGACCGATAGCGCGGCGTGAAACCCCTCCCTCTCCAGCGCGGCCGCTCCGGTCACGTTGGCGAGCGGCACCTGGCCCGCGATCCGGGTGGCCCCGTGCGACGCGCACCACGCCCCGGCGGCGCGGACCATCTCACGGACCAGCGCCGCGTCGGCGGTCGTCGCGACGATCGGGTCGCTGAAGTGGGCCGCGTCGGTGTCCGGACTGCGGACCGCGCCGATCCCGGCCTCCGCGCCCGACCCCCGGTCGACGACCCAGGCGGCCGACTGCGCTTCGAAGAGCCGTTCCTCGAGGCGGGAGCCCGCCAGTCCCGTGGTCTTCCGGGGCAGCACGCGCGCGACCTCGCTCGGGGTCTGGGAGCGGGCGATGGCGAGCAGTGGGGCCTCGTCCGACTTGCGGTAGCGCCGGACCCCCGCAGGAAGCGGGTTCTTCTCGGTCCCGAACTCTGCCGCGCGATCCCGCACGACGAAAGCCACCTCCCGGAGCGGCCGGTACCCGAGGCGCCCCTCGTAGAGGGTCCGTGCGGGCGTGTTGTCGGACAGGACGTCGAGCACGAGGAACTGCCGGCCCATCTTGGTCGCGATCTCCTGGGTCCGCAGGAGGAGGGCGCGGGCAAAGCCCCGACGCCGGACGGTCGGGTCCGTCGCGACCATGCTGATGTAGACCGAGTGCCCCGGGAAGGAGAGGAGCGTCGTGGCCA
>JBEKJG010000047.1:0-9676 GCA_050011355.1 Thermoplasmata archaeon | reverse complement strand
TCGAGGCAGTTGAGCCCCGCGCGGTAGAGCGAGCCCGAGAGGAAGGCGAGGACGCCGGGCGTCTCCAGGATCGTCTCGGGGCTGTGGACGGCGATCGCGGCGAGGCCGCGCTCGGCGACGATCGTGTGGCGGGTGCCGATCGCCCGGAGGACGGGGTCGACCAGGTCCTCCTCGCACAGCACGGTGACGGCGGTCGGGCTCTGGAGGACCTGGAACAGCCGGCGGCGGTTCGTCGGCGGCGTCGGGCCGACCTCGACCAGGCGGGCGAGGAGCTCCCAGTTGGGGGGCGCCGTGACGAGGGCGACCCGCGTGCGCACCTCGATGCGGCTCTCCCGGATGACCGTGAGCACCCGGCCCTCGATGCTCGAGGCGGGTCCCCGGTCCGGTTTCCACCGGCGGAGGGCCGCCTCGATCGCCTCGGGGTGGGCGAACCCGACCTCGTCGCCGATCCGGCGGGCGAGCGCGGTGACGTTGACGACGCCGTAGGCGAGGCAGTCGGCGATGCTGGGGTGGCCCGCGACGTACTGCCGGGCGATCTCGGCGCCCGTGCGCTGGTCGACCGGTGCGCTCGTCCGGACCGCCTCCGACACCGTGCGAGCCTCCGAGGGGCTTGAGCCCTTCTGCGCCCCCTCCACCGGGGCCGCGGCCCGGGAGGAGCGCCGGAGGGCGTGGAGGAGGTCGAAGATCCGGAGCGCGTCCGCGTCGGCCGCGAGGAACTCGACCCGGTCGCCCGCCGCCGCGAGCAGGCGGGGGACGAGGGCGTGCTCCCCGAGCAGGTCGGAGAGGAAGGCGATGACGCCGGGCGTGGCGCTCGCCGAGCCCTGCGTCTCGAGGACGACCAGCGAGAGGCCGTCCGTCACGGTGCGTCGGGTCCCGCGCGGCAGTGTCCGGGCGACCCGGGGGAGGCTCTCGGTGGGGAGGCCGACCGAGATGTGGGGCGTCCCCTCCTCGACGTGGAGGACCGTTCGCGCCGGCCGCCCTCGCGGGCCCTTCGCCCACGGTCCGGCGAGGAGGGTCGAGAGGACCGGGTCGTCGTCCGGGACCCGGAGGATCGAGTAGCCGGTCCGCAGCTCGAGCGTGATCCCTCCGCTCAGGAGGGCCGGCGCGGCCCCGGCGGAGTCCGTCGAGGGGACGACCCGCTCGGCCCGCCGGAGGGCGACGGCCACCGCCTCGAACGACAGGCGGTCGCCGGCCTCGGATCGGATCCGGCGGGCCAGCGCCGCGTCGTTGACGAGGCCGAGCACGAGCGCGCGCCGGATGCTCGGATGGTGCTCGAGGTAGCCGCGGACGTGGTCGGTCGCCCGGCCTGCGGGTGCGACCGGCGCTTTCGGCGGCACCGGGGGTCTCCTACCGGCCCCGCCGGCGGGAGGCCGACGCGCGGCGGGCAGGTCGGGTCGCGCGGACGACCGGGTGTCCCCCCGGTCCAGGGCGCACGACCAGGGTCGAGCGGACGCCGGACAGGTGCGCCAGGCGACCTCGGACCCGACGGGCGTCCCGCTCCAGGGTGAAGACATGGACATGGGCACCCGCGTCGTGCGTGTAGCCCGCGACCGAGCGCCCCGCCTCTCGATTGATCGCCCGCACCTCCCCGAGTACGGCCCGGGAGGTCGAGGTCAGGTAGTCCAGGGAGGGTCGCGTGGTCTCGCAGACCTCGCGGAAGTTGTCGCACTCCTCCATGACCAGGGGGAACAGTCGGGAGGGGTCCCGGCGCGCGATCGCCCCTCGGATGGCGGTGAGGCGGCGCGGCACCCCGGCGATGCGGCGCCCGTAGAGCGGGCTCGTGGCGACCGACGACTGCATCGCGTCCGCCGAACGGACCTCCTTGACCGGTGCCCCCTCCACGAACACCACGATGTCGACGAGTTCGGGCCAGTGGTCCTCCGAGAACAGGGGGCGGGCGTAGCAGTCGCTCCCGTCCCGGCGGTGGCCGGCCTGCCACTCGACGAACCCGCCGAAGACCGACCGGGAGGCGCTGCCCGAGCCGAACCGGGCCAGCTGGGAGAGGGCCCGGGAGGAGAGCCGGAGCCCGGCCGCCCGACTGGCGGCCCCGGCGAGCGCGGCGAACCCGCTGGCGCTCGAGGCGAGGCCGCTCGCGGTCGGGAAGTTGTTGTCGCTCACGACGGAGGCTCGGTCCGTCCGCCCGGCGAGGTCCCGGACCCGGTCGAGGAAGTGCACCACACCGTCCCGGGGTCCCCCTACGGCCGGGGCCCCGTTGATCTCGACCCGGTCGTCGGAGAGGTCCGGGTCGAACCGGACGTGGGTCCTCGACCGGAAGCGGCCCAGGGTGACGCTGAGCGAGGAATTGAACGGGACCGCGAGCGTTCGGTCGCGCATCCCCCAGTACTTCACCAGGGCGATGTTCGGAGGCGCCTCGTAGGTCGCCTCGCGCGGCGCGGAGCGCTGCCCTCGCACGAGGGCGAAGGGGCCCGCGCAGTACTTATCCGCGACGGCCCCTCCAGAGCCCAATGCCCCGACGCCCCTCGGCCCCCGACCCCCGGCCCATCGTGCCGATGCCGACCCTCCTGCGGGCCGCCCGCCTCGGTGGCTTCCATCACGAGGTCGGCTTCCGCATCGATTCCGAGGGGAGCCGGCGAGGGATCTGCACCGTCACCGGCCGTGTCGAGCACCGTCACCTGAACATCAACGGGGTCGTCCACGGGGGCGTCTACGCCACCATCCTCGACACGGCGATGGGTGCGGCGGTCGTCTCTCTGCTGCGGGAGGGCGAGACGACGGCCACGACCTCCCTCTACGTGGAGTTCCTCCGGGCCGCCCGGGAGGGGGACACGCTCACGGCGCGCGGCGAGGTCCTGCGCCGCGGTCGCCACATCGCCTTCGTGGAAGGAAACCTGTACGGCGCCGACGGGCGGCGGCTGAGCCAGGCCCGAGGCACGTGGTACATCTGGTCGTCCGACGCACCTCCGCCCCCGACGCCCCCGCGGGCGCGGCCGGCGGCCCGCCGGCCCCCGCGCCGTCAGCCGAGCTGAGCGAGCCGCGCTGCCAGACGCTCGTACGCCTCGAGGCGCTGGAGACCCTTCGCGAGCCCCCGGCTACCTTCCGGGAACGGATGGGACTTGAAGAACGCGCGATACGCCTCCCCGCGCCCCAGCCCGAGCGGGAGGGTGATGGTCTCGAGCAGCAGGCCCATCGAGGAAGATCCTCGGAACTGCTCGGCCAGCATCGGCAGGTGGTCGGGCAGCCAGGCCCAGAGGACGGGTCGACCGACCGGGTTCTCGGCCACTTGGGCCAGCGTGGCGCCAAAGTGACTGCGGGGGATCGTCTCGGACTCGAGGAGGCCAAGGGTCGCCGCGACCCGGTCCGGGTCGCTCGACCAGGCGAGCCCGCGCTCGAGGTGCGTGCGTTCCGCCTCCGTGGCGGCACGGTCGAGCGCCCGACGGAGTTCGTTCCAGCCCGCCCGGCCCTCGGCCCGTCCGACCGCGACCCCGACCGCCGCCCGTAGGTTCGGGTCCAGCCGGCCCCATTCGGCGAACAGCTCGGCGAGGTCCCGCGCAAACCCCAGGTCGATCCGGGCCCGGCCATACGCGAGCCGCTCCCGGAGGACCCCGTGGGTCGGGTCCTCGCCGGGGACGGCGCGGAGGCCCACCGCCGCGAGGCGATCGGCGAAGAACGCCCGGGCGGCGCCCTGGACCCGTCCCGCCTCCGGGAGAAGGAGCCCCAAGGCGAGAAGGGTGGAACCGAACGACGCCACGACCAGCCGGTCCGTGGTCGCACCGAGGGCACCGAGCGCCCGCTCGAACAGCGGCCAATCCACCTCGCCGGCGAGCAGGAACGCCCCGAGGTCCTCGACCACGCTCCATCGATCCTCGGCGCTCCGGTGCGGGAGGAGGGCGAAGAGGCGGTCGTACATCGGAGCGTCGTAGAGCACCCGATAGAACCCGACAGCTCCCGCATTCAGGTGGACGGCGGCGCCCGTCGGGATCGGAATCGAGCGCTCGACCGTGTCGAAGAGAAGCCGGAGCGGCGTGCCCGCGATGTCGCCCCGGAGCAGGATGGGCCACGGTGCCTCCGGCGAGCAGCCGAGGAAGGAGAACCGTTCCTGCCGCAGCGCGATCTGCCCTTCGCCGGTCCGAACCCGGACGATCGGGTGGCCGGGCCGGTCGATCCACGGCCCCAGGATCGCACCGACCGGTTCCCCGCTGACCCGCGCGAGGGATTCCCAGAGGTCCTCGGTGCGAGCGTTCCCATATCGGAATCGATGGAGGTAGTCGGTCACCCCGGCCCGGAACCGGTCCTCCCCGAGGTACGCCTCAGCCATCCCCAGGACCGACGCCCCCTTGCCGTAGCTGATCTCGTCGAAGATCTGGCTGATCTCCTCCGGACGTTCGACGTGGGAGCGGACGGGATGGGTCGAGGGGAGGCTGTCCCCGTCGAACGCCGCCGTGGTCCCCGCCGTGCGGAGGAAGGAGTCGGTCCGTGCCTCGAGCGACGGCTCGAGCCGCTCCGAGATCCGGGTCTCGAGGAAGGAGGCGAAGCTCTCGTTGAGCCACACATCGTCCCAGGAGGCCATGGTGACGAGGTCGCCGAACCACTGGTGGGCGATCTCGTGGGTGACGGTCTCGAACACGTCCCGGCGTTGGAAGGTGGTGGCCCCCGCGTCGAGCAAGAGGCGCACCTCCCGGAAGCTGAGCGCCCCCCAGTTCTCCATGGCCCCGAACGCGTGCTCGGAGACCGCGATGAGGTCCATCTTCGGGAGCGGGTAGGGAACGGAATAGTACTCCTCGCACCCGGCAATGATCCTCCGCATCGCGGCGAGCGAGTACTCCCCGTCCGCCCCCCGTCCGGGGGGTCCGAGCACGCGGAGCCGGACCCGTCCCGAGGTACCCTCCACTCGGTCGAACCGACCGATCCCGAGGTAGAACAGGTACGAGGACATCGGCGGGGTGGTCTCGAACAGCCACTCCCGGTAGCCCTCCATCGCCGGGGAGGGGGACCCGCCCATGTTGCCGATCACCTCGAGGTCGGCCCGCGTGCGGACGGTCAGTTGGATGCGGGATTTCCGGTCGGGCCGGTCAAGGCAGGGAAAGATGCGGCGCGCCCCGACGGGCTCGCACTGGGTCGTCAGGACGAACCCGTCACCGTGGCGGCAGCGGTAGAGTCCGAGCAATCCCTTCGGTTGTACGGTGCCGGAGAACTCGATCCGGACCGGGAGACCCCCGTCTCCGACGGAGGGGATGGCGAGGATCCCTCGTTCGAGGTCCGTCGAGAACGCGAGAATTCGGTCGCCTCGCCGGACGGAGGTGACCGTCAGCCCATCGCAGTCCAGTTCGAGCGGCCCGGATGGAACCGTCGGGGAGAGCTCGACCGAACCCGTCCACGAGGCCCGGTCAAAGTCCACGTCGAGCCGGACCCGGTACTCTGGAATCTGGGGCGGCTCCCTGATGTTCAACCGACCGCCCCAAGACGACCGGCGAGTCCCGCCGAGTCGACCCTCCGGAAGCGGAGGAGCCCAAGAAGGTTCGCTGACGAGTGCAACGCAGACCCCGCGCCGCCGCGGAAATCAACGTTAAATACACCGGCTCGGTCGGAGCTTCGGCTGACGGCCAAAGCGGTGGGGAAACACCCGGTCCCATTCCGAACCCGGCAGTTAAGCCCACTGGCGTTCCGCGCAGTACTGAAGTGCGCGAGCCTACGGGAGACGCGGAAAGCTGTCAGCCTCCGGGGACTTGCCTCGGGACCCCGCCGTTAGGTTAATCCTCCGCCGACGGTCCCGCGCAGCATGCGGCTGGGCGCCCATATCGGGATCTCGGAGGGACTTCCCGAGGCCGTCCGCCAGGGAAGGTCGATCGGCTGCGACGCGATCCAGATCTTCTCCAAGAGCCCCCAGATGTGGGAGGGGCCGCCGCTCGCCCCGGAGGCGGCCGCGGCGTTCCGGGGGGCCGTACGCGAGCAAGGATTGCTCGGCACCGCCGTGCATCACGGTTACCTCATCAACCTCGGGAGCCCCAAGGCGTTCATGCTCCGCAAGTCGCGGAAGGCCTTCCTGGACGAGATCCAGCGCGCCGAGCTCCTGGGGGTGGACGGACTGATCTTCCACCCCGGCGCCCACCTCGGATCCGGACCGGAGCTCGGACTCCGGACGATCGGCGAGAGCGTCCGAAAGTCGCTCGAAGCTGTTCCCGACGGCACGGTGCGGCTCCTTCTGGAGAACGCTGCGGGCCAGGGGACCGCGCTCTGCTCGACGCTCGACGAGCTGAAGACCGTTCTCGCGGCGGTCGACGCTCCGGACCGGGTCGGGGTCACGCTCGATACCTGCCATCTCTTCGCCGCCGGAAACGACTTCCGGACCGAGGAGGGGTACGGGCAGCTGGTCGACCGGATCGAGAGCACGATCGGGGTCGATGCGGTGCGGGCATTCCATCTCAACGACGCGAAGGCCCCCTTGGGTTCCCATCTCGACCGTCACGAGAACATCGGCAAGGGCGAGATCGGGACTCCGGGGTTCGCCCACCTGGTCTCGGACCCGCGATGGGAGAACGTTCCCGGCTACCTCGAGACCCCGCTCGACGACCGCGGGTACGACCGGTACGCCGAGGACCTCGCGCTGCTTCGTACGCTGGTAGCGTCGGTTCCCGTGGCGAAGACCAGCGTCCGCCGGCCCCGCGCCCCCAAGAAGGGGGACGAGGCATGACCGGTGCCCCGGGGTCCCACAGTCTGTGGGCGGCCTACGGGGCGGCGCTGGTCGAGCTCGGGGAGTCCGACTCCAATCTGGAGGTCATGGAGAGCGGCTCCTGGTCCGTCGCGGCGGCCCATCGGTTCCGAGAACGGTTCCCTTCCCGGTTCATTCCGGTCGATGGGAACGGCCCCGCTCTCGTTCGAGCGTCGGCCGGTCGCTCCGGACCCGGGCACCCGGTGTTCGTCACGACCTCTGCGGCCGTCGTGGCGGGTGAGGCATACGGGGCGTTCCGGGACGAACTGTGCCGTCCCTCGGCGAACGTGAAGGTCTTCGCGGACGAAGGGGGCCCGGCCACCGAGGACCTGCCCGAGGCGCATCTCCATTTCGAGGACCTCGGGATCCTGCGAGCCCTGCCGGGGGTGACGGTGGTCGTACCGGCCGACGCCCCGTCGGCCCGAGGCGCCGCCCTCGCCGTTCACAGCCAACCCGGACCGGCGTACGTCCGCCTCGCCCGCGGGAACCTCCCGACCGTGACCACCGGCTCGTTCGAGATCGGTCGGGCGGCCGAGCTGCGCGCCGGGGGCGACCTCACCATCGTGGCGGTCGGTCCGCTGGTCGCCTCCGCGCTCGCCGTAGCGGGCGACCTCGAGAAGGTCGGGGTCTCGACGCGCGTACTCGACTTCGCCTCGGTGAAGCCGTTCGACGAGCCGGCCGTCCTCCGGGCTGCCCGCGACACCGGAGCGATCCTCGTCCTCGAGGAACACTCCGTCCTCACCGGGGTGGGCGCGTTGGTCGCTTCCACCACCTCCGAGAACCATCCGGTCCCGGTCCGTCGGGTCGGGATCCCCGACCTGTTCGTGGACGAGCACGATCCCCGACCCCGCTTCGAACGCTACGGCCTGGGCGCGGAACGCATCCGGGACGAGGCCTGGGAGCTGCTCCGGCTCCGGGGTAAGGTTACCTAAGGGGATTGTGCTCGGGACGAGGCCACTGGCGATCACGGAATCACGGATGACGGACTCTCCCCTGACCGAGAAGTACCTGCGCCTGACGCGCGAGGCGTTGGCCCGCGTGCGGGCGACCCCACCCGCCCGTTCGTTCCTCTCGGGCGCGAGCGACGACTTCCTCTCGATGGCCCGGTCCTACCTCGCCGACGCGGAACATTTTGCCGCGAAGGGGGACCTCGACCGCGCGCTGGCCGCGGCGAGCTACGCGCACGGCTGGCTCGATGCGGGGGTCCGCCTCGGGCTGCTGGACGGGGGTGACGATGACCAACGGTTCACCCTCTACCGGTGAGGTTCGGGTCTCCCCCGGGATCCCCGAATCGGCGCTCGCCTCGATCGAGGCGCACCTGCGCCAGCGCGAGCTCCGACGCGAGGACCTCTACCAGCGGGCCCGACGGCTGCGGCGCCTCGCCCAGAGCACCATGACCCGGATCCATTCGAGCGGCAGCGTTCCGCCGGAGGAGGCCGAGATCCGACGGAGCATGGCCGAGCTGTCGGACTGGCTGCGTCGGGAGGGTCGTGGGGATGAACCGATGGCCTCCGACGCCCTCCAGGAGGCGGTCGAGGCGGTCCTGCTCGCCTGCGCGGCGACCCACGTCGTGTTCCCCGGTCCCTCGGACCTTGGGGTCGACCCCGAACCGTACCTGCTCGGCCTCGGCGACGTCGTCGGGGAGATCCGTCGGCGCGTGCTCGACCGTCTCGGGCGCGACGACCTCCCCGGCGCGGAAGCCGAGCTGCTGCTGATGGAACGTCTCACCCAGGCGCTGCTCCGGTTCGATACGACACGTGCTATCGTCCCGTTGAAGCCGAAACAGGACACCGCTCGGGCATTGCTCGAGCGGACCCGCGGCGAGGTCGTGATGGCCCGTCACCTGGTCCGGGTCCGCTCCCACCTCGAACCCCCGACGCGCTCGGAGGGTCCGTGAGCGGTTCCCCCCGGAAAGTGATCGGGGTCATCGGCGGCTCCGGGATCGAGGGGATCCTCGCCTCCGGGGCCAAGCGGACCCACAAGGTGGCCACGGCCTGGGGAGCACCGTCGGGGCCGATCGAGGAGGGTGAGGTCGGCGGAGTGAAGGTCCTGTTCCTGGCGCGGCACGGGCCCGGCCACTCCATCCCGCCCCACCGGGTCAACTACCGGGCCAACGTCGACGCGCTCCGCTCGCTGGGCGCCGAGGCGATCGTCACGGTGAGCTCGGTGGGCTCGCTCCGGGAGGAGCTCCCGCCCGGGACTTTTGTGCTCCCCCACCAGTTCGTCGATTTCACCAAGAGCCGCCCGACGACCTTCTATGACGGTGGTCGGGTCTACCACGTGTCGCTCGCCGACCCGTTCTGCCCCGACCTCGCCCGCCGCGCCGCCGACGTGGGTCGGGAGCTCGGTACCCCGTTCGCCGAGAAGAAGACCTACGTCTGCGTCGAGGGACCCCGGTTCAGCACCCGGGCGGAGTCGGCCTTCTTCCGCGGGTTCGCCGACATCATCGGGATGACGCTCGTCCCCGAGGTGACCCTCGCCCGAGAGCGGGCGCTCTGCTACGCCTGCCTCGCGATGGTCACCGACTACGACGTCTGGGCGGACCGACCGGTCGAGACGAAGGAGATCATCGAGGTCATGCGGGCGAACTCGGAACGGATGGGAGGGGTGCTCTCGAAGTTGCTGCCCCGACTGGCGACAGTGCCCGATTGCGCCTGCGCGCACGCGCTGGACGACGCGGGCGTATAGTGGACGTTCACTCGGTCGGCGAGCGGCGGACGGTGATCGGGATCCGCCCGGCGGCGAACTCGAGCTCCGCGATGTCCACGGGGTCGACCAGGGTCGCGAGGACGTCTATCAGGATCGGCGCGCCGAGGGAGATCTGCAGCGCTCGGGCGCCGAGGATGCGCGCCCGTTCAAAGCGGGTGTACTTTTCCACATCGACCGGGGTCGAGGGAGTGCGGGTGGAGACCATAGATTCCAGCGGGGCCGCGGAGGGTACGGCCGCCGTCAAGGGCTCGGGGACTCTGGGCACCCTATTTACGCTTTGCTCGCCCCCGGGCTTTGTCC
>JBEKJG010000046.1:0-12929 GCA_050011355.1 Thermoplasmata archaeon | reverse complement strand
ACGTCCCCCTCTCGCTCACGCAGGAGAAGTTCGAGCGGATGCTCGAGGACGAGTACGTCCTGCGGCGGCGGGCGATCGAGCTCGGGATCCCGCTGTTCACGAGCCTGGAGGCGTTCGCCGCCTACGTGGAAGGGGTCGCGTGGCTCGAGGACCACCCGGTCACGGTCGACGCGCTGTACGGCAGCGAGGAGCCGGGAGGCGACGGCCGGCCCGCCCGGGGTCCGAAGGGTATCCCCGTCGTCCCGCGGCGCAAGCGCCGGGGCAGCCGTCGCTAGCCGACCCCGAACGGGGGAAGTCTACCCGCCCGCCCCTTCGACGATCTGGCCGGGCGGGCGACCGGGATTGGCGAGCTCCGGCGTGGGAGCCTCGGGTTGGGGCGCCTTGGAGTTGCGCACCTCATCCGAGCCGTTGGCCATCGCCGGACCGGCCGTTCCGGGGGGACCGACCGGCACTGGGAGCGCCGTGGTGGCGAAGCCGCACCTGGGACAGGACTTCCATTTGCCGTCGGACTCTTGGCCGCATTTTTCACACTTCATCGAGGAGGCCTCCTGCATGAGCGGGCGGACGACCGGCGGACCTCGGTTAAGCCGCTCCTCAAACGCAACTAAGGGGCGGTACGGCCGGCGCGCCCGCTCCGAACGTTGGACGGGACCCGAATCCCCGGCGGGGCTGTCGGGCCCTAGAGTGGGAACTTCGTGACCGAGTACTCGGGGACGACGGTCGAGGTGTCGAGCACCTCGGGGATGCCGCGGATCCGGTCGGTCACGAAGTCGAGGACGCGCCGCTTGTTCGAGTCCCCCGGCGGGAAGTCGAGCACGACCAGGATGTCCCAGTCGCCCGTGAGGAAATGCATCTCCTTCACTTCGGGCAGGGTCTCGAGGAGCGTCCGGATGCGGTCGAGGTCGCCGCCACGCACCTTCAGGTAGGCGAACGCGCGGACGCTCTTCAGCTCCGAGGGCATCAGCTCGGCGAGCCGCTCGTCGGTGAACGAGGCCACGCCTTCCAGGCGGGGACCCTTCGGGGAGATCAGGACCGGGAAGTTCTGCACGCCGCGGAGGCGTTCGGCGACGAGGCGTTCGAGGCGACCGACCTTCTCGACGTCGACGACGCGGACGCGGTAGCCGCGGTGGGAGGCGGTCTCCTCGACCAGCGCGACGCAGCGGGCCTGGTCGTCGGAGAGGAAGAAAACGGGATTCTCGCTGACCGACTCCTCGTCCGGTGCGCGTCCGGGGCTCGAAGGGACGGACCCGCCGGTGGCCGAGGGCGGGCGGTAGAACGTCGTGACGGCCTTCTTCGATTGGACGTAGAGAACGAGCTCGTGTGGATCGTCGGGCATGACCGAAGGCGCGAGAGCGGGGGGGCCTACTTAACACTCTCCGACCGGGCGGCCCCCGCCCTCTCGGGCGGGGGAAGGGGTTCGGGGGGTTCTACGGTCCGGGGGTCGGATCAGTAGCGCTTGTAGGAGTCGGACCGCTCGCGGCCGCCTCCGCCACCACTGCCACCGCCGCCGCCACCGCCGTAGCCGCCGCCGCCACCACCGTAGCGACCGCCGCCACCACCGCCGCCTCCGCCGCGGTCACGGTAGCCACCGCCACCGCCGCCGCCGAACGACCGGCGCTCGCTCTCGAACTCCTGCTGGCTCATGTCGAGCGTCTGGTTGATCTCGCCGAGAGCCTCCGTCGACTTCGAGAGGTTGCCGTAGCGTCCCACGTTGAGGCGCATGTGGCCCCGCACGAGGGAGACGTAGCCGTTGTCCACCAGGATGACCTCGTCCTTCTGGATCGAGCCGATCTGCTCGTTCCACAGGGAGAGGGTGATGACCGCCGTGTCGTCGCCGACCACGGCCTCGCACACCTTCCGGGGGTCGCCGAACTTGCCCATGACCTCTTTCGGCTCTCCGATGCTGATCACTTTGGCCAGCACGTTCACTTGCTTCGAGTTCGGCGTCAGGTCTCGCACTTTTGTCAGGGGTTTGTCCACCATCGGTCTCGCCTTCTTTTGCTTCGCGTTTCGCGTTGCGTGGGAACCTCGGAGCGATACTCATCTCGCGAACACTCGTCGCAAAAGTGGGACGGGCGGGACGCTCGATTCGGGCCGGCTCGCGGTTCCTCTGTCGCCGCATGGATACTGAGGCCATATAAAGCCCTCGACCGGGCCGGGCCGTGAGGTCGGATAACCCGGGACGACCCCGAGCCGCCGGCCCACCGGTCCGGCATCATCCTTTTGGCTACGCCCGCCCTCGGCCGGCTGGACCGGGTGTGAACCAGCGCGCCGACCTAGGGGTTCACTATCTCCTTCGGGGGGAGTACGACCGCGCCGTGCGGGCGTTCTTGGATGTAATCCGGGAGGAACCCACCGACGCGTCCGCCTGGTCGTACTACGGGATCAGCCTCGCCCACGTCGGACGGGCGGCGGAGGCGGAGGCGGCGCTCGCCCGCGCCATCCAGCTCGCCCCGGCGAACGGGGAGGCCTGGTTCCACCTCGGCGTCGCGCGGTCGCTCCGCGAGGAGTGGTCCGATGCCGCGAGCGCCTACCGGCGCGCGGTCGCGCTCGAACCCGGCGACATGGTCGCCTGGCACCGCCTCGGGGTGGCCCTCGCCGAATCGGGCGAGGAGACCGGTGCCTCGGCGGCGTTCGAACGGGCCCTCGTCCTCTCCCGGTCCATCCCCACCGACGAGAACGACCCCCTCCCTCGGGCCCCGTTCGACGACCATGTGGACGAGACCGGGGCACGCGAGGGCTCCCGGGAGGCGAAGAGCTGGCTCGACCTCTCCCTCTCCCTGCTCAGCCTCGGGGACGAGGACGCGGCGGTCGCGGCCTACGA
Organism: Thermoplasmata archaeon; assembly: GCA_050011355.1. Classification (GTDB taxonomy): domain Archaea; phylum Thermoplasmatota; class Thermoplasmata; order Lutacidiplasmatales; family UBA184; genus Lutacidiplasma. Next base: position 10,105 of record JBEKJG010000046.1, on the reverse strand, counting down.
ACGCGCCTACACGCTCGACCCGACGCGGGCCCAGAACTCCCTGTTCCGGCCGATGCTCCGACTCCTCACGGCCGTGAAGGGCGGGCCCGAGGCGGCCCCCGGGGAGGACCAGTTCCCAACCCCTGGAGGACCCCGGCCGCGGGTGCGCGACGACCGACCGGAAGTCCGGTAGCGGCCTAGATGGCCTTCGGGGCTTCGGTGAGTATGGTCGACTCGGCCCAGCCCTGGACCTTGATCCGGGCCTCGGCGTGCTCCGCGTAGAAGGCGTGGATCCGCTCGAGGACCCGCGACTTGCACTCCCCGCACAGGAGGGCGCCCGATCGGCAGTCCCGGGTCACCTCCTCGAACTCGCGGTCGTCCTTGGCAAACCGGGTCCTCCAGAGGGCCCAGACGGAGCAGACCTCGGGGGTCGCGCCGAGGCGACGCTGCTCCTCGACGGTCGCCCGGCCGCCGGTGAAGGCGCCCCGCACCTTCCGCTCGACGGTCGAGTGGCTGTCGTTGAGGAAGAGGGCGTTGTCCTCCCGGTCCCCGGTCGTGCTCATGGCGTTCTCCCCGAGCAGTCCGGGCAGCATCTGGCTGTGGAGGAGGGCCGGCTTGGGGTAGCCGAGCCCCTCCGCGATGTCGCGCGTCACCCGGAAGTGCGGGTCCTGGTCGATCCCGCACGGGATGAGGCAGGGGACCGAGCGCCCCTCGGCCCACGACGGCCAGAAGCAGGGGACGGTCTGGAGGGCGGTGTAGAAGACGAGTCCGATGTTCGTGCTCGGCTCGAACCCGAAGACCGCCTTCACGGTCGAGTACGGGATCTTCCGGGCCACCCGGATCGCGAGCGGGTAGAGCGCCGCGATCGACCGGGAGTCGAAGAAGACGTGCGTCCGCTTCGGGTCGAACCCGAGGGCGAGGATGTCGTACAGGTTCTCCATCCCCCAGTAGGCCGTCTCCTCCCGCGTCAGTCCGGACCGGGCCCAGAACTTCTCGTCGTCCGTGATCTGGATGAACATCCGTACCCCGAGGGTCTTTTGCAGCCACCGGCAGAGGTCGAAGGAGACCAGGTGGGAGGTGTGGAGGGGGCCCGAGGGGCCGCGGCCGGAATAGAGGAAGAACGGCGAGCCCTTCTGGAACTGGTCGAGGAGGAGCCCGAGGTCGCGGTGCGAGTAGTACACCCCCCGCGACAGCAGCGGCGGGAGGTCGCCGCCCGATATCTGGTGCAGGCGGGCGAGCAGTTCCGGTGTCAGGTCCTGGGTGCCGAACAGTTCGCGCAACCGCTGGTAGTCGATCCGGCCCTTCACCTCGTACGGGGTGACCACGAACTCGTCCGCGGGGGCCATGGGGGGTGACTCACCCTTCGGGGAACGTGATCTTGGAGAGGATCTGCTCGCGTTCGGGGAGCGGGACGCCCGCCGAGCTCAGGGCCTCGGCGACGCACGAGCGGGAGTGGTCGTGGTAGATGGTGTGGCCGCAGGAGGGGCAGGTCGCATACCCCTGGATCAGCCGCCGCAGCCCTTCCCGGGAGGAGGAGGAATCCCGCCGCGCGAACCGGTCGACCAGGAACGCTCCCCCGGTGGCGTTCTCCAGGTTCGTCAGGGGCACGCGGACCGGTTGGTTGCAGACCGGGCAGCGGGCCGGGTTCCGGCACGTGCAGGTCATGGAGGAGAAGGTACCTGTCGGGCCTCCCTATTAAGAGCGCGGCGCGCGGGTCGCCCTTCCGGCCCACGGCGCGGGTCCACCCCCGGCGTGGCCCGAAGGAACGGAGTTGGGCGAAACCGAAGCGGAACGGGCCGGCGAGCTCGGTTCGGTGCTGCTCGAGGTCCTCCGGCTCCTGAACAAATCCGAGGCCGAAGGGAGCACGGTCGAAGGCCTCGAGCACGGCGAGCTCCTCTCGCTCCTGCGTCGGGGCTCCCACCCCGAGGCGACCGGGGAGGAACTCGACCGCGCGCTCGAGACCCTCCTCGCCAACCGGATGGTCTCCGAGCTCGACGACCGGGAGTTCGCCTGGGACCGGGGACGCACGGTCGGGCGGCGATTCGCGCTGGCCCTTCCGGGGAAGGAGTACCTCCTGAACCGGGTCGAGACCGCCGGCCGGATCTACTAGGGCGACGGGCGGGCGGCCCGATTCGGCGCACTTTATGTAGCCGAACCGAGCGTTATACTTCGCGTGCCGAGCGACGAAGCGCCCCCCGACCCCGTGCGGTCGACCCTGGTCGCCCTCCTCCAGCAGCTGAACCGCGCCGAGTCGATCAACGAGGGCCGCGTGCACGAGCAAACCCTCGAGCTCAACGAGATGGAGCGGCTGCTCTCCCGCTTCTGGGCCGTGGAGCAGGGCCAGGTGAAGGTCCCCCTCGCGCTCGGTCTCCTGGTGCGCAATGGTCTCGTGGAGGCCCGGGTGCCTCCCGGCGCCCGGTCGAGCCCCGGCAGCGCCCCCACGCGGGCGGTCTACTCGATCACGGCCGAGGGGAAGGCGTTCCTCGTCGAGGTCCAGAAGAACAGCGACCGGATCCCCTGACGAGGGGACGCACCCTCCGTTGCCCCCGTTACGTTAAGTAACCGACGAGTGTCGGCGCGAGGCCATGTCGCGCATCCACTCCGGACGGAAGGGACGGGCCGGTTCGCACCGCCCCTACCCCCTCACCAAGCCCGAGTGGGTCACCGCGAGCTCCGAAGAGGTCGTGGAGCAGGCGGTCACCCTCGCGAAGGCGGGGCAGACGGCCGCGATGGTCGGCATGACCCTCCGGGACCAGAGCGGGATCCCCTCCACGCGCGCCGTCACGGGAAAGCGGCTCTCGGCCGTCCTCAGCGAGAACGGCGTCCGGCCGGAGATCCCTGACGACCTCCAGGCACTCTTGAAGCGCGTCGTGCACCTCCAGCGCCACCTCACCACCCATCCGAAGGACCTGTCGAACCGACGGGGCCTCGCCCTGATGGAATCGAGGATCCGCCGCCTGGCCCGGTACTACCGGCAGCGCCGCCGCCTCCCCGAGAACTGGCGGTATTCCGCCGCGGGCGCGGCCCTCCAGGTGGAGTGATGCCCTCGGGTCCGGACTCGTTTGTTTCGGATCCCCAGTACGGCCGAGAGTTCGAGCGGGCCCGCGGGCTCGTCCTTGCGCACCCCCGACGGTGGCGGGTCATCTACCACTACGACGCCGACGGCATCGCCAGTGCCTCTTCCGCGGTGCGCGCCTTCGGGCGGCTCGGCTACCCCGTGCAGCTCTCGCCCCTCATCGGCGTCGAGCGGGAAAAGATGCAGAGCCTGCTCGCGTCGACCAAAGGCCCGGTCCTGATCGTCGACACGGGGGCGGCCTGGGTCGACCTCTACCCGGCCCACCCGTTCCCCGTGGTCGTCCTCGACCACCACACGTACGCCGGCGCCCCGAAGCCCCCCGAGCTCCCGCCGCACGTCGCGTTCGTCAACCCGCTGGACTGGGGGGTGGACGGAATGCGCGAGATGTGCGCGGCGACCCTCACGTGGCTGTTCACCGTCTTCCTCGACCCGCTCAACTGGGACAACGCCGCGTGGGGCCTCTCCGGCGCGATCGGCGACCGGCAGCACGTGGGCGGGTTCCACGGGCTCAACGGGATCCTGGTCGACGAGGCGGTCCGCCGGTCGGTCATCGTGCGGCGACCCGGGGTAGCCCTGCTCGGCCGGACGGTCGGTGCCGCCCTCGCCTCGAGCATCGACCCGTACTTCCGGGGGCTCTCGGGGCGCCGTGCGGCGGTCGACGCCTACCTGGGGGAGCTCGGGATCGACCCCGAGATACCTCCGATCCAACTCCCTCCCGAACAGTCCCAGCGGCTCGTCGCGAGCCTGCGGGCGCGGCTCGAGGCGCACGGGGTGCTGCCCGAGTTCGTGGCGCTCGTCGACCAGGAGCGCTGGTTCATCCCCTCGCAGGGCCGGGACGCGGAGGAACTGTCGAATCTCCAGAGCGCGACGGGACGGGCGGGGACCCCCGGACTGGGCGTCGCGATGGCGCTCGGGGACGCCCGGGCGTATGCGCGGGCCGAGGAGGAGGAGGCCCGATGGCGATCCGGCATCCTCTCGGCGCTCGTTCGCCTGGAGGAGCAGGGCGTAAATGAGAGGAGGGGCCTACGCTGGTTCGAGAGCCGGGAGACCCCGCTGGCGGGGACCCAGGCCGGTATGGCCATGAGCTACCTTCTGCCGCCCGACCGACCCGTGATCGTCTTCTCCGGCGGAGGCACCGGCCCGTTGAAACTGAGCGGCCGCGGGACACTCCGCCTGGTCGAGAAAGGTCTCGACCTCTCCGATGCGCTCCGCCGCGCGGCGAGCACCGTGGGCGGCGAGGGCGGAGGCCACAAGGTCGCGAGCGGCGCGACCATCCCCGCGGGTACCCGGGACCGGTTCCTGGACGAGGCCGACCGGATCATCGCGGCCCAGCTCCATCTCGGAGGGGCGGCATGACCGGCGCGCCCGCCGAAGCGACCCCCTCGCCCACCGAGCGCGTGAACGACCACGCGCTCGAGGGGGAGATGCACAAGTCCTACCTCGAATACGCGATGAGCGTCATCGTCGGGCGCGCCCTGCCCGACGGCCGGGACGGCCTGAAGCCGGTCCAGCGCCGCATCCTCTGGTCGATGTGGGAGTCGGGGGCGACCCACGACCGCGCCTACCGAAAGAGCGCGCGCACGGTCGGTGACGTCCTGGGCAAGTACCACCCCCACGGCGACCTCGCGGTCTACGACGCGCTCGTCCGGATGGCCCAGCCGTTCAGCCTCCGGTATCCCCTCATCGACGGCCAGGGGAACTTCGGGTCGATCGACGGGGACTCTCCCGCCGCGATGCGGTACACCGAGGCGCGCCTGAGCACGCTCGTCGAGGAGATCCTCACCGACCTCGAGAAGGAGACGGTCGAGTGGGGCGACAACTTCGACGGGACGCTGAAGGAGCCGCTCGTCCTTCCCTCCAAGGTACCCAACCTGCTGGTCAACGGCTCGGCCGGGATCGCGGTCGGGATGGCGACCAACATGCCGCCCCACCGACTCAACGAGATCGTGGACGGCCTGCTGCTCCTCATCGAACGTCCGACCGCGGACCTGGACGACCTCATGAAGGTCATCCCGGGTCCCGACTTCCCCGGTGGCGGCTACCTCTCCTCCGAGGGGATCCGGGAAGCCTACGCCACCGGCCGCGGGACGCTCCACCTCCGGGGGACCGCCGAGATCCGGGACCGGGACGGCAAGGACGAGATCGTCATCACCGAGATCCCGTACGAGGTCAACAAGTCCTCGCTCCTCCAGCTGATCGCCGACCTCGTCAAGAACAAGCGGCTCGACGGCGTGACCGACCTGCGCGACGAGTCCGACCGCGACGGGACCCGGGTCGTCCTCGAGCTCCGGCGGGATGTCCCCGCCGAGATCGTGCTCAACCGGCTCTACGAGCACACGCCGCTCGAGACGAGCTTCGGCGTGATCAACCTGTGCCTCGTCGACAACCGTCCGCGCGTCCTTCCGCTGAAGTCGCTGCTCGAGCTCCACCTCTCGCACCGCCGCCTCATGCTCACCCGCCGAACGACGTTCGACCTCCGCAAGGCGACGGAGCGGCTCCACCTCCTCGAGGGATTCCTCACCGCGATCGACCACATCGACGAAGTGATCAAGATCATCCGGCGCTCCAAGGACGCCGCGGTCGCCGAGACCAGCCTCATGGGCCGGTTCCTGCTCTCCACGGAGCAGGCGAAGGCGATCCTCGACATGCGCCTCTCCCGCCTGACCGCGCTCGAGCGCGAGTCGGTAGAGTCGGAGAAGGCGGAGAAGGAGGCGCTCACGCGCCACCTGCAGGCGATCCTCGCGGACGCGAAGCTGTTGGACGGCCTCATCGTCGAGGAGCTCAACGACCTCAAGTCCCGGTACGGCGACGAGCGCCGCACCCGCATCGTGCCCGAGTTCACGGCCCGCACGCTCGAGGACCTCATCCCGGACGCGGACATCGTCGTCCTCGTCACCCGAGACGGCTACGTCAAACGCCTCCCGCTCGAGCAGTACCGCCGGCAGCGCCGCGGCGGCCGCGGGCTCGGCCAGATCGAGACGAAGGAGGAGGACTTCGTCATCCGGACGTTCGTCACGCGGACCCACGACGACGTCCTGTTCCTCACGACCCTCGGCCGGGTCTACCGCCTCGTTGCCTACGAGCTCCCCGAGGGGAGCCGGCAGTCGAAGGGCAAGGCGCTCATCAACCTCCTGCCGAAGCTGAAGGAGGGCGAGCGCGTGCAGACCCTCCTGCCCCTCCACGACCTCGGTGGAGAGGGTTCGCTGTTCTTCGCGACCCGGCGCGGCCTCGTCAAGCGCACGACGCTCGACCAGTACCAGAACATCCGCACGAACGGCATCCAGGCGATCCTGCTCGAGGAGGGCGACGAGCTCGTCAACGTGGCGCTGGTGACGGGGGAGGCGACCGAGATCCTGATCGCCACGCGCTCGGGCCAGCTCGTGCGCTTCCCGCTCAGCGAGGTCCGGCCCACGGGCCGCGCGACCTACGGTGTGATCGGCGCGCGCCTCTCCGAGGAGAAGGACGACCGGGTCGTCGCGATGGCGCCCGTGAGCGCGAGCTTCCCGACGCTCCTCTCGCTGACCTCGACCGGCTTTGGCAAGCGCAGCCCCACCGAGGACTACCGGAAGACCGCCCGCGGCGCGAAGGGGGTCCGGACGATCAAGACCGGCGGCCGGAACGGCTCGGTCGTCGCCGTCCTTCCGACCACCGACACCTCCGAGATCCTCGTCACGACCAAGAATGGCATCACGATCCGGATGGCGGTGAAGGGGATCCGCTCCCAGGCGAGGAATACCCTCGGGGTCCGCGTCATCCGACTGGACGAGGGCGACGAGGTGCGCGACGCGGTCGTGCTCCCGGTCGCGGACGAGACCGCCGTGCCCGACGCTCCCGCCGATCCCTCCGAAGGTTCGCCCGCGGATCCCGAGCCCGAGGCTCCCGAGGGCGACGAGGAGACGTCGGACGAGGAGTCGACGGACACCGAGGAGGACGACGATGCGCCGCCGACCCCACGGTAGACGGATCCTCGTCTGCCCGCAGTGCCAGTCGAGCCAGATCGTCCAGGCGAACGCGTCGATCACCGGTGCGGTCTACCACTGCCTCAAGTGCGACTACCTCGGGGCGCTGGTCCTGGAGATCGAGGTCGACGCGGACGGCAAGCCGCTCCGCTGAGCGCGGGGATCCGCGCTAGGTCCACGGGGTGGCACGGCGGATCCGCTCCGCCGCCGCGACCACCGCGAGCGCCCGCACGGTCGGGCCCACGTCGTGGGTCCGGACGATCTCGACCCCCTGCCGCCCGGCGATCACCGCGGCGGCCAGCCCCGCCTCGAGCCGGGCCGTCGGGTCCTGGACCCCCGTCGCCCAGCCGAGGAAGGATTTGCGCGACGGGCCCACCAGGACGGGGTAGCCGAGATGACGGAGCTCGCCCGCCCGCGTGAGGAGCTCGAGGCTCTGCGTCACGGACTTGCCGAACCCGAGGCCGGGGTCGAGCACGATCCGGTCGCTCCCGATCCCGTCGGAGAGCGCCGCGGCGGCATGCTCGGCGAGCCATCGGCTCACCTCCCCCTGCAGGTCGGCGTACTCGAGGTCGTCCTGCATCGTGGCGGGGGTCCCGCGCATGTGCATGATGACGACGGCCGCGCCCGTGCGCGCGACCACCCGGCGCATCTCCTCCGACCGGAGCCCCTCGACGTCGTTCACGATGTCCGCCCCGGCGTCGACCGCCCGGGCGGCGACCTCCGGGTGGCGCGTGTCGATCGAGACGGGCACGGAGATCCGACCGGCGAGGCCCCGCAGTACCGGCTCCACCCGGCGCCACTCCTCTTCCGGCGAGACGGGGGTCGCGCCCGGCCGGGTCGATTCGCCGCCGACGTCGATCAGGTTCCGCCCCCTCGGCGACGAGCGCCTCGACTCGGGCGACCGCCTCCTTCGGCTCGAGGTATTGACCGCCGTCCGAGAAAGAATCGGGGGTGACGTTCACGACGCCCATCACGCGGGTGCGGTCTCCGAGGACAAGGGTGCGGTGCGCGCCCACAAGCCGCCGTGACCCGGTCGGCCCCGCCGGGGGGTCCGATCGCTCCCCCGGGGCCGGCATCCCTCGCGGAATGGAGCTCGCGGTACAAGGCGCTGTCCCCCGTCCGCTCGCCGGCGCGCTGGCCCCGCCGCAAGAGTTCTTGAGCCTCCGCGCGACTGTCGCCGGGGGGTCGGTGACGTGGACCACGAACTCTATTCGATCCGACCCTTCGAGGTCGCCGATTACGAGGCCCAGGCCCGGATCGAGCGCGAGTTCGTTCCGGAGTTGCCGTTCACGGCGGCCGAGCTGCGTCGATGGACCGAGGCCCACGCCGCGGTACCGGGCCACCTCAGCGAGAAGGTCGTGGTCGAGCACCGCCCGTCGGGAGACGTGGTGGCGCACGGAGCGCTCTACCAGACCACCCACAGCTTCCACCCCCAAAAGTTCCGGATCGCCGTCGCCGTCTCGCGGCCGCATCGGGGTCGAGGGATCGGCACCGAGCTGTACACCCGGCTGGAGCAGGAGGCTCGGTCGCGCGCCGCGCGCTGCCTGTGGGTCAACGTCCGGGAGGACGACCTGCCCAGCGTCCGCTTCCTCGCACAGCACGGGTTCACGGTGGAAGGACGCACGTGGGAGTCCTGGCTCGACCTCGGCACGGCCGACCTGACGAACTTCCCGGACCGGACCGATCAACTCCGGGCCCGCGGGCTGCGCTTCACGACCGCGGCGGAGGAGGGACTCGACCGTCCGGAGGTGCGGGCCGGCCTGCACCGGCTCCACGTCGTCTCGGCCGCCGACGTCCCTCGGTTGGGCGAGTACACGCCCCATCCGTTCGAGGTGTTCGCCGCCAACCACCTGGACGCCCCCGGGGTCCTCCCGGAGGCGATCTTCCTCGCGGCCTTCGGCACCGAGTATGTCGGGATGAGCTCGTTGCAACGCTCAACGGCCCAGCCCGACACCCTGGGGGTGGCGTACACGGGGACGGACCCCCGCTTCCGGCGGATTGGCCTCGCCTCGGAGCTCAAACGCCGGACGGTGGAGTACGGCCGGTCGCACCGATACCGGTTCCTCGTCACCGGCAACGACGCCGAGAACGGACCGATGTGGGCGATCAACGAGCGGCTCGGGTTCCGCCGCGAGATCACCTGGGTCCAGGGCGAGAAGCGGTTCGGGACCTCGACCCCGGAACACCCGGCCGGGGACCGGCCCACCGCCGTTTAGACGGCGCGCGCGTGCGGGGACCACGATGTCGGGCTTGCTCGTCGCCGTCGACGGGCCCTCCGCGTCGGGGAAGAGCCGCGCGGTCCGGGCGGCGGCGCTACGGCTCGGAGCCGACGTCCTCCCCGAGGCGTACGACCGGCTACGCCCTCGCCCTTCCCTCTCCTGGGACGGCATTCCGCAGTTCCTTCGGCTGGAGGGGCGACTGCTCCGCGAGGACGCGCGACGTTTCCGGGAAGGACGCGCTCGTGCGGCGGCCGGGGCGACGGTGCTGGCCGACACGGGATTCCTTGGGCCGCTGACCTACACCTCGGGATTGGTCGGGCTCGAACTGGTCCCGCGAAGCGCCCTCACCGACCTCGTCCGTACGGCACATGCGTGGGAACGGGAGGGACGGTGGGGTTGGCCCGACGCGATCATCTACCTCCGTACTCCGGCGGCCGAGCGGCGACGGCGGGCCGAGAACGACCCTCGGGGACATCCGCGCTCGCTGCAGGTCCGTCACCAGCAGGTCGCGGAGATCGAGCGCCGCTTCTATCGCGCGGTCGTCGCGGCCGCGTACGGGGACCGGTTCCGGTTCGTCGCCGGGTCCGGAACGCCCGACGAGGTCGCGGACCGGCTGGTCGGCGCGGTCGCCCGACTTCCGGCCCCGCCTCGGCGCCCCTCGTACCGTCGGATCCTTTTCGCGCTCGACCGCACCCGGGGTGTTCCGTGACGTCTCCCACGAGGGCTTAACCGGACCTTCGCGCTCGGGAATCTCGGCAGGCCGTGGGCGACATCCTCCTCGGGACGAGCGGCTGGGATTACCCCGAATGGGTGGGGAGGGTCTATCCCAAGCACGGGACCTCGGACCGCCTCCGGTACTACGCCGGGCTCTT
>JBEKJG010000045.1:0-11062 GCA_050011355.1 Thermoplasmata archaeon | reverse complement strand
CTGGGCACCACGCGGCACCGACCCCGGCGGAGCCCGTCCATGTCCCAGCCCCGACCCCGGCCGCAGAGACGACGGTGACGGGTCCGTCGGCCGCCGCACCGGCGGCGAAGAAACGGAAGCGCGCTCCGAGCGCGAGCCGGAAGAAGGCCGCGGCGGTGACGCCGAAAGAGCCGGAGGCAGCTATGCCCGCGATCCCCGTGACTCCGGAACCGGTACCATCGATCCCCCTCGATTCCACGGCTCCGAGCGCTCCGGCCCCCGCGCCCGAGGTCGCTCTCGCCGCAGGACCGGAGGCATCGGCATCCCCACGGCCCAAGCGGCGGGTCGTTCGGAAGAAGAAGGCGCCGTCGGTCGTCGGGGCCACTCCGGGCCCTCCAACCGAGGAGCCCTCTCCCCCATCGACCGCTCCCCCGGCTGAGACCCCACCGGTCGAGCGGCCGCCGGAGGCCCCATGAATCTCGCCGAGGACGGTGGTGGCGAACGGGTCGCCACCGGCATCCCCGGGCTCGACCGGATGTTGGGCGGGGGCCTTCGGAAAGGACGCCCCTACCTCGTCACCGGAGGGAGCGGGAGCGGGAAATCCCTCCTCGGCCTCACGTTCCTTCTCGAAGGGCTGCGCCTGGGCGAGGAGGTGCTCCTCGTCGCCGTGGACGAGCCCCCGAACGAGATCATGGAGAACGTCCACGCGTTCGGGTGGGACCTCTCCGCGGTCAAGACGCTGGACGCCAACCCGGGCACCCGCGCGATCAAGCGTCAGGCGGCCGTCCAGGAGATCCGGACGATGACCGACCTGAAGACGATGCGCGACATCTCGCAGGAGACCAAGCGCTCGGCCGACGCCGAGGACATCGCGATCCAGGGGATCCAGCTGAAGCTCCGGCAGCAGATGGGAGGGGTCCAGTTCACCCGGGTCGTGGTGGACTCGATGACCTCGATACGGCGGTTCGCCGTGAAATCCTCGGTCGACCCTCAGGCCGAGCGGACCGAGATCCAATCGTTGCTCCGCTTCCTTTCGGAGTCGAACGTCACCGCCCTCGTGACCGCGACCCCGAGCGACCCCGGGGTCCTCACCCCGGAAGAGATCCTGACGCGGGGCGAGATCCTCCTGACCCGGAAGTGGATCGGGGACCGCTCCCTCCGCCAGGTGAAGATCGTCCGGATGCGGGGGTGCGCGCACGACCCCGAGCGGCGCCCGTTCGTCATCGGACCGCAGGGGTTCGTCGTCGGGTAGCGACCCGACACCCGTAAGACCGCGCCCGCCTCCCGCGGACATGGCCCACTGGCTGGTGAAGCAGGAACCGACGAGCTACCCGTGGTCCCGGCTCGTCACGGACGGTCGCACGCGATGGGACGGCGTCCACAACGCGCTCGCCCTCCAGCACCTCCGACGGATGAAGAAGGGCGACGAGGCCCTGTTCTACCACAGCGGAGACGAGCGGGCCTGTGTCGGCATCCTACGGGTCACCTCCGAGCCCCGTCCCGATCCGGAGGACGATCGCCGCTCGTGGTACGTGGAGGTGGCCCCGGTCCGGCCCCTCGACCGGCCGGTGACCCTGGCGGAGATCCGGGGGGATCCCGCGTTCGCGGGGATCGACCTCCTTCGGAACTCCCGGCTCTCCGTGATGCCGATCCCCGATGCGGCGTGGACGCGACTCCTCGCGACGGCCGCAACCGCGGAGGGTTCGTCCGCTCCGGTCAGGGGAGGAAGGACGCGTCCCGCGACACGACCCGCTCCACCGCGGCTCGGGAACGTGCGGTCGCGTAGACGCTGACCGCCCAATCCGACGGGGGCCGCGTCGCGAGCAGGAGCCACAGGCTCGGCTGGCGGAACGGGTAGGTGACGTGGCCCTCCTCGGCCAGACCGATCTCGCCCCAGTCCGCCACCGGGTCTCCCCGCGGGACCAGCCCGGCGAGGTCGACCAGGACAGAACCCGGCGGGGCATGGGCGCGCGCGGCGATTTCGTCCTCCAGTCTGCGGCGTTCGACCGGTCGTTCGAGGTACCGCATCCACCCTCGGCGCGGGGCGGCCGTGACCGTTCGATGGCCCGGCACGCGCTTGTAGAGGCTCCGGGAGGTGAGGCCGCGCACCAGCTCTGCGCTGAGCCCGCCGAGGTCCCGGAGGCGGCACAGCCATTCTCCGTCGGTCCAGTCGAACGCCCCCCGCGCATCCTCCGGGTAGCCGGGCATTCGTTCCAGGGCGGCCTGGGCCATGATCTCGGCGGCGCGGACGGTCTTGTGGAAGTAGACGGTGGAGTACATCAGCGCTCGACCGACCAGGAACCCCTCGACCGCGCTCCGCCCCTTCTCGGCGAAGACGAGACGCCCGCGCATGGCGTGCATCGTATCGAGGAGCCGCGCGGCGTCGATCGCCCCGTGCGCCACCCCGGTGTAGTGGGCGTCGCGCTGAAGGTAGTCGATCCGGTCGGCGTCGATCGCGCCGTGGAGGATCTCGCGGAGGATCGGCGAACGGCGGTTCCGGGAGGGCGGGTCGACCAGGTCCGCGACCTGCGCCGGTACGAGCCCGGACCGTTCGAGGACGGACGGGATGGTCCCGTCCCCGGCCGTCCCGACGATCAGGGCCCGGGAACGGGCCTCGTGCCCGTGCCCCAGGACCTCCTCCATCGGACCGTCGAGGGTGTGGGAGAATGGTCCATGGCCCAGGTCGTGCAGTAGGGCCGCGGCGCGAACGTGGCCGGCGTCGGCGTCGCCGAGCCCGAGCCGTTCCGCCACCCGACCCGCGACCGAGAACGTTCCCAGGGAGTGCTCGAGGCGCGTGTGGTTCGCCCCGGGGAACACGAGGTGGGCGAAGCCGGTCTGCCGGATCCCCCACAGCCGCTGGAAGGCCTCGGTGCTGACGAGTTCGAGGGCGGGGCCCTCGAGCACGACCGTCCCGTGGATCGGGTCGAAGATCGACTTTCGGGCTCGCGAGGTCGCCGGTCGTCGCGCCACGGGACCGCGAGGGAGCCGGTAGGATAAGAGGACGGGCCGGCGCGGAACGAGGCTTCCTTCCGCCGAACGATTTTAAGCGCTGGCCGGCGCTGGGAGGGTTGAGATGTCGACGCCGGAGCCCGCCTCTCCGCCGTCCGCCGTACCTCCGGGGCCACCTCTCGAGGAGGTTCGCGCCCTCTACCGCGCGGCCTCGGATGCCCAGAGCGGAGGGGACCGTGCCCACGAGATCGCTCTCCTCAAGGCGTTCCTCGCCGGGGTCGAGGCCCGGGCGAAGGAGCTCGTGCCGTCGGGCGAGGAGGTGGGGCCACTCCTCGACGACGTCGCCATGCAGTTCAATCAGTTGGGCCAGGGGGCGCTCTCGCTGCGGGCGATCGATCTCGGGATCGGGTTCCAACCCGGCGCCGTGCCGCTGCTCCACCACAAGGCGCTCATCCTCCTCGGGCAGAACAAGGACCTCCCCGAAGTCCTCGCGCTCGTCGGGAAGGCGCTCCAGGGCGCGCCGAACGACCGCTCGCTGTGGGCGACCCGGGGGGACGCTCTCAAGCTCCTCGAGAAACCGTCCGAGGCCGCCGAGGCGTACTTGCACGCCCAGCAGCTCGACGCCACGTCGACCCAATACGTCGACAAGGCCCTCCGGCTGGTCCCGACCGACCCCAAGGCCCTGCGGATGAAACTCGACCTCGCGGAGGCGCTCGGCGGTGACCTCAGCGGACTCGAGGCGGTGGACGAGCTGCTGAAGAGTTCGCCGGAAGACCCCGGGCTCCGGCTCGCGCGCGCCCGCCTCCTCGCGGCGGTCGGTCGGCCGGCCGACGCCCTGACCGCGGTGGGACCGCTTCGGGGCGACCGTCCGGAAAACGACCCGGCAAACCTGCTCGCGGTGCGGCTCCAATTCGAGCTCGGTACTCCGGACGATGGGACCCTCAGCGCGAAGACGCTCATCGAACGGAAAGAGGCGCCCGACGCGACGACGCTGGGAGAGCTCGCGCGTCTGCTCGAGACCCCCGCGCCCGAGGTCGCCCTCGCCGCACGCCAGCGTCTCGCCGAGGTCGACCCCCGTAACCTGCAGAACCTCCACGCGCTGCGCCTGCTGGCCGTCCGCCTCGACCGCGCCGACGCCGCTCTCGCCGCATGCCGGGCCGTGCTCGCGACGCAGCCCGACAACCTCGACGCTCTCGGGGGAGTCGCCGAACTGCAGGCCGCGCAGGGACAGACGGAGTCGGCACTGGCATCGTACCGAGCGATCGTGACGAGCCAGCCCCAGGCGCTCACGGAGCACCGAAAGGCCCTCGAGTTCGCCCGCAGCGTCGGCAACGACGCCGCGGTGCGCGAGTTCGCCCACGCGATCCTCTCGGAAGACCCGACGGACGTCGCCGCCCAGCTCGAGCTGGCGAGGTCCTTCGCCGCCGCGGGCGACGCGGAAGGCGCCCTGAAGGCATACGACGCCCTGGTGGACGCCCACCCGGGACAACTCCCCTACCTGCTCGAGAAGAAGGCGCTCCTCGCGACCTCCAACGACCCCGCGCAACTCGCGCCCGTACTCGATGAGCTGTTCCGGCTCGACCCGACCCGGACGGACTTCGCCATCGAGCGCGGCAACCTCTACCTCGCGCTCGCGTACGACCAGGCGGAGGGCTCCCCCGGGCGGGACCAGGCGGCCCGCACCGCGCTCGTCTCCTACGAGCACGCCTCGACCGACCCGGAAGCCGCGTCGGTGGCCGACCTCGGGATCGCCCGGGCGTCCCGGCTCGTCTCCGACTCCGACCGCGCGATCCGGGCCTACGAGTCGTTCCTCGCCCGGGAGGAGAACGGAACCCGGAACGACGTGCGCAAGGAGCTGGGCCACGCCCTGCGGGAGACCGGCCGGTACTCGGAATCGATCGAAGTGTACTCCAAGGCCCTAACGACCGGACTGGACGACCCCGACCTGCTCTGGGGCGCCGTGGAGGTCCTGGACCATCTCAATCAGGATGCCCGGGCCCTCCAGTTCATCGACCTCCTGCTCCTCCGAGATGCGTCCAACCCGGCCTACCTCCGCAAGGAGGGTCAGCTCCTTCTGCGGGTCGGGCGGCACGCGGATGCGCTGCGGGTCCTTCAACGGGCGGTCGAGAACGCGCACGGGGACCCGCACGCCTATTTCGAGGTCGCCGAGGCGCTCCGCTCGCAGGGCGCCTACGCGGACGCGATCTCATACTACCGCAAGGGCCTCGAGGTCGACCCCCGGAACCGTCACGGGAGGGTCGCCATGGCCGAGACCCTCGTGCTGGCGGGTCAGTACTCGGAGGTCGTCCAGATCACCGACCCATTGCTCAAGGAGGACCCGAACGACGTGGCCGCCTGGAAGGCACGGGCGGATGCGTGGCGCGCGCTCGGGCGGCCGGCCGAGGTCCTCTATTCTCTGAAGGCGATCCTGCTGCTCGAACCGGACGACCCGTCCTCCCTCCTCGAGAAGTTCCGGCTCGAACGGGACGGCGGGGGGTCGAAGGACGCCTACGAGGCGCTCTCCCGGCTCCTGACCGGCCCCGCACCCGAGAGCCAGGACGCGACGCTCCACCTCGAACGAGGGGACCTGGCCGCGCGTCTGGGGCTCACGGATGCCGCCAACGAATCGTACGGCCGCGCGGCGGAGATCGACCCCGCGCTCCAGGCGGAGATCGCGGTGCGTCGAGCCCGACTCCGTCTGGCCGCGGGCCGCCCCGACCTCGCGCTCGAGGTCCTGGACGACGGGGAGAAGGGCGGCGCGGCGGGTGCGCTCCCCTCCGTGAACCTGCTCCTCCTGCGGGCACAGATCCTGGCGGCGCTCGAACGGCCGACCGAGGCTCGGGCGGTGTACGAGACGGTACGCGCGCGCGACCCCACCTCCCCGGCGGCCCTTTCCGGGATCGCGCGGACGATGCTCGACCAGGGCCAGCACGTCGAGGCGGGGGAGTTCCTATCCGGGGCCATCGCGAAGGTCCCGTCGGACGAGAACCTCTACCTCCTCCTCATCGAGGCCGAGAGCGGATGCGGTCACCTCGACCGCGCGGCGGACGTCGCCAAGCAGGCGGTCGCCGCTCTCCCGAAGAGCGCGGCGCTGTGGGCTCGGGCCGGTGAGGTCGCGATCGCCCGGCAGAACTGGCCCGAGGCGGCGTCCGCCTACCAGCACGCGCTGGCGGTGGATCCGACCGCGGTCGATTCGCTGCTCCGCGCCGGCTTCGTCGCCGAGAAGCTCGGCCATCCCCACGAGGCGCTCGCGTTCTACGAACGCGCGGTCGAGACCGACCCGAAGAACCTTCCGGCGTGGACGAGCCGCGGGCTCACGCTCATCGCCACCGGCCGTCCCCAGGAGGCGGCCGCGAGCTTCGACCGGGCCCTCGCCCTCGACTCCGACTTCGCCGCGGCGAAGGACGGAAAGAAGCTCGCGGTCGAGAAGACGAGGGACCAGCAGGTCCAGCGGTACGGACGGGAGGCGCTCCTCCTCGAAGCCCGGTTGAACCGACCGGTCGCCAAGAACGACCTGTTCGTCACCCTCCATGTCCCCTTCGAGTTCCTCGAGCCGGTGCTGGCCGCGATCGGCCGGCCCGTCAAGGTCGACCTCGACCGGCTGAGCGCGGTCGAGGTGCACGACCTCGAGACCCAATCCCAGCATCTCATCACCGCGGCCCTCGAACGTCGGCCGCCCGGCATCGAGCGGCGTGGGTTCACGCTCTCGGACGTCGCGGTCCTTTCCCCCCCGACGATGTCGCTCGACCAGCTCCAGCGGATATTCGGCTACCTTCGTGCGGTCCTCGAGGCCGACCTTCGGCCCGAGAACCTGGTCCTGACTCCCGACGTCGAAGAGCTGGCCCGGAAGGCGCTGGTCATGCCGGCCGAGCAACGGACCCTCTTCCAGCTGGTACGGACCCTTCGGGTCGGGATCTACAAGGCTCGGCTCATCAAGGTGGTCGAGCAGTCCGGCTCCGCCGTCCATGCGCCCGTCCCTTCGCTCGACCTGGGAGCCTACTCGCCGGAGTTCCGGGCGGGAGCACCCTCCCCGGGCCCGGGAGCTGCGGAGCTTGCGGAGGAGGACTCGGAGCGATTCTTCGCTCCCGAGACCTCCCCTCCCGCCGCCGCGGGACACTCCCCGCCTAATGCCCCGGCGGCGACCCAGCCGGAACACGAGACCCCGGGACGCGTGTTCCCCCCGACCGGTGCCCCCCGGTGCGTCGGATGCGGTGGAGTCTCCTCCGTCCTCCACGGCTGTGGGGCCCCTCTCTGCCAGCACTGCATCGGCCAATTCCCGAAGTGCCCGAAATGCGGCCAGCCGGTCTCGCCGCTGACGGTCCGGCCCGTCGACGGGGTTCAGATGCATTCGTCCGCGCCACCCCGACCGGCGCCGTCGAGGGGTGGGGGCGCGGCGAGCGCGATCAAGGGAGTGTTCCAACGCTCCAAACCCCCGGCCCCGAAGCCCGCAGCGCACCCAGCGACCCATCCCGCGGCTCCCGCTGAGGCGGGCCGAGGCGCAAAGACGGCGGCGGATCGTGCCCGCACCTCCGTCCCGGCACCGCCCTCTCCTATCGCGGTGAAGAAGCCCGGCGCCGCACCCCCGGCGAAGCCTGCCGCAGCCCCACCGCCCGAGCCACCGGCACCGCCCCCTCCCGCGCCTCGTCCGCGGCGAGAGCGCACGGACGACGAGCCCCGGCTCTAGGCGGGGCCGCGGCCGGTCCACTCAGCCTCTTATAGGGGGCGTGACCTCTTCGGCGGTAGACGATGAACGCACCCACGACCCCCCCGCCAGCGTCCCGTCAGGGCATCAGCGCGGCCGTGCTGACGGCGCTCTTCGTCATCGTCGCGGGACTGCTGTTCTACGCGATCTATCTCGCCTTCCCGCAGAACCACGAGTTCACCGCGCTGTTGATCATCGGCTCCCTCGCGCTCGTCTTCGCCCTCGGCTGCTACCTGGCCGAGTCGATCTCCCGAGACCCGATGGCCCAGCGCTCGCTGGCCTGGGCGTTCCTCGCGATGGGCTTTGCGACCCTCTTCCTGACCGTGGGCCTCGGACCCACGTACAATGTCGAAACCACGCTCGGGATGCTCACCGGGCTCATCATCCTCATCGTCCTGCTGATGGTCACGATCGCCCTCATCGCCTGGCGGATCCGGCGCGTCGACCAGACCGCGCACCGGGAGGTCGCGCGACAGACCTGGCGCACCGAGGCGCCCGTCTCGGCACTCTCCTACTCCACGGCCAACGCTCCGAGCGTCCCCACCACGGCCCCGTCGCCTCCAGCCGGGAACGTTCCGCCGCCGTCCGGAGGCAAGTAAAGTGGCCGCCACTCCTCCCGCCCCATCGGCGCCCGCGCCCCCAGCGACGACCTGTCCGAAGTGCGGGGCCACGCTTGCTCCGGGTTCCCGCTTCTGCAATGCGTGCGGTGCCTCGCTGGCCCCGACCGCCGCGGCTCCCGGGGCCGCGGCGTCTCCGCCGGTCGACCTCCGCCAGCGGGTCGACCAGGACCGCGGGGTCCTCAAGCGGCTCCAACTGCTCATCCCCGGCTACCGCGGCTACCGGGAGGGGGAGGATGTGCGAGCGGCCGACAACCTGCTCCGCATCCAGACCGCCGACAAGATCCGGAATGCGCGCGCCACGATGGAGAACGTGCGCTCCGCGCTGTCGAACGCCGGACAGTTCTCCGCGCTGACGGACCTCGGTCCCCTCCTCTCCGACCTTCAGCGTCTGGAAGGGGAGATCCGCCACGCCGAGCAGGGGTACACGGGCATCTCCCCCTCCGTTCGGATCAACCCGCAGCAGCTGGACCGACTCTACGAGTACGACTACGGATTCGTGGTGGCCGCCGACCAGGTCGACCAGACCGTCGGCGCACTGCCGGCGGCGGCTACCGCTCCCGGCGGTGGAGCGGTGGCGGGGATCATCAACCAGGCCCGGACCCAGATCTCGCAGCTGGAATCGGCCTGGAAGGCGCGGCTGCAGGCCGTCGAGGGCATCCGGGTCTCTTAGGGCATACCGAGGTAACGAGCGATGGTAACCAACAATCCAGTCCCGGCGAAGGGTGGCAGCCTGATCGGCGCGACGACCATCAACTGGGAGGACGTCTACAAGGGGCCGAACGTCATCTGGCGCGTCCCGCGGAACATCCGGTGGGGCGACAACGTGGTCGTCCGGCAGGACGAGAGCGCGGTCTTCTACCGGGACGGCAAGGTCCTCGCCTACCTCGACAAGCCCGACCGGTACTCCCTGACGACGCTCAACGCCGGCATCCTCGGCAACCTGGTCCAGTCGCTCTCGGGCGTACGCCAGGAGGCCGAAGTTTACTACGTCCAGCGCCGCATCTTCGACGGGAAGTTCGGCAGTCAGGAACCGTACGTGTTCCGCGACCCGGATTTCGGGCTGGTCAACCTCCGCGTCTTCGGCTCCTACCGGTGGCGCGTCGGCGCTCCGGACAACTTCATCAACCAGTTCGTCGGGACGTTCGGCGCCGTCACGACCCCGGACGTCGAGAACCGCCTGCGCGAGCAGATGGTGATCCTCGTCTACAACACGCTGGGCAAGATGAAGGACCAGGGGATGCGGGTCACCGACCTCGCGTCCAGCCTGACCACGATCGAACAGGCCGTGCTCGGCGCGGCCCCCCAGCACTTCAGCCAGTTCGGGATCGAGATGAACCAGCTCCAGGGCCTCTCCGTCAACCTCCCCGACGAGGTCCAGAAGGCGGTCGACACCCGCTCCCAGATGGGCGTTCTCGGTGTCAACTACATGCAGTACCAGGCCGGACAGGCCCTCACCACCGCGGCCGCGAACCCCTCGGGAGGCGCCGGCGCGATGGCCGGGGCGGGCGTTGGTCTCGGCGCCGGGCTCGGCATGGGCTACGGCATGGCCGGTCAGATGCAGGGGATGTACCAGCAGGGTCCGTCCACCCCGTGCCCCAAGTGCGGTACGCTCGTCCCCGCCGGAACGCGGTTCTGTCCCGGCTGCGGTCAGGCGCTGGGCCCCGCGCCCGCGGCGCCGACCGGGACTCCCTGTCCGAAGTGCGGCCAACCTGTGCCCGCGGGGGTCAAGTTCTGTCCCAACTGCGGGGCCTCGACCGCTCCGCCGCCCCCACGGAAGTGCCCGAAGTGCGGCCAGGACGTCGCGGGGACCGGGAAGTTCTGTCCGAACTGCGGCACCGCAATGCCGAGCTAGACCGGACCGGCCCCCGGAGTGACTGAGGAGTCCCCATGGTCTTCTGCGTGAAGTGCGGCGCCTCCCTCCCCGATGGGGCCCAGTTCTGTTTCAAGTGCGGCACACCGGTCCCTGGGGCCGGAGGCGCGGGAGCGCCGGTCGCGAAGGCCGCCGCCCCGACCACCCCCAGCCTCGGTGCCGCGGGGGTTCAGGAGCTCAAGTGCCCCGCGTGCGGTGCGCCGATCCACCCCGTGTTCGGGGAGATGGTGATCAGCTGCGACTACTGCGGCGGTTCGGTCACCCTCGGGGGCGGAGGCTGGAAGGAGATCTCGAAGCACACGATGCTCCCGCTGAAGGTGACCGACCGGGCGGCGGTGCTGAAGGTCGTCCAGGAGTATGTGGACTCGGGGTTCTTCCGGCGCCACGACTTCGAGGACTCGAAGGTCGTCGATGAGAAGCTCTCCTACGTTCCGTTCTGGGTCGTCCCCGCCTCCGCGAGCACGACCTACCAGTACCAGGCGGTCGCCACCAGCGTCGGCACGACCGTCGGGACGATGGCCGCCGGCGCCGTGCTGGGGTCGTTCCTCGGGGGCCGCGTCGGCGGCGGAGGGACCGCGGTCGTACCCATCTTCGGCGGACCGGTCGTCAACTCGAACCGGTCCGAGTCGATCTCGGGGCAGTACGAGTACCCGGTCGTGGCCGTCAAGGCGATGACGGCCTACCAGCCGAAGAACTACGCCTTCGGGCTCGCCGACCGGACCTTCTTCGACAAGAAGGGGATCCCGGCGGGGACCCCGGTCCTGAACGGTGACCTCGGGGAGGATGCGGCACAGCACGCGGCCCAGGCGTACGTCCAGACCCTCCAGTCGGAGGCCGCGCACAAGAAACACAGCATGGTCTCCAAGCTCCAGACGCAGGTCGAGGTCTCCGAGGCGGAGCTCCTCCACGTCCCCATCTGGTACTTCCAGCTCGAGCACAAGG
>JBEKJG010000044.1:0-16014 GCA_050011355.1 Thermoplasmata archaeon | reverse complement strand
CTGGTCACGGCCCTCGTCTTTCTCGTGTCCGCGTACCGTCCGTACCCCTATTCGGACGAGCCCCCGTGACACTGACCGGTGATCCAGCCCCTGATGGCCCGGGCGGGTGTCTGCAACCGACATTGCACCCTCTGCTATGGGCCAGAGCTCACCAACAGGTGTCATCAAGGGCCCGGGGATCGCCGAATTGGACATGACATTCCGATCGACGACCATTGACCAATCCGTCAGTGTCGTACGTCGTCGTCCGAGTTCAATCGACTTTCTCGAATAGCTAAGGGTCAAAAGGCACAAGGTTCTCGCCCCGCGCATGTGCCACACGGATGACTCAAGGGCTCCCGAACCCCCCCGCCGTGGGCCTGTGGGCGAACATGGGTCACGGGAGCTCACGGCGCCGGACGGGAGTCGATTTCGGGCGTACACTGCAATTCCCGGGGAGGCCGCGCACGCCGGCATGGTGGTCCTACCCGACGTCCGCGGGTTGCATCCGTACTACGAGGACCTCGCCGTTCGATTCGCGGAGGCCGGTTTTCGAGTGGTCGTAGTTGACTACTTCGGTCGCACCGCGGGAGTTGGCGCCCGCGACGATTCGTTCGACTGGAAGTCGCATTTCGAGAAGACGACCCCTGAGGGGATCGCCCAGGACGTTCGAGCTGCTATCCAATGGATCAAGTCCACCTCTGCGCAACCAAACTTGCCGATATTCACGGTCGGGTTCTGCTTCGGAGGGGCCAATTCCTGGCGCCAGTCGGGCGAGCAAACCGGCCTGGCCGGATGTATTGGTTTCTACGGCGGTCGTCCGATGCAACGGGCCGGCGCCGCCATCCCCAAGATGACCTCGCCGCTGTTGATGCTCCTCGCGGGCGATGACCAGGGGACCCCGGCCTCGGAATTCGAGGAGTTCGCCTCCCTGGTACGAGGCCGAGGGCTCGAGGTAGAGTCGCACACCTACCCCGGCGCCCCCCACAGCTACTTCGACCGCTCTTTCGCCGAGCATCGTGAAGCCTGCCAAGATTCGTGGAAGAGGATTCTCGAATTCACCGATCGCTTCGGAGCCGGCGTGCGCTAGGGTCGCCGGGCTGAGTGGCTCCCGGTAGACACCCCTCTCCTGGAACGGGAACGGATTGAAGGGGTTGGTCTAGGCGGACCCGGCCCAACCCTAGGACGCCTTCTTCCAAGTGACCTTGAACGCACTGTTGCTGGTGAGAGCCGAGGGGCTCGCCAAGGTCCGGGTCCCAGAGGAGTAGTTCACCATCGTGATCTCGTAGACCGTCGAGAAGGAGCCGATACCGCCGGTCGTCCCCGAGACCGTGGCACCACACGAAGAGAAGGAGACTGTGCCGAATTTCGCGAGAGCGTAGAGGCCGCTCGCGTTGCTCGCGCCCGCCGGACGCTCCGCGATGCACTCGGCGCTGTTCTCCGAGGCGCCGGTGTTCTTCGAGACCTTGGTCCAGGTCGTGCTGGAGGTCTGATCGGTGATGCTCATGATGAAGTTCCCGTTCCCAGAGTTCCAGCTGACGGTCGCGTTGAACTTGTCTCCCGCGTGGATGCTCGCGAACGTCTGGACCGCGTTTGCGGGGTACGTCTCCCACCAAGCGTAGTAGGTGGCGTGCCCCCCGGAGCACTGCGCGAGCGTGCCGTCTTGCTCGACGGTGCTCGAGCTGTACCCGTCAATGCCGATCCAGAACGCAGCCAGCGTGGTGCCCTTGGGGCACTTCACCGATGGCTCAGTCCAGGCGCCGGTGACCTGTGTCACGGTGCCAGTACCAGAGCTCTCCGCATAGCCGGCCCAATTGTACGCAGTCGTCGCAGTGGGGGAAGCGACTACGGCTCCCCACGCGGACCGATGGATAGGTCCGGCCGCGGCCAGAGCGAAACCACCAGGCGCGGCGACAGTCGCGATCAGGGCGATGCTCACCAGCAGGCAGAGCCACCGATGCATGCGCCTGGATGGAATCGGCCTATATCGACATTTGGGACCCAGTTTCTCTCCTGGCCGGTCGATTCTGAGCTCCCCCGCGTCCGCCCGCCGAGGGCAGGGTGCAGGGCAAGGATGCACCCGAATCCGAGGCTTCCGGTGGCCACGAAGCTTAGTGAGGGAGGGGGAGACGCTTCCCATCCACCTCGAAATCCGCCCCGGCGACGACCGCCCACGCAAAGAGATTGGCCTTGTTCTTCCCCCCGAGGAATCCGTTCGCCCCGACCGAGACCATGACGGTCCCGGCTTCGAGGTCCTCGACTTGGGGCGTGTTGTGGAGCTTTGGATTGAGGCCGATGCCGAGCTGTCCCGGCTGGTCCCGGCCCTTCCCGGCCTGCTTGAAGTCCGCTTCGAATTTGTCCCCACCAGACCCAAAAGTGGCTTTGATGAGACGACCGTTCGCGAATTCGAACCGAGGCTCTGTCGCGATCCGGTCATCGTAGTAGTTGGTGCGGTTCCCCACGATGACCCCGTCAGCGATGGATTCATCCAAGGCGACCCGAACCGATCCCGAAGGCAAGGTCGTCAACATCCTGAACGGGCGCTTGAGGTCCGCCGCGCTCAATCGCCCCGTGTTCGCCACAGGGTCGCGACCGGCCAGGCCCAAGGTGAGGTCC
The DNA here is from genome assembly GCA_050011355.1 of Thermoplasmata archaeon. GTDB lineage: Archaea > Thermoplasmatota > Thermoplasmata > Lutacidiplasmatales > UBA184 > Lutacidiplasma. Next base: position 13,419 of record JBEKJG010000044.1, on the reverse strand, counting down.
GTGCCGTTCGCGTGGGTGATGTGGATCCGCTTCCCGGATTTCAAAGCCTGGACGATCGGGGCCGCGGTCCTAGCCAAGGACCCGGGGTCCACCATCGTCGCCTCAACTAGCTCCTCGGTCCAACCGTCGAGATCCACCCCATAGGCCTGGGCGAGGTTTGGATACGGTCTTCCCAGCTCCAGGCGTGCCCCGCGCAATCCCGCCTTCTTGGCGGTGGCGTACCACGAGTCGTTCCACTCGAAAAGCTGGTTCGACTGCTTTGCGGGCAACGAGTTCATGCGCACCCGGTCGCCCGGGCCCCACATGTGAATGTAGACGTCGGTCTTTGCGAGAGCCGCCCACTCGTGGCCTGGCTTTTGGCCGAGCAGCTTCGCTCCGCCGCTCTCTACGGTGTCCCAGTAGGCGTTCTCGTCCTCGTAGTGGATGACAGGGAACGCCTTCATCCGACGAACTTCCCGCGCCAAGGCGACTGCCCAGGGAAGGGTGTGGGGCCAAGCCTCAATGGTGACATTCTCCCCAGGCTTCAGCTGGAGATTGTTCCGGAGAATCGATTGCGCGAGTTTTGACCTGGAATCCGTTGGGGCCGGGGACTTCGCCATCGGACCCCCAAGAACCGGGAGATACTTATCCTCCGAATGGGGTCCAAAGGCCCCACCCTGCGAGGGACCTTTCATCGGATTCCGGAGGCGGAAGTGGGCGTGAAGGACCTCCCGTGCTCACTCATCCCTCTCGGCTGGTTCGGCAAAGGAAAGCTCTTAGAACGTCGTTACTTCCTTTGCCGTGGGCGCCCGCCCAGGGATCGGTCTTGACTCATCCTAACGAAACCCTGATCCGGAACGCATTCAGTGCGTTCATGCGCGGTGACGTAGAGGCTGCCCGTCCTGCCTTCGACTCCCAGGTTGTATGGCATGTTTCCGGTCGCGGACCCCTGTCCGGTGAGTATCGGGGGTTCGACGAAGTTGCGAAGTGGGGTGCGCGGCTCGTTGAGAAGAGCGGTGGAACTCTGCAGGAGGAACTCCACGAAGTGGTAGCGAATGATTCCTCCGCATTCCAGTGGGTCACCTACCGGGCGCATCGAGCGGAGCGCTCGATTGAGGACGGGAGCGTGAACGTCTTCCGCATTCGGGATGGCAAGATCGTGGAATGCTGGGTGTACTTCGGAAAGCCCTACGAGTTCGATAGTTTCTTTGCCTGAGGCGGCCCGGGGTGCGGTTCGCCCGAAGGCGGCCGAGGAGATGGGTGCAATCCACATTGCACACACCCTACCTTACACTGGGCGGGTCTGCTTTTCGAGTCGCTCCACGGACCAATCTTCGTAAACATACGTTCGCCGGGGGAAATAGGTCTCGACTTCGACCACTCCATCGACCTCCCGGATCAGACGGTCCGCATCCTCGACCTCGCCGGTCGACGACATCTGCAGAAACAGTGAGAGCAGTGACACCGATCTCGATCCAACGTCAGGAAGGCCGCTCTGGTTTTCGAGTAGAATGTACGATGGGAAGGTTCGGCCGAGCTTCTGGAGGACGAGTTGGGCGTCCGTCTGCGGGGCAAGCCACACGAGGAAGCGGGCCACGGTGGCCCCTCGGTACTGCGTAAAGTCCAGACGTGGAATGGACCAAACCGCGCAGTCGCGAATGAGCGAGTTGTAGCGCCGGGCGAACGTCTTTGCCGAGATGCCCACGATCCGTGCGCACTCGGAGAGATCTTCTTCGGGTTTGGCATGAAGAGTTTCCAAGATCCGCCAGTCCAGCCGAGACGGGGTCAGCGTGGTCGGTGGATTATGGAACGGAATGCACGGCTCCATCTCGACGACCCCCGGCAGTCGGCGAGTGAGACCCACGCTCCTTCTCAGGCCCCGCTCGGTCTCGAAGGCGAACATCACCACGACCCACGGGCCCACTTGGTCGACTGCGAACGCCGCTCCTTCCACCAGGCCGAAATCCCGAAAGAAACGCTCCTTCGCTCGGGAGTCCGAGATTCGGACGCTCCCTCCCGCCAGTTTGGCCCCGAATAGGCTGGGGTTCGGGACCACAGAGTACCCGAGCAGAAAGCCGGTGCGCTGCCAGGCCCGGAGTCTGTTCCAGATCGTGGTGGGGTCGACCCGCAGTCTGTGCCCGACCTCGCGGATGGAGAGCCGGGGGTCGAGGCTCCCCCACCACATGACCCGCCCGCGGGAAGTCTCGCGAAGGATGTTCAAATCGAGGGGGTCCACCTTGCCGGTATCCACTCTCCTCATGAAAAGCTTCGATGCTTCCGAACTATGGCATTGAATTCTACAAACCCGACATGGGTCGTGGGCAGAGCACCGTTCGTCGAGATTCTGTCCACGGCAGATTATCTCCCGATCGCATCCTTTCCGTGAATGATGAAGGCGACAACCAGCCCTATGGTAGCCGGCCAAGTCACCGATTTGAGGAATCATGAGTCGGGCATTCAAGGCGAGATCAAAGACCACGTGACCGTTGTGCGAAGACTCATCGAGGAGGGATTCAACCGGGGTGATCTCACCGTCCTGGACCAAATCCTCGATCCGGAATACCTGGAACATCAGTCGTTGGCACCGGGTGTGCCCCCCACTCGTGAGGCCGTGCCCGCCATGATCCGGGCGCTGCGGGCTGGTTTCCCGGACCTTCACCTTTCGATCGAGGCGGTTGATACGGCAGAGGATCGGGTGTGGCTACGGCTGCACGCGACGGGGACGCACAAGGGACCATTCATGGGAAACCCGCCCACGGGTCGGAAGATGTCCATCGATGTCCTCGATGTTTGCCGGATTCGACGGGGTAGGATTGTCGAACACTGGGGTGTTCCGGATCATCTCACGTTGTTCGAACAGCTCGGATTGTAGTTTCCGATCTCCGAGGGCATCAACCCGGGGGGGTGAATTTCGACTCTCGAGGAGTCCCTTCCCCTTGCGGGGCCGGTAGGTGGAACGTACCCGCCAGCGACAGTGGATGCACTCGCGCTTTCAGCTCCTTTGTTCCGCCGATAGCTATAGGCAAATTTTATCCAAGACCAACTGTGAGCCACCAATGACCAAGCGACTCGTGCGAACTGCGCATTGCCTGCGGTGTAGCCACACCTGGCGAATGCGAAGGCGAGTTCCAGCGCAGTGCCCTCGGTGCCAATCGCGGCTCTATCCGACACCCAAACTCCCTTCCAGGTCGTCTATGGGCCGACTCTATCGTCACTTCGACTCCCTCCCTGAGCCGAGCTGGGTTGGGGTGAGGCCCGTTCGGCCCGATCTACGTCGACGGCGAGCAAAGGATGAGTTACTCGTCAAGCACGGGATGTGGCCCAGCATAACCCATGAATCGTAGTCAGTTCACCCTCACGATCGGCAAGGCCCGAACTGAGGACGAGAGCCTCGCTTGGTTCGGAGCGCTGCTCACCCGTGAGTCAAAGTTGTAGGGCCGACTCATTCTCGTCGGTGGATCGGCGATAGAAATCTTCCTTACGAGCAGCAAGTACGTCTCGATGGACATCGAGGTGGTCGGAGACAGGAAGGCAATCGCCGAAGTACCTCAGGGATGGGGGTTTCGACCGGAAGAGGGGCGAGACCACAGGCTGCACCGGGTGAGGAAGGATCTCGGAAACGTCGATCTGGTCGGGCCGAACGACCGTTCAGGGCTTCCGCCACGAAGCCACACCACCCCGTACGGCGAAGTCCTTCACGCTCCGATCGAGTATCTGATCGTTCGGCGTTTGATGAGGTTGGGCCGGGAGCATTCGACCGAACTGTTTCGCCAGGCGGAGGTTCTTGCCGGCCAGTACAAGAGCGGCCTGGATTGGAAGTACATCAAATCGCAGGTGCTCGACGAGAGAGTCTTACCCCTCTACAACCAGCTTAGGGAGCAAGTTTACCCGGGCCGTTCAAGCCGGAGTCGGTGAGTTACTCAATCCTCCCTTTGGACGTTCTAGTGCGCGGGCACACTCCGCGAAAGGCTGAGGTTCTACCGGAACCGTGAAAATTGGGGTTAAGAGCCGACGTCCATTGGTGAACGTAGATGTCGGCTCGAGAGGAACTCGAACGCATGCTCGCTGAGTTACGGGATGTGTCCCGCCGCCCGTCACGGCACGGCGACTCGGAATCCTACTTTGTGGGGGATCGGGAAATTGCCCACTTTCATGGGAACGAGCGTCTCGACGTACGGCTGACGAAGGAGGTTATTCGCCAGCACAAGGCCCAGCACGACTTCGACGAGCGAGTTCGAACCCGGGGTCCCTCGGCCGAGTGGGTGGCGGTCCGCATCCTCGATGAACGAGACCTCCCGCTGGCCGTCTCAATGGTTGCCGAGGCGGCAAGAGCCAACGAGTAGGATGGCAGCCCCGAGGTCGACCAGTGCGATTGGCGCGCCAAGGGCGCCCCTGCAACGTGCTTTCACGGAACCTACGCAAGCGTCCGTTCCTGGCTACCGGCTGGCAATTGGCAGGTAAGATCTTCGATCTCGAGCGGACGCTCAACGAGTTCGGTGGAGGAGGCCGTTTCACGACCTCCCGGGTTTTTCAAATACCTCGTGAACGACTGCCACGCGGAGCGTTACCGGGCCATGGGCGAGCGACTCAACGTAACGGGCCATCCCGAAGACGCAAGAGTGGTCGAGTGGCTGCTCGAGGATGCTCAGCCTGCGGTGCGCTATCGGACATTGCTCGATCTCCTTGGGCGAAAGGAGTCGGATGCCATCGTAAGGTCGACCCGCTCGCGGATCGCGCGCGTGGGCTGGGCGTACGATCAACTCCGTATGCAGGGCCCCAAGGGGTTCTGGGAACCGAAGGGGCCGACGAACCTCAAGGGATGGATTGACTTCCTCTACCACCCGAAGTATCTCTCCACGAATTGGAGAGCCCTGGTCCTCGCGGATCTCGGTCTCACCGCCGCGGACCCCCGCATCAAGAGGATCGCCGACCTCGTATTCGAATTCAAGCTCCGCCTCAGCTCTCCCTTCAACTTTTTCTACGAAGAGGCGTGCGTCGTGGGGAACACCGCCCGAATGTTGACGCGGTTCGGGTACGCCGACGACTCCCGAGTCCGGAAGCTCTACGACTGGCTCATCGAGGATCAACGGGAGGACGGTGGTTGGAACTGTTCCCAAGGCACCCCCGGAACGCTGGACGTTTGGGAACCCCTAGCGGCCTTCGCCTCGCTCCCAAACGCGAAGCGATCAGCGAAGATGGAGGCCGCGATCTCAAAGGGTGCGGGGTTCTACCTGGACCGCCAGTTGCTCCACGAGGGTCCGCGATACGCCCCCTGGTTCCGACTGCACTATCCGAACCACTACTACTACGATTTCCTGGTCGGACTCGACGTCCTCACTCAACTCGGGTTCGCGGGAGACCGGCGGCTTCGGCCCGCACTAAGGCTCCTGACCGAGAAGCGACAACGAAACGGAACCTGGCTGATGGACCGCTTGCATCCTGACGTCTTGGGGCCAAAGGCCGCCCAGTATCGCAAGGGCGTCACTCCGTTGCGAATCGAGGAGCCGGGGAGCCCTAGCAAATGGATTACGTTGAAAGCCCTGCGTGTTCTGAAGCTCGTCGAGGAGGCCAGTTAGCCCGCGTGGCACATGATCCATCGGGTTGGCTGTTCCGATAGGTCGCGACCGCCGTTGAGACTCCCATTCACCCTCAGGTAGGAAGGATCCAGGAGCAGGTCATTCCGTACCGCGGCTAAGGCGAGACCGAGGTGGGGTTCAAGGCGCTCTCCAGGAGTTTCTTCTCGATGTTTGCCAACATTTCGGAGAGCGAGGATTTGCTCTTACCGAGTTTGTTCGCGAGGCCAGTGAGTGTGATCCTCCGCGGGACCGCGAAATACCCCGCGGCCATCGCCTGGGCAAGCAACTGACTCTGAGTTTGGGTAAGCAACGGGAGGTGGCTCCGCAGTCGCTGGCGACGGAGGGATACGACCTGGAAATTCGCGTCCGTCTTTCGGAAGTGCGCAAGAATCGCTTGCGCCTCAGAACGTCGCGCCACGACTTCCCACCGAATGAAACCGGCTTGAATGCGAAGTGGAAAATGGATCGGTATCCCCAAATCTCGGAACAGTGGAATGGTCGGTGGGTTGCGGAAAGTGACCCGATAGAGACTTCCGTTCCCAACCTCGGTAAGCGCATCGACCTTCAGCACGTCGGGATACGATGCGATCTCTCGCGCCCAGACTCCCGGGGGCTGGCCGCTTATCCAGTAGTCCGAAACCGAGACGTCCTTGCTGACGTCGGAACGGTTCAAGACTTCGATGGAAATCTCCGGATGTCGGGATGTGAACACTCCGATTCCGACTGTTGTCGGTATGCGGGCCCGGAGGATGGCGATGAGAAGTTGATTCTCGGCGTGATCTTCTTCCCCTGCGTGAGGCCGAAGGACCCCTTCGGATCCGTCCCCCGAAAGTCGGCGGATCAATCGGTCGGGTCGGCGGGACCGTCGCGGGTGCCGTTTCGGGACCATTTCAGTTGGCAACCGGCCGGGCAGATGCTCGGCCTTCCTTCAGACTCGGATCGAAACTGAGCATATAAGTGACGGAGCGCGGAAGCCGCGCCTTCCCACCACCTCGATATCGGCAATGGAGGGGGCCGAGAAGTCCTGAGCCAAGGTGGGTGCAACCAAGATTGCCGTCACGCCACTTGAAGCCAGCTCCCCCAAGTGAGATTAGGCGGGGCCCGGTGGGATTTTCGGCGTTCAGAGATGTCGGCGGAAGCTACCGGACCGGTCCTGGTTACCGGTGCGAGCACGGGGATTGGCCGAGAGATTGTGAAGCTCCTCTCGACCGGCGGTCGCTCTGTCCTTGCGGGGGCACGGAAGGAGTCCGACCTGGAAGAGTTGGGGCATTTGCCCGGGGTTACCCCGGTGCGATTGGACGTCACCCGGGCCGACGATGTCGTCCGAGTGGCCGAAGAGATCCGGGATTCGGGCAGTGGCCTATACGGCCTGGTCAACAATGCGGGCATCGGGAACGCCGGCCCACTCGTGGAGCTATCCGTTGAGGAGCTTCATGCGAGTTTCTCCGTCAACGTCGACGGCCTGCACCGAGTGGTTCGTGGGTTGTTCCCCTTCCTCCGCGAATCTCGAGGGCGGATCGTCAACATCAGCTCCATCAACGGGTTCGTCCCCAGCGCATTCTTCGGCCCGTACGTGATCAGCAAGTTTGCGGTCGAAGCGTACTCAGATGTGCTTCGAGGGGAGCTCTCGGACTACGGCGTGCAGGTCAGTTCCGTCGAGCCCGGAGCCTTCAGGAGTAGCATCTTCGCGAACTACTTCGCGACCCGCGAGGTCGAATTGAGGGCGAAGTGGGAGAAGTCGATCTACCGCGACCAGCTCTTGGGATTCCTCGACGAAACGGTCGGATCCAAGGACGTTCTGTATCGGACCAACCTTCCGAGCCCAGCGCCGGTGGCCGAGGCAGTGCGCCACGCCCTGTATTCGAACGACCCGAAACCGCGCTACCTCGTAGGCTCGAAGGAGGAGGTCGAAATCACGATCGATCGCGTGCTGACCACGTTGCGGCAGTTGAACGAGGATCAACCCCACAGTTACTCCACTGCCGAACTTGTCGCACGGCTCGAGAAGATTCTCGGTTAAGTGCCGGTATCGAACCGAGAGAGACCACGGTGCGGCCCACGGTTCCCCGCTTGGGCTGAACTTCCGCGATTGGGTTGAGCGTACCTTCTTGAGACATGGCGTGGGCCGTGCCAAAACGCGACGGTAACTTCGTTATAGCGCTCAAGCCGAGTTGCGGGACGATGATCATCCCCGGGCTCATCTCCGTGGCCTTCTACCGTCGGCGCCCCACGACGATTCAGTTCGCCTTGAGTCTCGCATTCACGATCGTGGTCTCGGGTCTCCTGGGATACTGGCAGGACTACGGGACCTCGCGCGTGTGGGAGAACACCATTTTGGCGATCATCGGAGGCGTCATCCTCTACGTTGCGATCCTTGTTTACCTCGTCTATTGGTACTTGCCCCGGCGCGCGAGAGCCAATGTTGTTCCATCCACCGACCCCCCGACTTCCCGCCCTCCCTCAGTCTGAAGCGCGAGGACGCGGCCGACCGCTCGAAGACTCACCCTCGCGGAGTGTAACGCGTCTTACAATCACATATCGGTAGAGCACCCGGTTGAGGCACCAGTTCGGAGATGACCGAACTAGAGCGCTGACGCGGCGGCTCCTTGGGGAGCAATGTTCTAATAATCAAACATATGTACTATTCGTCGAACATGAGGTTCCGTAACGCGATGGATGATCTGCTTGGGAGCCCGATTCGAGTTCGGGTCCTCAGGGAACTCACTCGATTCCCTGACAAGGGATTCACAGGGCGTGAGCTTGCACGCCTTTGCAATCGCTCTCCCTCTCAGACCAATGCGGCATTGGAGTCCCTTCGAGATTCGGGGGTCGCCTTCCGCGAAATCGCTGGTCGCTCCCATGTCTGGCGCCTCGCCCCGGAGCACGTCCTGCGCAATGTCCTCGTCCACATGTTTCGAGGGGAGGCCGATTCATTGAATATCCTCAAGACGGACATTGAGAGCTTGCTTCGGCCCCTACCGGTAAAGCGTGCATTCCTGTTTGGCTCGGTCGCCCGGGGTGACGATCGCCCGACAAGTGACGTGGACTTGCTAGTTCAGGTGGGGTCGAAGGCTGAGAAGGAAGCTGTTGAAATCGCACTTAGTAGGGCGAGTCCTCAATTCGCGCTTCGGTTCGGCAACCCGCTTTCGTCACTCGTGTTGGATCGATCGCAGACGCAGCACCCGGCGAATCCAGACTTGATTGATCGTGTGATGACCGAGGGCATCGAACTTGGGCGGTAGTCATTGAAGCAAACCCGGGTCCAACCCCTTCCAAGAAGCAAGTCAGGGGTCTTTCTGAGTCGCGCAGGCAACCTCCTCCTGACGATGGAGCTCGCGGAGAAGGAGGCGAATCCGGACGGGGTCGCCACAACCGCCGTCCAGGCGGCGATTGCCCTAGGAGACGCCTACACAATCCACTTCCGGCAGGAGCGCTGTCGCGGACAGGATCATCACGAGGTAATCGCCCTCATAGCCAGGTGCAATGCCCCGAGCAAAGGAGAGGTTGGGCCGACACTCTCAAGGATATTGGGTAGAAAGAGCGAGGTGGAGTATGAGGATCGAGCGGTCACTTTGAAAGACGCCAGAGAGATTGCCAGGTGGGTCAGAGCGCTCGACGCGCTCGTACGCAGCGACCTCCAGCGCTAGGCCAAACCAAACCAGGTGACAACAACGGGAGACCTCGACGAGCTACATCCAGACTTCTGGGTGTAACGCTTGTTGCACCCAGGCCCGCCCGCGACCGTCGGTCCGGGTTCAATGTGTGCAGTGTGCCTACGACCCCAGGAGAGTGCCTACGACCCCAGGAGATCTTTCTTCGTCAGTTTCTTTCGGACCGTCTCGTAACGGAGGAGCACCTCGCCGTCCTCGAGAACCTTTGACGAGAGGATCTTGAGAGTGAGCTGTTCGTCCATGGGTCCCCAGTATCGCGGGCCCTGGCCGAAAACCACCGGCTGCATGAGCATCAGGTAGTCGTCAGCCAACCGCTGCCGCATGAACTCTTGGACAAGTCGTGGGCCCCCCTCCACGATGATGTTCCCGCCCCGCTCCTTCTTCAGCTTCGCCACGATCTTGGAGAGGTCACCCTTCATGATCCGGGTATTCTCCCAGTCGGTGGATTTCAACCGGTGCGAGAGGCAGACCTTCTCGACCTTGTCCATGAACCGCGAGTAATCCCACATGAACTGAGGATCACCCTTCTTCCGAGACTTCTCGGACCAGACCCGTCGATGTCCAAGGAAGGACCGTCGGCCCATGATGACCGTAGTAACATCATCAAACCGGTTGAACCAGAATTCCCGCCAAAACTCGTTGGGCTCGTTGGTCGGCGGCCGGTCCGAGCCAAGGTACTTCGGAAACGCACCGCGGCCGTCGATGGTCATGTAGCAACTTGCGGTGATCTTTCGCGTCATCGGGCCTCCCCTACGCCCGGGCCCTTATAGACCCGGACCCCCCCCGCTCGAGAAGTCCGTCGATATTCTCCCACATCGCGGTGATGGCCTGTTCCACCTCGGGTCCCCACATCGTGTCCCGGTCCTCGGGCCGGTGGTAGACCCAGTGAACGGTCACACGGGTGAAGTCACCGATCGGCTCGAACTCGTCCGTCTCGACGGCAATGGCCCCGGGGAACGCGTCGACTTCAAACGTGTTGACGATACGTCGTGGGGGGTCGATCTCACGAAACTCCCCCTGGAATCGGACCGATGAGCCGTCGTCCATCCTGACCCGGAAGGAGTACTTTCCGCCCTTTCGGAACTCGAGCTTCTCGATGGTGACCGACTTGGGGTCGGGAGCATACACGTAGGGGAGGGTGGCCGGGTCGGTGAAGAGGCGAAAGACCCGCTCGGGCGGAGCTCGGAAGATACGGCTCACTCGATTCTCCACCGGACTGGGCTGTGAGAACGCGATTGGCTCCTGAGGACCCTTTCGGTTACTGGTCGCTGCTGACATCGTTCAACCCCTCCGCGTTTCGCGCTTCGGGGAATGTGATTCCGATCTCTCGGATTCGACCAGACCCTCGAGCCGGTCGAGGCGATCCTCGACGAGATCGCGGTAGTCTTCCATCCATCGGTCCAGGTCGCGGAAGGGTTGCGGGCGCAAGGAGTAGAGGCGCCGTTGGCCATCCGCGCGAACTCGAACAAACCCTCGATCGTGGAGGATTCGAAGATGCCGGGATATCCCGGGTTGGCAGACTGCGAGGGTGGAGACTAGCGTACCAACCGAACGCTCGCCCCCCCGGAGCTGCTCGATGATTCGGAGACGCGTCGGGTCCGAGAGCACTTCGAAGGCAGGTCCGGGTCCCATCACGGGGAGGTAATACGTTCAAACGTATATAAGTTTGAAAACATATGTTGGCGTGACTCGATTCTTCGGCAGTTCACCCGCTCCCGAGGGGAGTACGGTCCGCAGATCCAAGTCGCAGGCCCCTCCCCCGCGGGCCTGCACAAACGTCCAATCTTCAGCCCCGGAGATTTATCTCCCGGCGGGCAACTGGGACCAGCGAATGCCTCTACAACGCCTGACCTATGGGTTCACCACCAAGCTGCCCGTCTCTCGGGCCCTGGCCTACCTCTGGGCGACCGATTATCGCCCGGACGACCTGAAACTTGGTGGCCTCAGGGCGACGCGGAAAGTAGAGCGGTTGACCCAGGACCTGATCCTGCTCACCGATTCTTTCGACGCGGATCCCTTCAACTCTCGGCCGGGCGCGAGGACTGTGAAGGTGAAGTTGGTGCACCTCTATCCTGACCGTTGGAGTTGGACGTCCACGCACCTGGCTGGGCCGGCCCAGCACTCGCAGTTTCTCTACGAGCTAACGACCCGCGGTACGAACGCGTGCACGCTGCACTTTACCGGATCTCAGGTCGAGCGGGTCGCCCGCTCTCCAACGGCGTCGTCCCTCGAGCGTAGAACCCGGGAGCTGAAGCGTGAGGATTCCAGGCTTTGGGAGCGGTTTGCGGCCCAACTCGCGAAGGACCATTCTTGAGTCGGCGCGACGCCCATTCCCGGCCGACCGGCAAAGACAGGTCGCCATCCGTTCGTGAAGTGTGAAGAGTGGCACCGAGGAGGGTCCACCGGGTTCCCCTTCCCGCAGGCTTAATTCGGTAGATGTATCGGCCCATTGTGGCAGCAGGCCGCCGGCTCGCCGCTGTGATGTTCACTGACACCGTCGGCTATACGGCGTCCACTCAGGCTAACGAGGGCCGTACTCTCGAGCAGCTCCGTCAGCAGGCCGACCTCCTCCGTCCCCTCATATCACTCCACCAGGGCCGAGAGATCAAGTCCACGGGCGACGGCTTCTTGGTTGAGTTCGACAGCGCGCTCAAGGCCGCACAGTGTGCGGTCAACATCCAGCGCCGAATCCACGAGCGGAATTCTGAGGGTGGGCAGACCCCGATTCGAATCCGGATCGGAGTCCATCTGGGGGACGTGGTCCAGAACGGAACCGACATACTCGGGGATGCCGTGAATCTCGCCGCCCGCATCGAGCCCTTGGCCGAACCCGGTGGTGTGTGTGTTTCAGGGGCCGTCTATGAGCAAGTTCGCACCAAGGTTACGGACCGATTTGAGAAGCTCGAGCCCAAAGCGCTGAAGGGCGTGGAAATCCCGATCGAAGTGTACCGGGTGGTGCCTTCCTGGGAGGGAGTCGGCACGGACGAGGCGAAGGACCCTTCGCATCCTCCGGACAAGACACGGATCGCCGTGCTCCCGTTTGCCAACATCAGCCCCGACCCCAATGACGAATACTTTGCGGACGGGCTGACCGAGGAGCTGATCGCGAATCTCTCGCTCGTTCCCGGGTTGAAGGTGATTGCAAGGACCTCGGTCCTTGGATACAAGAAGGGCGAGAAGAAGGTCGCCCTGATCGGCAAGGAACTTGGGGTCGGGACCGTCGTGGAAGGAAGCGTCCGACGAGCCGCGAACAAGATCCGGGTTACCGTGCAAGTCATCGACGTCGCCACGGAAGAACACCTGTGGACCGCCAAGTACGACGACGACCTCGACGACATCTTTGCTGTGCAGAGCGAGATCGCCACGAAGGTGGCGGCCTCGTTGCCGGGGAGCCTGAACAAGACGCAAACGCCGGTTCCCGGGTTGGAGCGACCCAAGGAGACCCAGGCCTACCTCTCCTACCTCCAGGGACAAGCGCTGATCTGGAGGAATGACGAGCCCTCCCTTCGAAAATCGTTGGAACATTTCAAGAAGGCCATCGAGGACGACCCCACATTCGCTCGGGCGTACGCCGGGTTGGCCCGAGTGTACATCAACCTCGGGAACGAAGGCTACCTGACCTGGACCGGCGCCATCGAGATGGGACAGGCGACCGCGGAGCGGGCCAGCAAGTTGGATCCGGAGCTGGCCGAAGCGCACGTTCTCTTGGGGGAACTTGCATTCATGGCCGACGCCCCCGCGGAGATTCTGGACCATGAGCTCCGACGGGCGTTGGAGCTGAACCCCAGCCTGGCGCAAGCCCACAGCCTCCTCAGTTCTCTCGCGGGATCCTTTGGAATTGTGGAATCCTACATCCTCCAGGCGGACGAGGCCTACCGCTTGGATCCCCTATCGCCGCCGATGATCCGGCGTCAGGGCGAGGCCTACTTCAACTCGGGACGGCTCGAGGAATGCCTAGCGCACTGGAAGCAACACGTGGAGTCGGATCCGATCGACGCCTACCGTGGGATGGCCGAGTACTACATGCTCAAGGGGGACTTCCAACAGGCCGAGTTGATGATTCGTGAGCTGGAGCAGGTCGCGCCGAACAGCGATCCCGCGATCCTCTGCCGGGGATTCCTGGCCGGCCTTCGAGGGGACCGGGACACCGCGCTCCGCATGATCGCGAGGATCGACGAGCTCTTCAAGAAGGG
>JBEKJG010000043.1:0-24395 GCA_050011355.1 Thermoplasmata archaeon | reverse complement strand
TCGTCCCCGCGGATCGCCTTCTGGAACACCGCCAGGATCTCCCGGGTGATCGGACCCGGAGTGTGCTCGCCGATCGAGAAGTGGCTGATCTCCTTGATCGGGGCGATCTCCGCGTACGTTCCGGTAAAGAACGCTTCGTCGGCCGTGAGGAGCTCGTTCATTGAGATCAGCTTCTCCACGACGGGGTACCCCAGGTCGGTCGCGATCTGAATCACCGATTTGCGGGTCACACCGAGGAGGATGTCGGACTCCAGTCCTGGAGTGTAGAGCTTCTCATCGCGGACGAGGAAGATGTTCTCTCCCGAGCCCTCGGCGACGAAGCCGTTCTGGTCCAGGAGGATCGCCTCCTCGTATCCGTCCTTCTGCGCGTCGACCCCGGCCAGGTAGCTGGAGGTGTAGTTGCCCGAGGCCTTTGCGAACGACGGGATCGCATCCGAGTGCGGCTTGCGGAAGGGGGAGATCTTGGCCCGGACCCCCTCCTCGGAGCCCTCGCCCAGGTACTTCTTGGCGGGAATGACCGCGATCGCGAGAGATACCTTCCCCTTGGAGTTCTTTACCCCGAGCGACGGCTCGCCCCGATACACGATGGGACGAATGTAGGAGGGAAGGATGTCGTTGGCCGCCTGGGTCTCCAGGACCGCCCGCTCGATCTGTTCCGCCGTGAAAGGAATGGGCATGTGGTAGAGTTTGGCGGAGGTGATGAGCCGCCGGACGTGCTCGGGCAATCGGAAGATCGCGGCGCCTCGAGCGGTCGCATACCCGCGAATCCCCTCGAACACCCCCACGCCGTAGTGGAAGGTGTGGTTCAGCACGTGGATATGGGCGTCCTCGAAGTCGACGATCCGTCCGTCCATCCAGACCTTGCGTCCCTCTGCAGCCATCACAGACGGTACACCGAACGAATCGGGACCTCCATGCATAGTCAAGCGGGTGGCGGTTAAATCCTTGCGTCGCGGAAAATTGGCCGCACGTCCACAATCGGTCGAGATTCGGTCTCCGGGTTCGACCGTTCGGTCACCCTTCGAATTGTCGAGCTGGTCGCCGTGCGGACCACTCCGCGCGATGGGACGCAGGAGAGGGAGGGGACTAACCGAAGGCTCAAAGCCCCTATTCGGCTCCGCCCTTTGATGGCCGATGGTTCCGGGAAGCGCGCACTGATTACCGGTATCACCGGACAGGACGGAAGCTTCCTCGCAGAGCAACTCCTCACCAAGGGGTACGAAGTCTACGGAATGATCCGGCGCCTATCGACCCCCAATACGCGGAATATCGGTCACCTACTCGACCGCATCCACTTGGTGGACGGGGACCTCCTGGATCAGGCCTCGCTCCAGACCGCGGTTCAATCGGTCGAGCCGGATGAGGTGTACAACCTGGCCGCCCAAAGTTTCGTAGGTGTTTCGTTCACCCAGCCGGTCGTGACGGCGGAAGTGACTGCGGTGGGTGCCCTTCGCCTCCTCGAAGCCGTCCGAACGGGTGCGGAGGACGCCCGGTTCTTCCAGGCATCCTCCAGCGAGATGTTCGGGAAGGTCCAGGAGAGCCCACAGAACGAGGAGACCCCTTTCTACCCCCGCAGCCCCTACGGGGTCGCGAAAGTCTACGCCTATTGGGCGTGTGTGAATTACCGCGAGAGCTACGGGATGTTTGCGAGCAACGGCATCCTCTTCAATCACGAGTCGGAGCGCCGCGGGCACGAATTCGTTACTCGGAAAGTGACCGACGGAGTCGCCCGAATCAAACTCGGGCTGGCCAAGAAACTGGCGCTTGGCACTTTGGAGACTCGTCGAGATTGGGGGTACGCTCCCGAGTACACGGACCTGATGTGGCGCATTTTGAATGCATCACAACCGGGAGACTACGTGGGGGCGACCGGAGAGACACACTCGGTCGAGGAGTTCGTCCAATTGGCATTCGATCGGGTGGGGATCACCGATTGGAAACCGTACGTTGAGATCGACCGTCGGTTCGCTCGACCGGCCGACGTCGATCACCTTTGCGGCAATGCGGGCCGGGCTCGGGAGGAGCTCGGGTGGACGGCCTCCACTCGACTCCCTGACCTCGTCCGCAAGATGGTGGACCGAGATCTAGAATTGCTCGGCCCGGCGGGACGTTCTGGGTCATCCAGTTAGCCGAACCTTGACTAATCTCTCAGAGAGTTCCAAGTGGGTGTAAGGGGCATTTCACCCAGCGTGACCTCGCTCCGATCTCGAACGGTTGAAACGATGGCCGACAATATCCTCGAATCGATTATCATCACAGCGTTCGACCGATCGGCATATTACGTTCAAGCTGTAAATTCTGTCCTCCCGATCGCCAGAGGGCGGACCGACATCGAGATTGTACTCCTCAAGAATTTTGAAGACAAAACAATGGACGCCGCCTTCAAGGCAAAAGGCGTCCGACTGTACAGCGGCTCATCGCCGCTCAGTGGGAGGACACTTCGACGAGCGATTGAGGTTTCCAGAGGCAGTTACCTTGCTTTTCTGGACGACGATGACCTATTCAAACCGACAAAGATTGCAAGATTTGAGCATGTCCTTCAGCGGGTCCCGAACCTCGGGTACTATCATCACCAATTTGATCTTTCACTCCAAGATAAGGCGGGGATCGGGGCCTGGGACCGCTTCTCACTCTCACACCACAATAGTCGAAGGGCCGGCACTGACTTCCGAACCTTCAAAGATCCAACTGCCCCTGGACTGTTCCCATTTCTCGCCTACAGAAATCGCGAACAGAACCTGAGTTCGACAGTCATTCATCGCGAGGTCGCCGGCCGAATCGTTCCGATTCTCGACTCGCTCCCCGTAATGACGGACACAATAATCCTCACTGCGGGCCTCATATCCGAGCAAGCTCTCGTTTTTGACGAATCTGCACAATCGACCGTTCGGAGACATGGTAACAATTTCTCCAACAGTCGTAAGAATCTGGATGCGCGCTTGGAAGTCTTTGAAAGGTTAGAGCAGTTCTGCGCAAATTCAAATGCACGGCAAATGGTTCTTGACTACCTTCGTCTCAGAGCAGCCAGAGAAGTGATTTATCAGGGCCTGATTGGGAAGGCACACTCGCAGGCAGAGACTCGGCGTGCTGTAAGAACGCTCGGTCACTTTTACCGCAGACTCACCGGCCCGCGAGACCTAGGCTATCTAACTTTAGGGAGTCTCGAAGCGGTCTTTCCACGGCTCCTGCCCCTCTTGCATCCCCTGGCCGTCGGGTCCACCGATTCCGATTCAAACCCCACCCTCGATATCCGATTTGATGACAACGCGTCGAGGTCAGGCATAGAACCGGGTCAAATCGCCGCTCGGACCGATGCGAATCCACCGAATACCATTCGGTCTGACTTCCGCGGATACCGCACCGAGAATGCGCGGTTTTCAGATTCTGGACCCGTAGGCGTTGGCCGGGTTGGGTCTGAAAGCACAGTCGGAGAGCGCAAGATAGGTGACCGAGAGGGCTGCTTGTTATCGGTCGTCGTCACCGCGCACGATCGAAGAGAGTATATTGGGGAGGCGATAGCGTCCGTTTTTCGCCAAGCACCAACTGAACGCGATGTCGACTTGGTCGTCCTCGCGAATTTCGACCCATCCTACTACGGCGGCTCCGGCGGCGTCACGGCACCTCGTTGGATTCCCGACCCGTCACCCAATGTCGGTGAAACAATCGTTCGGGCTGCGGAGTGTGCGCGGGGTGAAGTGTTGGTGTTCCTAGATGACGACGACCTTTTCGATCCGCGTAAACTTGCTCGGGTCGAAGCTACCTTCCTTGCCAATCCCAAACTCGCGTATTATCACAATGATTTCTCGCAGTTCTATCGGTCGCGCGGGCCTTCGGACCCGGCCTCACGACGTGATGAAGAGGACAGATCGCGCCACCTTCATCTGGGCCGGCAGATCACGTTTCAGGCCGACGATTCTGACCGAATGTTACCTTTCTTGGCTCGGGCAAATCGCGAACAGAACATGAGCTCGGTTGCGGTTAAGAAGGACTTGATAATTCGAAACCGTGACTTCATAAAGAAGATTCAGGGCCTCCAAGATACGCTCCTCCTTTTTTGCGCCATATCGGGAGCGGGTTCTGTCATTTTCGACGACTCTCGACTTACGTGGGTGAGGAGGCACGCAGGGAATGTCTCAAAGACAGTTGTCGATGCCGAGAGACGAGTCAGGGCGTGGCAGGTGGTCTCCGATCTCATTCAATCAAACGGACCCTTGGGTTTGGCCGCTTCGTACTTCGCAATCCGACACTCGCGAGCTACGATCTTTGAGCGAGCAATGGGCGCCCAAGTTTCAACTCAATCCATAGCCGAAGCGCTCCGGACCGTACTCAACTCCGCCGCGGTATCAGGATCCCGCAATACTGCAATCTACTCCCTCCTTGCGTTGATGGATCTCGGACCCCAATCTGCCACAGCATTCCTAAAGCCGATGCTTGCCCGATAGTCGTACGGCCTCCCGCATCTTACACAACGCTGCAAACGATCTACCAACCGGTGCCGCAGCCAGCCAACCTCATCCGGAGTGTTCCTCCCCGTGGTTGGGCTAGTCGGTGACCGGGAGGTTTGGGACCGGTGATTGTGCCCCCCGGTCGAAACCCGGAATCTATGACAAGGATCCTTGGGGGGTGACCAGAACCCCCATGAATCGGAGGGCTGCAGCACCGGTTGGCTCGTATCCGGGGAACTCCAGCCGAGACAGGAAGGTCGGCGCCGTAAACAGAAGTGTGAAATTTTCCCAAGTGTTAGACGACGAGAAGTTGCCCAGGTCAATCAGTGTCGAATTGTAAAACGTGGTCGTTCCGTTTACGGGGTCATACTCGGACACCGCTAGAATGATGATTGGGTCGGTCTTAGGCATCGTAGCGGACACATTTAGGACAAAGGTCGCCGAATAGTGGCCCGGCGGTAGGATCGTGTAGGGACCGTACCAGAAGTCGCCAGCAGGAGAACCGGAGTAGGTCGCAACGCCGTCGGTAAATTGACCCGCCGAGAGTTCGAACTGAGTGGCGGGAATCCAGAGACGCGCGAAGAGTTGTGGCGGGCCGACATATCCACGCTCCAGCAAGATGACCCCGTCACCGAATGCCACTGTCCCGAACTCGCCAGAGGAATAGGCCACCCCGATGTAAGGGTCGAGATAGGCAAACCAAAACTCGGAAAAGGCGTTGACCGAATTCGCCCCGAGAATGAACTGGAAGCGACTCACATTTCCGACCGAATCAATGCCTGGGAATGCCCAGGCCACATCGCTTCGTCCCGACAACTGGGGGATGTTGTTTTGGGTCAAGACAGAAGCGTCCGCGGGGATCAAACCGATGACTCGGTTAAGGAAGTCGACCGCTGAATTCCCTTGCGTGATTTCCTGGTATCGCTCATTCACATCTTGGAGCAGCCCTTGATGGTTGTTGAATGGACTGATTGGCGAGTACGATAAGGATAGGATTAACCCGATCCCGAACGCGCCTACCACTCCCCATCGGGCTTGCGTTGAAGGCTCCAAAGACCACCGACTGGCAATTCGGCGCTGTTGACGTACGACGCGCGAGCTCTGGGCCGCCCCATGACTCAGTTTTACGACAGTGGGGCGCGGCGTTGCTTCCGAGTGTCTCGACGCAAGCCACATTGTGAATCCAGCTGTGAATGTAGCGACATACTCCATCGAATCTTGGTGACCAAAATATCCGAAGTATTGGGTCGATCCAATGACTAGGAACACCAACAGAGGGGAGGACAGAATGACTCCATCCACGGTAAGCAATGTGAGTCCTAAGAACGGTGCCAAGGTCATTATGAAGAATAACTCGCGTGTAGGAATTGTCGACACGTAGGTGCCACCAACCGCGGTCCCAACATGGTATACGCCGATGCTCCCGACCAGCCACTGAAGCGCTAGTGCCGAGACTAATGCAACGGCTACCGCGGCTCGTTCCGGCTCAAGTCGCAGACTCCTTGAGAAGCGAGCAAGGCGCGACCGAATCGAACCTCGCTCGAGCGCGGATTTAACCGAGTCCATCAACGCGAGGGCTACGACCACTCCCAGAGTGAGGGGGTTGATTAGACCGGCGAGAATCGCGGTTACCGCAAAACTCCTGCGTCGCCGTGTCTGCAGAAAGTAAAGTGAGGAGAAGAAGAAAAGCGGGAAGAACGACTGCATGTGAAAATCGTTGAGGGCGGCCCCTTGGATCTGAAAATTCAGAAGGTAACTTGCCGACGTCACCGCCGCCCATGACCCCGGCAACTTGACACTTCGAGCGTAGAGGTACAGCGGAATTGCGGCAAGTGGGACAGCTACCCCTTGCATCAGCAACAGAGAAGCGGGACTCTCGTAAATCGCGTAAATCGGCTCGAGGACCAAGAAGGAAGAGCTCGACCATGGATAGACTGCGAAGAAATTCGATTCCGTCGGGCCTGATGCCCATGCTCCAGGGCCGCCGTGCAAAGTAATCCAAAATGCCTGATTCCAGAATCCCAGATCGTTGAAGCTACTGTTAAAGGTTTGAAATCTTGCGATGGACAGACTGGTAAAGACCAGGCCGAAGATGGTGGCGCCGAGCGTCACCACTGCGACTGGCCAAAACCTCGGCAGCCTCGAGGCGAGCGAACTCTTCCTTCGACCGTCGCCTACCGATGAAGTAAGTGACTCCCCTTCCACGGCATGTTCTTTCATCTGAAGTGCGACATGAGCTTACTTCGAGGCGCCGGTGGACTTCACCAGAAACTGGGCCAAATTGCCGGTCGATTCATCGATGGCGAACCGCAGTGACTCAGTTCTGCATTGAGCCCTAACTGCATCCGGGGTCCCATCCCGAATCACCTTTTCTGCTCGCTCGATAAGCTTGGTAGGATTGTCCTCAAGCCAACCGTCGACCCCCGACGTGATCAGTTCGGGCGCCCCACCTTGACTGAGAGCCAAGACAGGGGTGCCGCATGCCAGGGATTCGGCAATTGAGTACCCGAAAAACTCCTGATGGCTGAATGACACAGTCAATCTCGCGGCGGAGTAAAGTCTCACTATTTCGTCTTCTCCGACCTTCCCTCGATTATCCGCGCTCTGTACGGTAGCGCCCCCCACTACGACTACCGGCACCCGACGCGCCAGCCGTGTGACGAACGGGAATGCGGGTTCCTCGGTCCGCCTCAGCACCGCGAAGACGTACTCTTGCCCAGCCGGAACGGTTTGGCGTGGCGTGAATGCATCCGTATCAACGGGCGGGTACACCACGCCATCGAACGAAGTGTCATACAGATACGACATTAGGCCCCTTGTGAACTTACTATTGGCCAATAGGACGTCATATTCTCGAGCGAGCCGAGCATGGCTCTCCAGTTGGTTCACCAAAGAACGGCTGAGGCTCCAACCCACGACAGGCGCTCGCTTCCTGAACTGCCTACTGAGCAAGAGTAGGCTCATGTCGCCGTTGCAAAGGAAGATCCACTGTCCCGATTCCCTCTTTCTGATGATCGGAAGGGCTGCGTCTTGTGTTACAATATACGCGTCGCATGGCGGCTCAGTTGCTACAATCTGGCTCAATTTCGCGGCGAGGGACGGGTCATAGCGCATGAGTTTGAGCTTCGATATCGAGTTTAACTGCTCCGCCCGGGAAACGACGTGGATACCGAGAGTTTGCAGTCGCTGACGAACCGAGAATTCGCACGCTAGGGCGTAAATGCTAGTGTCGAACCTCCGCCTTTTCAGGCCTATCGCAAGGTTGATCGCCTCACGACTCTCGCCACTTTGGGGTTCCAGATAGTAAACGAGGATGCCGATCTTCATGATGTTTTCAACAGAATATTTCGAATGACCCCTTCAAAACACTGAGTGGCACCGCGGTTTACACCTGTGGCAACACTGCGGCTCGGAGGATAAGCCACTCTCCTGCACCAGAAGCCCTGGGACAAGGACACCGGTTCGTTCGCCTGAGAACGTGCCGAGAGGGCCGGAAAGCAACCCAGCACACCGTGCCAGATATCTGAAATCTCGAAAATCGTCGCCGATCCGGGCGTGAAAGACTCTTCGAAGCGAGGTAAACGCGACCAGCCCGACCTATGACATTTCTGCTTCTCATCTGTTAGGTGGACCTCCGTCTCTTAGCCGAGCGATCAATTTTGTAGTCTCCTCGCTTGAACGCATTCGTCTTCGTGCTGACGAGTTGGGCCCTCGGCCTTCCTTCTTGATCGACAGAAGCATCATCGCGATTGTGCGGGCGGATTGTTCAATGTCGAGGGGGTCAATGAATGTACAATCCGCCTCTATCAAACCGGAGAATTCTCGGAGAGCCGGCAAATCGTACGCGACGATTTGAGCGTCAAAACCAGCTGCGACATTCAGGGCTGCAGAATACCCCCCGGTGGCCATGTATGGTAAGAATACCAAGTCCGCTCGTCGAATGTAGGAGGATAGTTTCTGCTCGTCGACTTCGCCGACAAACTCGAAGTACTGAGAGGGTAGTGCTTGTTTGACGCGTTCGAACCGAGTGGCATATTCTGGAAAGTGGGTGTTGACAGATCCCACCACCCAGACATGCAGCCGGATTCCCCCCTTGATCACTTCATGAAGAATCTTCAGCCCTCCGGGGAGGTCCTTCTGGGGTCCCCAGAATCCGAACAGGAGGACATTCTGCCAGCGGGGAGTCCCTCCTGCCTCACTGTCCGGTATCCGATTTCCTGATCCAGACTCGTCGTCGAGTGCAGAGACCGCCTCGGCGTAAGGCATGACGAAACTCTCAACATGCGCCGAAAGCTTCCGGCGGGCAACGTCCCGTTGTGAGGGCAGGGGAACGATCAGGACCGTCCTCTTGGCGATCAGGCGCTCGACAGAATGGACGATGACCTTCGTGAGTAACCCAGGCGTGTATCCGAGCTTCTCTACGTCTTGAGTTTCGAGAAGGTTGTGCATGTAGGTGAAAGTTGGCACTCCCGCCAAGGTCCGAGAGAGGGGGGGTAAGCAAAGCCCTAGCAAGTTCGAAACCCGTGACTTGCCGAAACAGGTCAGGTGAATGTTGAAGAACAGAACATCGAACTCGTGCCGGTCGGCGACGAGGCTCTTTAGACATTGCAGCAAAGATACGGGGTCGCCGAGCCTCCAAACCGGGCGCAGAAGTATCTTGTCTCCGCTCCACCCCGGGGGGAGAAATGCGCCGGCTTGGCAGTAGACCAGTACCCGTTCTACCCCCTCGGCTTCAGAGAGGAGCTTGACATATCCGGTTGTCGTTGAACCAAGGCTTTCAATGCTTGGGAAGAAGCAGCCGAAGACTCCTATTCTAAGGCTCCGCGGGGGCACTCGAACTGGAATCATCGACTGTCCTCAGGGCGCACTCGTCTCATGACCGTTCAAGTGAAGACCTTGGTATCCGGTATGGCTGGCGCCTCGTCTACCCTCCCCATGCCCCAAGGCTGAGGCAAGTCCCTGGGTCTTGCCTGACCAAATCTCTTTTCGGATAGCCAGGCCAGGGTTCACACCCATCCGCCGTTTCACTAGGTCGGTCCGTATCTATGGGTGAACCACCGAATCATTCGAGGTGGCACCCGCCTACCCACTGGGGTGTTCATTACCCGTGCCCCAACCAATGAAAGAAACATCACAGGAATCGCACGCCCCACCGGCATGCGTGTATTCGGATCGTGCGACCAGGTGACGGGGATCTCTCTAACCGAGGCTCCTGCCTGGCGGACATGGTACAAGAATACCACGTCGAATGCCCGATTAGTGACTGTGACCGTCCGCAGAAGCGGTGCCACGATTGACCGCTTGAAGAACTTGGCACCACACTGAGTGTCCCGGATAGGAAGGAAAAGAAGGGCCCGGACCATCGAGTTCCAGATTCTACCGGCGAGGCGGTTAAACAGGGGTTCTGAGCGAAGAATGACTGAGCCCCGCATCCACCTAGAGGCGATCACACAGTCAACGTCCTTCAGAGAGTCGACCATGCTGTAGATTTGCGACGGGGCGATCGGACCGTCGGCGTCAACATAGCCGACGTTGTCGAACTGCGCGGCTCGCAGCCCTGCAAGAATGGCCCCCCCCTTTCCGAGTTTCTCGGGAAACTCTAGCACCCGGACGCCCCGGTCCGAGAAAGACCGCGCTACCTCCGCAGTCCGGTCTCGGATGCCATCCGACACAACGATTACCTCGAACGGATCCTTCCGTGATTCCAACGCCGGCAGATATCGACCCAAGGTTCGGGTCAGTCTGTCCTCCTCGTTCCAGGCCGGGATAACGATGCTAAGCCCGGGGAGAATCGGATCTGCCTTCGACACTGACCTATTCTACGATTCTGGCACTATATCCGCCTTCCCTTCGCATCGAGAGGGTCCGGACGCCGGAAAACTAGCCATTTGGACCAATGTGGCCGGAAATGAGTAGGTGCATTTGCACTTGCACCCAGAAGGGGGCGCAGGTGCGGGACTTACACGGCGGGCCCCTTCGAGTCGCGCCGAGAGTCGGGATCCCTCCAATCGGCGAACTAGCCAGGCTCAGCCCGAGTGCCGCCCTCGCTCTTTCGGGGCGTCCTTGGGTGAAGGTGGGACCAGATCCCTTCTTAGGCCACGGCCCATCCAAGGATGGTGACCTTGGCGGCATCAAGCGAAGCATCCTCTAAACCGGCCGATTCCACCGCAAGGCCTCGGCCGAGAATAGAGTCCCTTTCGGACATGGTATTCGGACTCGCCCTTTCGGTGGGGGCGCTCGCCCTCGTTGCGAGTCCCCCCACCAATTCGGGGGAACTCTACAGCGACCTCGCGACGTTTGGATTCAGTTTCCTAATCCTGATCATGGTCTGGTTCGCCTACACTCGTCTGATGTCGGTTCTGACCTTCGAGGACCATTGGGTCGTGACGTTCAACACACTCCTGCTGTTCACGGTCTCTGTAGAGCCATTCCTCTTCAACATCCTCGAGTCTCGGAATATCGCGATCGGCTTCTTCGATGCGGCGAGCCAAGCCTACGCGATCGACCTTGGGCTGATGATGCTCGTGTTGGGTCTCTTCGCCTGGGCGGTGTCCCTCTCGAAACAGCCCCCCCTAGCCCCTGATGTTCGGAAGGGGTTCCGTGAAGAGGCGGTCAGCCGCTGGATCACCGCAGGGATCTTTTTCGTCACGGTCGCCCCCGTATTCGCGGAGATTTGGATCTATGGCCAACCCCTCCGGACCTGGCTGTGGATCGTTCCCCTCGTCTTCTTCGGCTTCACGCGTCGGCACCGGGAGAAGGCTCAAGCGCACTGACGCGTACCGGCTCGACGGAACTCAATGCCAACCGAGCGAGAGGACCAACGGGCCGACCTGCTGGTCATCGAAAAGGAGGTCCACCTCGTCGTCCGCAGCGAAGGACCCGAGCTGAAGGTCGAACGGAAGTGGGGGCACGACTGGTACGTCGGCACGGACAGTGTCTGCGGAGTCTTCGGCTACCAACGCCACGTGGGGGTCGAATTCTGGCGCGGAACCTCCCTGCCCGACCCGACCCACCTTCTCGAAGGCACGGGGAAGAACCTGCGGCACGTCACTCTTCACTCGGTGGCAGACGTCCAATCCCCGGCATTCCACGCACTGGTTCGCGCGGCGATCTCGATCGACCGCGACTCGCCCAAGCGACCTCGCTAGCACGTTTCCCACACTCGGCCCGCCCTCGGCGGATCCCGGGATTCCCCTAGTTTGCAGGAGGTCGCGATATCTCTGCTGTCTGGAGATGCCCCTGCAGTCCAGCGACCGACCTTAAATGGGGTGCCGATTTGGCCGGCAGAATATGGGCGACCGCCGTGTGATTATCGTGGCTTTGACTTTCGTGATCGGGATCTTGGTCCTCTCGTCACTGGGCCTGCTCGCCGGGCTGGGCGCCACCGCCGCAGCTCCCCACGGCTCGGCGTTCAGCGTCGCTACGGCCAAAGGGTCCGAGCCCGCGTCGGCCGAAGGAGCTGGCGCGGTAGGTGGCCTCCCTGGTTCTAACTTCGATCTCAACGGCGTCGGCGCGACTCCGACGGTAAATCCGGTAGCCAACGAAGCCTTGGCACAGGCCCGGGCCGCAGGCGTACCTTCGACCGACGTCTTTGTTCCCCGCGCTTCTGCATCCCCCGCCCAAGTCGCTCAATCCCATACCCTGGGCCACGTGACCCCGCTCTATGGCGGAAACAACCCCGCTCCGATCGGACTCGCGGACTTCGGCCTGTCCGCGGACCCCAACGGGAACGGGAGCGTCGTCCCCTCGATCCTCAACACCCCCAGTGTGCTCGCCACATTCGCGCCCAACGCCACGGGCATCCAGCCCCTCTACTACGGGGTCCAGTTGAACTCCGTGACCACGAGCATCAATCTGTTTGGGAACGCCACGTACTCGTTCTGGACACAGAACGTCGTGGAGTACCTCGCGCAGTCTCACGAGCTCATCCTTGTCACTAACGTCTGGAACTTCTCCGGTCCGTCTCTATCCTCCAATGCGATCTACGCCCACGGACCGTACGGCCAGCAGGTCGGAACGACCTTCTACTACTCTGAGTACCCGATCCTTACCGGGGTCACCTACCCATTTTCGATCGACCTCTGGATGAACAACTCGCTCGTCGGGGGGCGCAACGCGGTGAACTTCACCGTGGCGCTGAACGAGAGCGGCACCACCTCGGTGTTCCCGTACGACTACGTGGTCTTCAACTCGACCGCGAACACCTCCGGACCCGTCGCCGCTTCCCAATACACCGCCAACGGCTACCAGTACAACGCCTTCGGTCTGACCGACGATTTCGAAGTCATCCTCGGTGGTCCGGGCGGAGGGTCTCAGGCGAACCTGTACGCTGCGGACGCGAACTTCACGCTCCAATACTGGAACACGACCACCTCGTCCTACCAGGCCGTGCCGAGCGCCTTCTCGTACGGCGGCGAGACGGGTGAGACGGTCACGGGTGCCTACGTCGGTTGGCAGAACGCGAGCGACGGCGCACCGTATGGCGTGGTCCGTACCGGCCCGCCGATGCTCGTCGGACTGTGGAACGCGACCGGGGCGCCGGGCCTCGGCCAAGTCGACATCACGGTGTCCCCGGAGAATGCCTTCCTCTTCTTCGGGCCCAACTGGACGAGCAACTTCACGCAAGGGGACCTCCCGTACTGGGCGCCCCAAGAGACGACCAACACGTTCTGGCTCGCCCCGGGGACCTACACCTACGCCGCGATCCTGAGCGACTACACCCCAGTCATTTCATCCATCACGGTCTCGCTCGGCACGAACACGATTACCGTCTCCCTCGCCCTCAACACGACCGAGGGGATCTACACCCCCCTCTGGGCCTGGAACAACGATCAGTTCGCGGCGATCTCCAGCGGCGGAGCCGGCACTCCGAGTGACCCCTACCAAGTCTACAATGCCCAGACGACCCCGATGCTGAGCATCTTCGGGACCTGGAACGACTTTGCCTTCCCGGTGTTCACCGGCGTGTTCTTCTTCGACACCTCCGCATCGGTCGTCCTCTCGAACATGTCGAACCTGTTGACGACGATGCCCTACCCAGGGATCTCCGCCAATACCGACGCGCTCGGATACGTGTTCTACAACGTCTCGAACGTCGCCCTCGTGAACTCGACCAACATCAGCGGGTGGTATGACAGCGGGCTCTACAACCCCGTGGCCTACCCGGCGTTCGCCGGCAACTACTACGCGACCTTCAGCGTGGTGCTGTGGAACTCCTCGGGAAACCTGATCGACAACAACACGTTTGAGACGCAGTCCGGTGGACTCACTCTGTACGGAGGGTCGAACAACACGGTCTTCGGGAACACCTTCACCATGGCGCCCTTCCCGTACTTCCCGGGCCCCGTGAGCCCCCTGAACCTGAGCCTCGGCCTCCAGGAGACCGAGAGTGGGGACCTGATCTACAACAACGCGTTCGACACGTCCACGACGGCCGTTACGGAGCCCTTCGACCTGTACTCCGGCGCCCCGATCGTACCGGTCGACACTTGGAACATCACTCCCACGCCCGCCGCGACCGTGAACCACGCCACGAACTTCCCCGACTTCCCGCTCACGGGAACGATCGTCGGGAACGCGACCCAGGGCGGCAACTACTGGTGGGATTACGGCAGCACGTCCAACCCCCTCGGGACCCTCCCCTACACCGAGGTCGTCAGTGGCCAGAGCCAGATCTTCACGGGCGGAGATTACTGGCCCCTCGTGCCACCCCCGACCGTGACCTACGCCCTGACGTTCAGCGAGACCGGTCTACCCTCCGGGACGCACTGGGCGGTTCATGTGCAGGGAGTCAGCTACCCGGGGACGACCTCCTCGATCCAGGTGCTCGTCCAGAACGGGTCCTATCCATGGTATCTGGTCGCCATCACCGGTTATCATGGCGTGCCCGCGAACGGGACGGCGGTGATCTCCGGAGGGCCGGTGACCGTGCTCATCGCGTACTCGGCCAACCCCCCACCCACCAAGTATGCCGTGACGTTCTCGGAAACCGGGCTCGCCGCGGGGACCAACTGGCAGGTCACCTTGAACGGTACGACGCTCCCATCGAGCACGAGCGCGATCGTCTTCGAGGAGGCCAACGGGTCGTACCCCTTTTCGATCCCGGCGGTCACGGGCTACGCCCCCTCACCGGCCAGCGGATCGGTCACGGTGGATGGCTCGGCCCAGGGTCAGGGGATCGCGTTCAGCGCCGTAGCGTCTAGCTACACGCTGTCGTTCGTCGAGAGCGGCCTGACCGCCGCGACCCAGTGGACGGTCCAGGTGGGGACTTCCATCCAGAGCTCGACCACGGCGTGGGTGAACTTCACGGAGGCGCCCGGCACGTACGGGTACGAGATCGGTGCGATCGCAGGATTCACCTCGTCCCCGACGAGCGGGTCGACCACGGTTCTCGACTCGAACACGACCGTTCCGGTGGCGTTCACCAAGCTCGCTTCGGGCGAATTCACGGTGATCTTCACCGAAACCGGCCTGCCCACCGGTACCTCGTGGTCGGTCACGCTCGGCACGACGACGACTCCTTCGACCGGAACGACGATCGCGTTCACCGAGATGAACGGGACCTATTCGTATTCCGTCGGAGCGGTGAGCGGCTATACGATCGGAGTGGCCTCGGGCTCGATCAAGGTCGCAGGGGAGAACACGGGAGCGACCGTCGTCTTCACGGCGGTGCCCCCGGGGACGTTCGCCCTTACCTTTACCGAAACCGGCCTGCAATCCGGGACGAACTGGTCCGTCACCATCGGCACCAGCACGGTCTATTCTCAGGGCGGGGACGTGGTCTCCTTCCACGAGGCGAACGGGACGGTCAACTACCAGGTCGGTGCGGTCAACGGCTACTCCTCCTCCCCGGCCACGGGATCGGTGACGCTGGCGGGGGCCGCGAAGAACGTGGAGGTGACGTTCACCGCGAACGGCGGATCGTCGTCTTCGAGCAGCAGCGGGCTCTCGACCCTCGACTACGCGATCATCGCGGTCGTGATCCTGCTGCTCGTCATCGCGGCGGTCTACGCGCTGAGCCGGCGGGGACGCGGCGGGTCTACCCAGTACGCCCCGTCGGAGTACTCTGCCACGGAGACGGCACCCCCCGAAGGTCCCCCCGGACCTCCGTCCGGAGGCTCCCCGTAAGCCTACGGACCAGGTGCGAGCTCGTCCAACCCCTTCCGGCGTAATGGACCGCCCATCGACGGCCCGCGGTCCCGTACGGACATTCAGGGCAGGAATCGTCGGGTCCCGACGGCGGGACTTTAAGTAGCACCCGCGGTGTGGCCGGCTGAAATGGCCGACCGACGAGTGATGCTCCTGGCAGTGACCTTGGTGACTTTCGTGATGGTCCTCTCCTCCATGGGACTGTTGGCTTCCGGGGCGCGGGCCCCGACCCCGGCGACGTCCGGTGCTAGTGCCAGCGTCGTCCCGGCGGTCAGTGCCCACCCCGCCGCACCGAAACCCTCGGAACCGTCCGTACTCCAGACCTCGGGACTCACGGCTCCCCCGACCACTGCGACCGTCGCGCCCACCGAAGGGGTCAATCCCGCGGTGGCCCTCGCCAAGCAACTCATCGCAGAGAAGAAGATCAACCCCTCGAGCGTGTTCTTCCCGGCCACCCCCAACCCGAACGTCGCGCCGGGCGGGCTCATCACCCCGTCCGCCTACACGACCAACCCCTCCCCCATGGGTATCTCCGACCTCGGGCAGAGCTCGAGCGGACCGTACGTCTACAACACGAGCAGCTTCGAGGCCTCGATCTCCCTCAATTCATTCCAGGACTACAACCCCGGATACGCCGGCTGGGTCGCCCCTCCGAACTACATGACCTGGCAGCTCAACACCGTCACGGTCAACGTCTCCTACCCTGGGGGAACGGATGGGGTCTTCTGGATCCAGAACGTCGTTCACTTCAACGGGACCTCGCTCCAGTTCGAGAACAACATCTGGAACATGACCAGCGCGACCACGGGGCTCAACCCGGGGACCCTGCTCACCTACAGTGGAACCCTCGTCCCCGGCGCCTACTACTACGTCTACGGGCCCACCTACCAGGTGACGTACCCCTTCACGCTCGACCTGTTCAACAACATCACGTCCGCGGGTGGCCACCCCGGAGTGTACTTCAACTACACGCTCACGAACACGACGACCGGTGGACACACGGGATCGTTCGATTACGTGACGTTCAACGGAACCGCATCCCACTCCGCGCCCCCCTCGTTCGAGGTCAACGGGAAGAAGAACAACCCGCTCGGACTCTACTGGGACGCCGAACTCATCTTCGGCGGGAACGGCGGCGGGGCCAATGCGGTCATCACGAACCTGAGCGGAACCTCCACCCTCCAGTACTGGTCCGCGACCGCGGGAGCCTACGAGAACGTCCGCGCCGCGTACGATTACGGTGTGAACACCGGTGAGACCGCGGACGGGGCCGCGTTCGCCTACCAGGGCACCACCGAGCTACTGAGCCAGGGGCCGTCGTTCCTCTACGGACTCTGGAATACGTCCAACTCGACGTGGGGTCCCGCCGCACGGCCCGGCTGGATCAACGTCGACCTGAACGGGATGCCCAACGACGGGTTCGTGTTCGCCACCAACCAGTCTTCGCTGAACTTCATCCGCGGACCGACGGGCAACCTCTCCTACGCCCCCTCGGACGTGAACGGCGTGACGATCACCCACCTCCCGCCGGCGTGGAGCAGCGACCCCTACGTCTTCCGGGCGTATGCGAACGGCTACGGCTGGGGCAACTTCACGGTCCTGGACAACGCGACGGGGACCGAGACGTTCTCGCTCACCGCCCGAGCCGGTGCATTCTACACGCCGGTCTACCTGAGCACGACCGCGCAGGTGGCCAGTTTCGGTGCGGCGGGTATCACGGGCGTGACCTACTCTTCCGTCCACAACGCGCTCTGGGTCAACTCGAGCGTGGTGAGCCTCGGAGTTCCGTTCAATCTCCTGAACGACTTCCGGTTCCCGGAGTTCATGATCTTCGCGGCGCTGAACCTCTCGGTCAACGTCTCGTTGAATCACTTCATCCAGAACCCGACCACGTTCCAATACTACAAGTACAACTCCGTGCGGGTCACACCGTACTATATCGGCCTCACCCAGGGCTACTTCTTCAACTTCGGAACCGGGGTCTTCACGGTCACCAACACGACCGTGACGGGCAGTGCGTACCTCACCCATGACGCGAGCTTTACGCCCCTCGCCGCGGTCGAATTCTGGCAGACCACCGACAGCAGCGCGGGCTGGATCACCACCGGTCAGGATTCGTTCGGAGTGGACGTAGAGAACAGCACCTACGCCACGCTCTGGAACATCACCGGGCAGAGCGGCGCCAATGCGGTCGCTGTGCTCTATTCCGAGGGGGTCCTCATCGAGAACGTCGTCGCGAACGGGACCGACGGCGGCGGCGGGGTCGCCGGGGTGACCCCCGTGCCGACCTGGGGAGTCTACCTCTCCTACGACCTTGAGGTCGGGATCGAGGGGCTGACGGCCTCCAACGGCTCGGTGCTCCTTTTCGACAACGGCACCAACCTCCTGTTCGTCCTGGACGTTCGGGCCGTGAACAACCTCATCGGGGACCCCGCGGACGGCGAGTTCGGGTTCCCGGCACTGATCGTCGGCGGCATCGACATTGAGCTGGAGAACTGGTACCTCGCCAACTGCTCGAGCCCCGACTACGGGATCGGCATCGCCGTCGACCTCGAAGAGGTCCAGGACGTCATCGTGAACAACTTCACGGTGTCCGGGTTCGTCCCCGGATCCTCGCCCCAGGCGGCGATCCTCGGACTCAACTTCGACGGACTCGGGGGACTCTTCGGCCTCACCGGGTTCACGACCTTCTTCGTCGCCGCGGTCAACGTGACGAACCTCGCGGCGTTCGACGGGGCGGTGGGGGTCTTCGCCTACCGGGCGGAGTTCGTGAACGAGTCGAACATCGATGCGGTCGGTTCGACCGCCGCACTCGTGACGGTCGACTTCTACACCATCTCGCAGTGGAACGTGTCGGTCGGATCGGACTCGGTCGCGGTCCTCACCGAAGGCGGACAGTTCCTGAACATCTGGAACGTGACGTCCGGCCAGGACGCGGTCGGGGTGTATACGGTCGAAGCGACCGACGTGAACGTCTGGAACGTGACCTCGACGTCGACGTCCCTCGGATCGCCGTACGTCACGAACGCATTCATCCTGCACAACCCGAATGCGGCCGTGGCCTCCTTCGAGGACTCCAACCTCGTGGAGAACAACATCTCGGCGACCGACTACAACTTCGGTGTCTGGGACAACGCTACCTCCACCCTCTCGGTGACGGGTGCCACGATCTGGGGGGCGGCGGACGGCCTGCTCCTGAACGCGACCAACGTCGCGACCGTGAGCCAGGTGTTCGTCTACAGCGGAACCCTGGGGGCCGATTTCGTCTCGGCCAACTCGGTGATGGTCGCGGCGAGCACCTTTGAGGGCGCCTCGAGCTACGGAGTGGACGTCACGGGGGGATCCTCGCTCATCTTCTACGGCGACAACTTCGTGGCGAACAACGGGGCCAGCACGGACGGCACCTTCAGCGCCGCCCACGTCCAGGCCGCGGTCAGCGGCTCGTCGGTCGGTGTCGAGTTCGACTACCTCGGGATCGGCAACTACTGGTCGGACTGGTCCGGCACGGGCTCCTACGTGATCAACGGCAGCGTTTCGGACACCGCGCCCTACGCGCTGTTCGTCAGCAACTGGCTCGAGTTCAACGAGACCGGTCTTCCGGCCGGCACGGTGTGGGGATTCACGCTCGGAACGGCCGTCTACTCGACCGGGGTCCCGCTGGTCTACATCCCGAGCTGGAGCCTCGAGAACTCGACCATCGGCTTCGTCGTGAACCCGCCCAGCGGGTACTCCCCGAGCCCCGCGAGCGGCAACGTGGTCTACGATACGCAGGTCAACCAGACGGTGACGATCTCCTTCGCCCAGGCGCACTACAACGTGGTCTTCGAGGAGACCGGACTGCCCGCGGGAACGAGCTGGGGCGTGACGTTCAACAGCACGGCCAACTCGGCGCTGGCCCCCGCGTCGATCACCTACTCGGTCTACGACGGGACCTACTCCTACACGGTCGGCACCGTGCCCGAGTACACCGCCCTCCCGTCGAGCGGCAGCGTGACCGTATCGGGTGGGGACAAGATCGTCACGATCGCGTTCACCCACGTTCCCGTGTACTACACGGTGACCTTCTCGGAGTCCGGGCTTCCGTCCGGTACGAACTGGTCGGTGACGCTGGACGCGACGACGCAGACCGGGTCGGGCAACCTGGAGTTCTCGGTCCTGAACGGGACGTTCAGCTACACCATCCCGAACACCGGTGGGTACTCCGCGACCCCGAGCGAGGGCACGGTCACGGTGGCCGGGTCGGCCCAGACGGTCTCGACCGTATTCTCGACGACCCCGGTGTCGGAGTACCTGGTCAACTTCGTCGAGACCGGTCTGCCGGCGGGCACGAACTGGTCGGTGACCATCGGCGTGGCGACCCACTACTCGGACGGCACCACGAGCGTGGCGTTCAACGAGGCGAACGGGACGTACTCCTACACGGTCAACGCCGTCTCGGGCTTCAAGATCGAGCAGGCGACCGGATCGGTCCAGGTGGCCGGACAGGCCCAGTCGGTGACGGTGACGTTCGCGGCGGCTCCGCTGTCGTACACGATCACCTTCACCGAGACGGGATTGCCGAGCGGCACCAACTGGTCGGTCTCGATCGGGACCACGACGCACTACTCGAACGGGGGCACGACCGTGACGTTCACCGAGGCCAACGGGACGTACGACTACTCGATCGGCTCGGTATCGGGCTTCACGGCCTCCCCGTCCAGCTCGTCCGTGACCCTGAGCGGCGCGTCCACCGGAGTGACCATCGCGTTCTCGAGCTCGAGCACGTCGTCCTCGTCGTCGGGCCTCTCGACCCTCGACTGGGCGATCATCGGGATCGTCATCGCGATCATCGTGATCGCGCTGATCGTGGCCCTGGTGATGCGCGGACGCGGCGGGTCCGGCACCCCCGCAACCACCGACACGACGACGACCACGACCTCGGAGACGACG
Organism: Thermoplasmata archaeon; assembly: GCA_050011355.1. Lineage (GTDB taxonomy): Archaea > Thermoplasmatota > Thermoplasmata > Lutacidiplasmatales > UBA184 > Lutacidiplasma. Next base: position 3,873 of record JBEKJG010000043.1, on the reverse strand, counting down.
TCCACCCCGGCGCCTTGGTCGGAGGAGTCGCCCCCCGGGAGCTCCCCCTAGTTCCCCGGAAGGAACCCGGGCCAACCCTTTCCTCCCTTTTCTTTGGTTTCCCACCGGGCGGCGTCAGGGACCGTGTCGGGGCCAAACTGATTGGAGGGGGAGAGGGTCGAAAGGGGTTGACGCTCCCCCGATTTCGAAGGGAGCGCCGTCGGGGAGGCCGGCCGCCGTCAGCAGGCGCCGCGCGCGACGACTTCCTCGCAGTGGGACGCCGGGGACACCGCGAGAGTCCCCATCTGGCCGAACGGGGCAAAGTAGTCCCGGACCGCCTTCTCGTTCGGGGCATCGACGATCAGGTAGAGGTGGTGGCCGCCGGTGGTCACGGCGTCCCCATGGACCTTGATACCGGCCTTCCCGGCCCCGTGGATGATCGCCAGGAGTCCTTGGGCCATCTGCGGGTTGTTGGCGGGGCATCGTTCGGCGGGGTGGGTATGCTCAGCGACGTAGAGCGCCATGCGCTCCCCTCGCGGGCGGGGGGTATATGCGTGCGGATGCGTGTCGGAACCCCCGCCGGGCGCGATTTTCGCGCATGTCCGCCCGTCGGAGGGGTGGCGCCTCGCGCGGAACCGCCGGCTATCCGAGCTTCGCGCCGCAGCCGGCGCACTGGGGGGCGCCCGCGGGGTTGCCTTTTCCGCAGCGCATGCACCACGCGGTGCCGCCCCCGCCACCGGCGGCCGCCGGGGGGGCGGACGACGGCCGGGGAGCCGCCGCGGGCGGGGCGGAGACGGCCGGGGGGGCAGCCGTCGGAGCCGCGTACGGTGCTGGCGCCGGCGGCGGTGCCGAACTGGGGAGCGGAGCCGCGCCCCGCGCGCCCTGGATCGAGGCGACCCAGGAGTCCGCCCGGGGGGTCTGGAAGTTGTAGACGAAGGCTCCGCCGTTCGCCTCGACGCGGAGCGTATGCCACCCCGAAGGGGCGGGAGTGGCCGCGACGTTCGTGATCGACCGGACCTCGAGGTTCAGCATGGCCTGGGCCGCCGGAGGTCCCGAGAGACCCAGGGCCTGCTCCAGCTCGAGGCCATACTGCTGCCCGTAGGCTCCCGAGGCGGCCTCGAAGACGAGCCGGAGGTTCGTGAGGTAGAGCGTCCCCGGGACCTGTTGGGGGGGCGCCCACGCATACATCTGTTCGGAGCAGATCGGGACTTCGCCAGGATAGAGCATCATCGTGCGGCAACCTTCCGAAGGGGCCGAACGGGGCCGGCTCTATGAACGTTCCCGTGGCTCCCCGCGGAGGAGGGGCACGGTCGAGCCGCCTACCGGGGCGAAGAACGCAGCTTTCCCTCGAGCACGGTGATCGCCTTTCCAAGGATCCGGACGCGGTCCCCCACCAGTCGAGCCGCCAGTACGCCGCCGCGCGGAGAGACCTGGAAACTGGTCACGCGGGGGGTTCCCGTCTTCCGGGTCCAGTAGGGAGCGAGCGCGCACTGGACGGAGCCGGTGGCCGGGTCCTCGGGGACCCCGGCATTCGGGGCGAAGAACCGGTAGAGGAAATCGTACCCTCGAACGTCGGAGCGCGACGTCACGATCACGCCTCGTCCGCCCACCGCCCGCAGGCGGTCCAGGTCCGGGGCGAGCGTGCGCAATCGTCGTGGGGAGGCGATCTCGACCAGGTAGTCCAACCGGTTCCGTCCGACGTAGCGGAACGGACCTCCGACCGCCTCGGTGAGAGCGGCCGGAGGCGATGCCGCGCTGCACGGTTGGGCGGGGAAGTCGAGCTCGATGCGGGCTCCCCGCCGCACGGCGGTGAGGGTTCCGCTCAGCGTGCGGAACTTTGCCGGACGGGCGCGCGGGAGCCGACCCGACTCCCAGAGGACGTGGGCCGAGGCGAGGGTAGCGTGGCCGCAAAGGTCGACCTCGACGGTCGGGCTGAACCATCGGAGACCGAACCCCTCAGTCCGGGGCACGATGAACGCGGTCTCGGCGTGCTTCATCTCGGCCGCCACCCGTTGCATCCACGCCCGCGGGGCCGGCCGGTCGAGAAGGCACACCCCCGCCGGATTTCCCGTGAACTCGCCCGAGGCGAACGCATCGACCACGTAGATGGGGACGCTCATCGGACGGGGTGAGCGATGGCGGCAGATACGTCTCCGGGAGCCCTTCGGGCTCGCGAGCCGTTGCCCTCTTGAGGCCGGGATACGTAGGTCGCCGCGAGCCCATGCCGCCCAAGGGTCTGTCGATCAAGCAGGCGTACTTTTTCAATGCCCGACAGGACCAGGTCTTCCGGGCCCTCAGCGACCCCCGGGAGATCGTCCGCTGGTTCCTGGCCAAGGCCGAATTGACTCCCAAGAAGGGCACCACCTACCGGTTCGAGTGGCCGGGGGGATATTCGCACGAAGGGAAGGTGCTCGACGTGATCCCGGGGCGCCGGTTGACCCTGAGCTGGCCGAACGGCCCCGCCAACCGACGGTTCCTCACCCGCGTGACATTCACCCTCCGTCGGGCCGGCACGGGGACGTTCCTTACGGTCCAGCACACCGGCTTTCCGACGACCCCCGTCGGTATCGAGCAGTACGGGGGCACCCAGTCGGGGTGGGCCTACTATTTCGTCAACCTCCGCTCCGTGCTGGAGCACGGACAAGACCTTCGGTCCCCGCGGGACGGGTAGGGCACACTCGGCCGACCCGATCGATCCTGGGGGCTACTGGTCGCCGCGGCGGTTACCTCGGGTCGCCAGGGCGATCGCGATGGCCGCGACCACGACGAGACCCATCGCCCCGAGGAAGACCAGGGTGGGCACCGAGAGGTCGCCGGGGGTGGTCGAGCTCCGGTTCGGGCCCGAGGTGAACAGGACGTCGACCGTCACCGGGCCGGCCTTGACCTGGACCGTTCCGCCCGACGGGGTGGCGGTGTACCCTGCGGCCCGGACGGTGAAGCTGTAGTTTCCCGCCGGCAGGCTCCCCAGGGCCAATTCCACGGCGTTGGAGGTTTGGGCCGTTCCGTTGAGCGTGACCGTCCAGTTGGTTCCGTTGGGGAGCCCGGTCTCGACGAAGAAGACGGGGTATCGGGGGATGGGGAGGGCGGAGAATTGGACCGACTCGACCACGGGCCCTCCCTGCACGTCCGCGGTCCCGGAGGCGAGCGACGCATTGAACCCGGCGAGCGAAGGGACTGTGAACGGGTAGCTTCCGTTCGGCTCGTTCGCCGAGAGGTTCGAGGTCGTCCCCGCGAGGAGCACGCCGTCCAGGTCGACGGACCAGTTGGTCCCGGTCGGCAGGCCCTCCTCCGCAAAGGTGACCGAGTACTTCGGCGCGGCCACAGCGGAGAACGCGATCGAGAGCCCTTGGTCCGAGCCGGCGACCGTCACGGAGCCCGAAGACGGGGAGGCCAGATAGGCTGCGAGGGGGCCGACCGAGTAGGTGTACGACCCGTTCGTTTCGTCGAAGACCACCTGGTCGGTGGTCGAACGGGTGACGGTACCGCTCAGGTTGACGGACCACGAGAGCCCGCTCGGAAGGCCGGTCTCGGTGAACGTCACCGCGTACATCCCGGGAGGGAGGGGGGAGTAGGTCAGGGGTACCCGCACTCCCGCTCCGGCGACGGTGAGGTTCCCGGAAGAGGGCGCGACCGTGAACCCCGGGACGGTGGGGATCCGGTAGGAGTAGGTTCCGTTGGGTTGCTCAAACCCGAGGGTCGCCCCGGTGCCGTTCTCCGTATGGGCGGCGAGTGTGACCGACCAACCCGTACCGCTCGGAAGTCCGGATTCGGCGAAGGTCACGGGATAGTCGAACGCGCTGAAGGCGACGGAGACCGCGACGGGATTCCCGTCGACCGTGACATTGCCGCTCGTCGGAATGGCCACAAACCCAGGAACCGCTCCCAGCTCGAACG
>JBEKJG010000042.1:0-12417 GCA_050011355.1 Thermoplasmata archaeon | reverse complement strand
TCGGACCCGATCCAGGAGCAGGAGCACCACTCCGCCCACCAGTAGCACGAACACGTACTCGGCGAGCGTGTCCGCCGCCGGCCCCGCCCCGACTGCCTCCGTCACTGCCGTGGCCACGAGGAGCACGAGCGCGGCGCCGATCGGATACCTCGGGTCGAGCCGCTCCCAGAAGGAGTACACCAGGTAGAGGAGGAGGAGGACCCCGAAGACCAGCAGGTAGGGGAACGCCATCCGACGGGCAACCGGTCTTCCGGCTCAAAACGACTGGCCCGGACCGCCTCCGACCGAGGGAGCGTGATGGGAGGTGCCGCTACGGCCTTTGAGGCAGGTTTACATAGGGCGGGGGGCATCAAAACTCCGGCCAACGGGCCAATCGATCATGGTTCAGATTCACGGGGGCCGTCGCCTCGTGCCCATTCTGTTGGGCGCCGGGATGCTCGGCACGGTCGTTGCCGCCGGCTTGGCGCCCACCATCGGCGCCGTCGCCGCCCAGAGCAACTGCCAGTACAACACCTGCACCTCGGGGTCGTCCACGCCCTTCCCGTGGTGGATCGTGGCCGTGGTCGTCGCCGTGGTCGTGATCGCGGCCCTCCTCGGCCTCATGCTGTTCCGCCGCCGACCGCCCGCCTCCCCCTCCGCACCCGAGCCTTGGGAGCCCCCGGCGGGAGCCTCGTCTCCGGGCGGCCCCACACCCCCCTCGACCGCACCGGTCGCCGCCGTCGCCGCCGGCGCCACGGCGGGAGCCGGTGGGGCGGCCGCCGCGAACTACGTTGAGACGCCCGAGGATGTCGGCTCGATACCCCCGGTCGTGGCCGGAGGCGCCGCCGTGGGTGCTGCGGGGGCCGCCGAGGCCGAGCCGGACATCGATTCCTTGATGGCGGAGCTCGATAAGATCAGCGGGGAGATCCTCAAGAAGGCCCCGAAGACGGGGACCGACAACGCCGCCGGTTCGGCCGAAGAGGCCGAGCGGTAGGGTTACCCCTGCGACGGGCGGCTCTTAAGAGCCCCTGCGACCCCTTTCCGGTAGATGTGCCCCGAGACGGCCCTTTCCATGGAGGATGAGCGGCTCCTGCGGGAGCTCCGCTCGGCCGTAGAGGGCGCTCCGTCCCGTCCGACCCAGATCGAGGTCGGCATCGCTCTGTCGATCACGCTCGGCCGGATGCGTCCGGCCGTCTCCTGCGGCGGATGCTCCACCCCGCTCGAGTTCGACGGGATCCCGGCCCTCACGAACTCCCGCCTCGCCACTCCGTTCCGCCTGCGCTACGACCCCGTCCCCCCGGCGGAGCCGGTGCCGGGCACCTAACGGGAGCGGCCGGGCGTGACGTTCTCCCTGATCGGGACCGTCGTCCAGCTGATCGTCACGGTCCTCACCGCGGGGGGCCTCGCCGGTCTGTTCGCGCTGATGGTGGTCGAGAGCTTCGGCGTGCCGCCGCTCCCGAGCGAGATCATCCTGCCGTTCGCCGGCTTCCTGGTCGCGACCGGCGCGTTCCCGCTCGTCCCGACGATCGTCGTCGCGCTCGCGGGCGCGCTGGTCGGGGCGTACGTCGCCTACGCCATTGGCCGCTGGTGGAGGGAGCACCTCAAGCGGATCCGGATCGGACCGCTCGGGTTGGAGGAACGCCATCTCGCCCGCATGGACCGCTGGTTCGCCCAGCACGGCGAGGTGACGGTCGCCCTCTCCCGGTCCCTGCCGGTCGTCCGGGCGTACATCAGCTACCCGGCGGGGACGGCCGAAATGCCACCCGCCCGGTTCGGGGCCTACACGCTCGTCGGCAGCATCCCCTGGACGCTTGCCCTGGTCTACGCCGGGATCGTGCTCGGGCACCGATGGACGGTCGTCCAGACATACTTCCAGCCACTCGACTACGTCGCGTATGCGCTCATCGTGGGGTTCGCGATCTACATCGCCGTCCTCTACCTCCGTGCGCGGCGAGCGGCCCCCGCCGCTCCCGCACCACCGGAACCGGGGTCCTCCGCCCCGAAGGGGCCGGCCAGCCCGCCGGTCTAGGCGCTCCGGCGCACCGAGCCGCTGCCTCGGGGCCGGTGGGCAAATTCGGGTCGGACCGTGACCCCGGTGGGGCGGCCCACGTACTCGCCGTCCTCGACGATCTTCTGCCCGTGGAGATAGTGTTCCCGGGGAAAGATCGCCTCCCACCCCTCGAACGCCGTCCACCCGCAGGGGGCGTGCAACCGACGCGGGTCGATCCGCCCCCGGTTCCGGAAGTCGACCACGAGGAGGTGCGCCCGATGGCCCGGCGCGATCCTGCCGTGGGGCTGACCGAGCCAGCGTGCCGGCCGGTCGCACGCCGTCGCGGCCACGACGGGCAGGGCGAGGGTGCCCGCGCGGACGGACGCGAGCAGGAGGGGCAGCATCGTCTCGACGCCCGGCATTCCGCTCGGGGCGAGAGGGAACGGTCGCTCCTTCGCGGTCCGCGAGTGGGGAGCGTGATCGCTCGCCACGCACGGGACCTCCCCCCGGAGGTAGCGCTCCCAGAGCGCCCGTCGGGCGGGTTCCGAGCGCAGCGGGGGGTTCACCTTCGTGAGTGCGTCGGCGCGCGAACGCTCCGATAGGAACACGTGGTGGGGGGTGACCTCGAAGGAGACGCCGGCCGCGCGGAGCCGGTCGACCGTCTCGGCCTCGGTGACGTGCGCCACGTGCAGGCGGAGGGCCGGAGGTGCCAACTGGAGGAGCCGCTCGACCGCGGCCCGTTCGGCCGCCGGCGGGCGAGCGGAGTCCCAGCCCGCCGGGTTCTGAGCGGCGGAGGCAGGGGAGAATTGGGCGGGGTCCTCCGCGTGGACGGAGACCGGGAGGCCGAGCTCGGCGAGTCGCTGCAGGAGGGGCCCAAGGTCGGCGGGGCCCGGCGGCGAGTCGATACCGGTGGTCGGACTGAGGTAGAGCTTGAACGCTCCCGCCCGCGTCGAGAGGCGGTCGAGGGCGCGGGAGTGGGTCGGCGAGGCGTAGAGCAGGAAGTCGACCGCCGCGTGGCCCTGCACGCGGGCCGCCTTGTCCTCGAGGGCATCGACGTCCGTAACCGGCGGCTCGGTGTTCGGCATCTCCCCTACGAGGGCGACCCCGCCGAGCGCGGCCTGGACCGATCCGGTCGCGATCGTCTCGACGTCCGCGGAACCCCCCGGTTCCCGGAAATGCACGTGGAGGTCGGTGGCCGAGGGGAGGATCACGCTCTCTCCCACATCGTGGCGGGGGGCATTCGAGCCAACCTTGCCGACCGAGACGATCGACCCTTCCTCGGAGATCCCGATCTCCACGGATTGGAGGCGCCCCCGAACGAAGGCACGGCCCGCCAGCACCCAGGCGGCCGTCTCGGGCGGGGGCGCCCGGTCCTCTGCAGAGCTCTGCCGAGCCGGAGGGGTCATCGGAGTGTCCGAGGGGTCCGACCCATTAGAGGTCGCTCCCCGGCCGGGGCGAGGGTATTTCTGCCCGGGTCCCTCCCGGCCTTCGGGAGGACCTCGTACGCCGGCCCGCCGGGAATGGACCTACGCCCGCAGCGGGGTCGACCGCTCCCGGGTCTCCTCGGCCCTCGCGGAACTGTTGCGAGGCGCTCGCTACCGGCCGCCCTCCTCCCACGGACGCCCCGTCGACCTCCCCGGTCACTTCGCGGGCCTCGTTCGCATCGGACGGGAGACTCTCGCCCTGACGACCGACACGGTCGGTACGAAGGTCCTGCTCGCCCAGCAGGTCGGCCGATGGGAGGAGGTCGGGGAGGACATCGTGGCCGTCAACGTGAACGACCTCGCGGCGGTCGGCGCCCGACCGGCCGCCCTCGTCGATACGATCCTGTGCGACGAGCCCCGACCGGAGGTGTTCCGGGCGATCGGCCGTGGATTGGGCCGAGGACTGAAGCAAGCGCAGTGCGCGCTGCTCGGCGGCGAGACCGCGGTGGTGCCCGACATGGTCCACGGCATCGACCTCGGTGCGACCGCGATGGGATTCTTCCCGCGGGGGCGCGCTCCCATCAGCGGTTCCGGTATCCGCCCCGGTGACCTGATCCTCGGCATCCCCTCCCGCGGGCCGCACGCGAACGGCTTCACGCTCGTGCGCCGGCTCCTGGACTCCGCGGCCGTGGACCTCGCGGCCCCTCGGGCGGGCGGGAAGGGCCCGGTCGGCCGGGAGCTGCTCGTTCCCACCCGTATCTACACCCGGGCCGTGGACGCGATCGCCGGCGACCCGGGGATCCGGGGGCTGGCCCACCTTTCGGGTGGGGGCGTCCGCAACCTGGTGCGCCTGCGCCCGGACGTTTCGTTCGTCCTCGATCGTTGGCCCGCCGTATCGGGGCTGTTCCGTTGGCTCCAGGGACTCGGCTCTCTCTCCGATTCCGAGATGTTCCAGACGTTCAACATGGGGGTCGGATTCGCCCTGGTCGTGCGGCCCGAACGTGCCCCCGCCATCGCTCGGGCGCTGGCCCGCGCCGGGGCCCGGGACGCGGTTCCGGTCGGGCACGTCGAGCGCGGTTCGGGAGTCACCCTTCCGGAGCTCGGTCTCCGGTACGACGGCTATTCGTAGGCGAGCCCGCGGTCGCGCGTGCGGCCCCAAACGATAATTCCGCCGGCGGAGTTCGCCACCGTGCCCACCGACTCCCGCTTGCGGAACCGGGCGGCCGCCTTCTCGCTCTTCGCCGCGTTCCTGTGGGCGTGCTACTACCCGCTCGTCCTCTACGTCCATCACGACACGTCGGCGTCGGCCCTCCTGGTCTACCCTTTCCTGCTCGGCGGCGCGGCCTACTCCGCGTTCGCCATCCGCCGCGGACACGGGAGGGCGTACGCCCGCCTCTGGGGGACGTCGGGGGCCTGGGTCCGGATCGCGTTCCTTCTCGGGATGCAGCTTTCCGTGCTGGCGGCGACGTTCCTCATCGGGCCGGTCGACTCTTCGCTGCTCTCCCTCATCGGGGACGTCGTCCTCACCCCGATCCTGGTCGCGCTCGTCTGGGCCCGATTCCGGGGGCATATCGGAACCTGGACGTTCGCGGGAGGCCTCAGCCTCTCCCTCGTGGGTGGGGGCCTCACGATCGCCGGCGGCCAGACCCTCAGCGCGGTGACCGGCGCGGGCTGGCTCGTCGTCCCGGCCATCCCCCTCACGGTCGCAGTCTACTTCCTCCTCTGCGCCCGGGAGAACGAACGAACCCCGTCGCTCGCGGTCGTGAGCCAGTCGATGCTGGGGGCCGGTCTGGTCGGCATCCCCCTATCGCTCCTCCTGCCCGGCGGCCTCGAGGGGCTCGTCTCCCTGCCGCTCCCCGCGCTCGGGGTCGTGGCGATCGTCGGAATCACGAGCTTCGCCATCGCCCCCCTCCTCTACTTCCGGGCGATCACGGACGTCGGGATGGTCATCCCGCCGATGTTGATGACCGGGATCCCGGTGTTCACCCTCGTCCTCAGCGCGACCGTCCTGCACCTGACGGTGCCGCTGGTGGCCGCCCTCGGGGTGCCGATCGCCGTCGGTGGTGCGGTCCTGACCCTCCGGGGCGAAGCGGCGTTCGACGAACCGCCCCGGCTGAACGTGCCGGCGTGATCGGGGACGAGCCTACTCGAAATCGGCGAGGCTCTTCTTCGTCGTGCGGCGGCGCGGGGGTCCGGCGAGCTCGGTGAGCGGAGTGTCGAGCGAGGCGGCCGGCCCGCGGGGCCCGGTCGGGGCGCCCTCTCCACCTCCCAGCCGTTGCTGATGGCTGCCGCGCAGCAGCGACGCCGCATCCCAGTCGAACACCTCGGTCACCCTTGCCAGGGTCTGCGCGACCCGGTCCGCGTAGTACTCCCAGTCGGGTTCGGCGGTGAACTGCCGCCCCTCGACCCACGGCTCCACCTCCTGGGGGCTCTTGCGGGAGTCGGTGACGATCCAGGCGACCTTCATGCCGGGGATCACGTCGTACCCTTCCTCGCGCAGGCGCCGGAACACGCGGAGGAACGGCAGCGCATCGCGCGTCGACTCGTTGTACTCGCCCTCCGCCCGCACCGAGCGCGCGATGACGAGGCGTTCGGGCGGGACGCGCCGCTCCCGCACGGCCTGCACGAGGTCCCGCGAGCGCCGGATCGCCCCGTCGGTGTCGCCGTTGAGGACGAGCTCGAAGACCTCCATGAGCGACTGGGACTGGTAGTCGAAGGCGTCCGTCCGGCGGGTCTCGTACCCCCGGACGATCAGCTCCTCCTTCGGCCAGGCGGTCCGACCGACGTAGCGCTTCTTCGCGCCGTGCGAGAAGAACGACTCGTACACCGACTGGAACTCGAACGTCGTCCCCTCGTGCGAGAACCGCCTGGCGATCGACTCGCCGAACGCCCGCGCGCCCTCGAGCGTCGCTTCCGGGGAGCGGACGAAGACGGAGTCGGTATCCGAGTAGACCACCTCGTGGCCGTCGGCCTCCAGGTCGTGGATGATCGAGGTGATCGCCTCGCGGGCGAACGCGGTGATCGCCGCGCCGATGTCCTTGTTGGTGAACCGGTAAAAGCTCGACGCGAGCACGCCGTAGAACGAGTTCATGAGGATCTTGACCGCGTTCTGGAGTCCGTCGTAGTACGCGGCGAGGTCGGGTTCGGTCGCCGTTCGGCCGGCCGTGCGGAACCGGTCCCGGTCGGCGAGCAGGTCCGACAGGATCTGCGGGATCAATCCCTTCCGGATCTCCGGAGCGAGGAACTTTGCCCCCGAGGGGGCCACGATCGTCCCGTCCGTCGAGAGGGTCGTGAAGCAGAGGTTCCGGCTGATGATGATCGACGGGTACATCGACTTGAAATCGAGGACGGCCACCCATCGGTAGATCCCCGGTCGGATCGCGTGGACGTACCCGCCTTCGATCGGGTTGTCCCGCCCGGCGTAGTGGTTGGTCGGGACACCGACGCTCTGGGCGTCGGCGCGAGGGATCAGGAGGGAATCGATGAAGAGAGAGGTCCGGCCGTTCAGCCCCTCCTCGAGCGGAAGGTGGGCGACGGTCGCCATGTCTCCCGCCTTTTCGAGCGTCCGGATCTTCTGGATGATGCGGAGCGCGAGGTCCGCATCGTGCTCGCAATACTCTCGTACTCGTTCCGGGTCCTTCACCCACTCCGCATCGATGTTGCGCCGATCCACGTCCAGCTTCGAATCGTTGAGCAGGGTGCGGGCGACGAACTGCAACGTCTCCTGTTTCGGGTGGAGTTCGCGGCGGGCCGACCACCAGGCGTCCGCGATGACCCGTCCGTGGACCTTCCACAGCCGAGTGCCGAGCTCGCCGGGAGGTAAGCGGTCCCGCCCGAGGGCGAGAGGTCCCAGGCCGGTCGCCTGGGCGCGCTCAATGAGGAGCGGGAAATCGTAGCCACCGATGTTGTACCCGGTGATGACGTCCGGGTCGTCCTCGGCGACGATCCTCACGAACTCCTCGAGGATCTTTCGCTCGCTCGTGTCCCAGATCCGGAAGGTCGTCCGCTTTCGGCCTCCTCCCTCGGAGACGCCACAGATCGTGAAGATCGTCCGCAACCGGATCGCGTTCTCGATGTCGAAGGAGAGGACGCGGAGATCGGGTCGGAACGCCGGGGCCGGACGGACGTCCCGGGTCTCGTCGTGGACGATCCGAACCACGTCCGGGACGGTGTACCGGGCGTGCACCGCTTCGGGCTCGTCCTCGGCCTCGAAGGAGATAGTCAGTCCGAGGTGCTTGTCGTAGAGGAACCGATGGACGAACGGGATGTCGCACGAGAGCACGCTCGCCTCTTCCCCCGGTTGGCGGTACTGGTCCCGATATTGCGGCACCAGGAACGGGCGGTGCAGCGTGACCTTCGCCGCGGTCCGTTCCCGGCCGCCGAGCCACACCGCAGTGTCCGAGACGTCGAGGATCTCGGGGTCGGCCTTCAATCGCGCCCGCATCTCGGCCGTGGGTTCCGTGAGGAGAAAGTACGGCCGAAAGCCGTAGTACCGGGCGACCATCGCGGTCCCTTCCCGGGTGCGGCCGAATAGCTCGAGGACCACGCCGTCGTCGACGGTCTGGTACGAACCATCGAGGAGGAACAGCTCGATGGTCCGCATGACGGGGCGACCCCCGAATCGATTAAGACAGTTCCCGGGCGGGCACGCTCTCCGCACGGGTGAGCCATGCACCCAGCGCTACGAAGTCGGTCCGCCAGCGCTCCGACATTGCGCGGGAACGCAGCGAAGCTGCGGGGTGGATGAGCGGGAAGAGCGTCCGTCCGGGAAGGGATCGGGGGTGTCCCGCCGCGAGCAACACCCGGGGGGCGTTCGGGTCCAGCGCCCGGAGCGCGTGCGCGCCCAGCGAGACGAGCACCGCCGGCCGCAGGAGTTCCAGCTGGCGGTCGAGGTACGGCCGGCAGGTCACTGCGGCGCTCCGGTCGAAACGGTTCCGGGGGGGACGGCACTTCACGAGGTTGAGGATCCCGAACTCCGCAGGCCCGATCCCGACACCGGAGACGGCCGCGTCCAACAATCTCCCGGACCGGCCCACGAACGGGATCCCGAGCCGGTCCTCGGTGGCTCCGGGCGCCTCCCCGACGAAGACGACCCGGGGATTCGGGCTCCCCCGATAGATGACCGCATTCGTCCGGGTAGCCCCGAGCGGGCATTTCTGGCAGGACCGGATCTCTCCTTCGAGCGCGAGCCAGGCCGCTCCGAACTCTCCCGAGAATCGGGCGAAGATGGGAGGGTCTACCCGCTCGGTTACCGAGCCCCCGAACCCCGTGGAGCGCATGCGCGAGCACCTCACGGGACGGACCTTAAATAGCGGGACCCAGTGGCTCGGCCCCTTCGGCTACGATGTCACCGCCCTCCGGTATCAACACAGCGGGTCGACTCGCGACCCTCCGCCAGCGTCGTCGCTGGTCGGACCGGTACTACAAGCGGCGCACCCTCCATCTCAAGGAACGCTCGGACCCGCTCGAAGGGGCTCCGCAGGCCCGGGGCATCGTCATCGAGAAGGTCGGAGTCGAGGCCAAACAACCCAACTCCGCCATCCGGAAGTGCGTGAAGGTCCAGCTCATCAAGAACGGCCGCCAGGTCACCGCGTTCGCGGTGGGGGACGGGGCCATCAACTTCATTGACGAGCACGACGAGGTGCTCGTCGAAGGCATCGGCGGCCGCATGGGCCGTTCCTACGGCGACATTCCCGGCGTTCGGTACAAGGTGATCCAAGTCAACAGCGTCTCGCTGGACGAGCTCGTCCGCGGGCGCAAGGAGAAGCCGGCCCGATGAGCGGTTCGCGCGAGACCACGTTCACGGCCGAGCCGCCCGCGGAGGAACCCGGGCCGGTCATCGTCCGCCCCGAGGCGCCCCCGCCCCCCCCGTTCCCGCTGCCTCCGCTGTTCGGGAAGTATTCGTTCGAGGGGATCACGGTCCACGATCCTGGCCTGATGCCGTACCTCTATCTCCACCCCATCTACGCGCCGCACACCGAGGGTCGGCTCGCCGGCCGCCCCTTCATGAAGAGTCGGATGCACCTGGTCGAGCGGCTCGCGAACATGCTGATGAAAGGCGGCAAGTTCACCGGCAAGAAGTCCAAGGCCCTCTCCACGATCCGGAAGGCGTTCGACGAGGTCTACGCGAAGGAGGGGACGAACCCGCTCCAGCTCCTCGTGGATGCCGTCGAGAACGCGGCCCCGCGCGAAGAGGTCACGCGTCTCCAGTTCGGTGGGATCTCCGTCCCGCGTGCCGTCGATGCGTCCCCCGCCCGCCGCCTCAACGTAGCGATCCGGAACATCGCGATGGGCGCCATCCAGGCCTCGCACAAGTCGACCAAGGCGATCCACACCTGCCTCGCGGACGAGATCCGTCTCGCCGCGAAGGGCGACCAGACGTCCTTCGCCGTCGGCCGCAAAGAAGAAGTCGAGCGGGTCGCTCAGTCGGCGCGCTGAGCCCCGGTAGGAGGTCCAAGACATGACGCATATCCGAGCGGAGTTGGCGAAGGCCATCCCCGAGATGATGCGGAACACCGACCGCATCCGGAACATCGGCATCGTCGCCCACATCCACCACGGCAAGACGACGCTCAGCGACAACCTGCTCGCCGCGGCGGGAATGATCTCGAACGAGCTCGCGGGAAAGCAGCTCTACCTCAACTTCGACGAGCAGGAGCAGGCGCGCCTGCTCACCATCAACAACGCGGACGTCACGATCGTCCACGAGTTCAACAACGAGAACTATCTCATCAACCTCATCGACACTCCGGGCCACGTCGACTTCGGCGGGGACGTCACCCGCGCGATGCGGGCGGTGGACGGGGCCGTCGTCGTCGTCTGCGCTGTCGAGGGCGTCATGGCCCAGACCGAGACGGTCCTCCGGCAGGCCCTCCGCGAGAAGGTCAAGCCGATCCTGTTCATCAACAAGGTCGACCGGGCCATCAAGGAGCTCCAGCTCACCAGCGACGCGCTCCAGAAGCGCTTCACCGTGATCATCAGCGAGGTCAACGAGCTCATCCGAAAGATGGCGCCCGAGGAGTTCGTCGACGAGTGGAGCGTCGACCCGCGGGACGGGTCGGTCGCCTTCGGTTCCGGCTACGACAACTGGGCGATCAGCGTGCCCTACATGCAGAAGACGGGCGTGAAGTTCCCCGACATCATCGAGTACGTCACCACCGGCCGGACGAAGGAGATCGCGCAGAAGGCCAAGATCAACGACGTCATCTTCGACATGGTCATCCGGCACCTGCCGAACCCCCGCCAGGCCCAGAAGTACCGCATCCCGAACATCTGGAAGGGCGACACTTCGAGTGCGGTCGGTATCGCCATGGTCGCGACGGACTCCACGGGCCCGACCTCGTTCATGGTCACCGACATCACGATGGACCCGAGCGCCGGCGAGATCGCGACCGGGCGGGTCTTCTCCGGGAAGATCGCGAAGGGGATGGAACTCTCCATCGTCGGTACGAAGATCAAGAACCGAGTCCAGCACGTCTCGCTGTTCATGGGCCCCGAGCGGCTCATGGTGGACGAGGTCCAGGCCGGCAACATCGCCGCCGTGATCGGTCTCACCGACGCGTTCGCCGGGACGACGATGTCGACCGTCCAGGACATGGCGCCGTTCGAGGAGATCCGCCACGTCTCCGAGCCGGTCGTCACCGTGGCCATCGAGCCGAAGCGAATGGCCGACCTGCCCAAACTCATCGAGGTCATGCGAAAGATCGCGAAGGAGGACGCCAGCCTCCGGGTCGAGATCAACCAGGAGACCGGCGAGCACCTGCTCTCCGGCATGGGCGAGCTCCACCTCGAGATCACGCAGTACCGGATCGTCAACGACTACAAGGTCGAGATCGAGTCCTCGAAGCCGATCGTCGTCTACCGGGAGCTCGTCCGCCATCCCGGTGGCCCGTTCGAGGGCAAGTCCCCGAACAAGCACAACAAGTTCTACTTCGAGGTCGAGGCGCTCCCCCAGGGAGTCGTCGATGCAATCCGGGACGGCGAGATCCCGCAGGGGAAGTCGTTCAAGGACACCAAGGCGCTCGTCACCAAGCTCGAGGGGCTCGGGGTCTCGCGCGACGAGGGCCGCGGGATCGTCGCGGTCGACGGCACGAACATCCTCTTTGACGTCACCAAGGGGATCCAGAACCTCAACGAAACGATGGACCTCGTCGTCGACGCGTTCAAGGAGGCCGTGAACCGCGGCCCGCTCGCGAACGAGAAGGTCTACGGCCTCAAGATCCGCCTCGTCGACGCGAAGCTGCACGAGGACTCGATCCACCGCGGGCCGGCCCAGACGATCCCGGCGGCCCGCAGCGGGATCTACGGTGCGATGGTCCTCGGGGACCGCATGCTCCTCGAACCGTTCCAGAAGGTCACCGTCAACGTCCCCCAGGAGATCCTCGCTCCCGCGACGCGGGAGCTCCAGCGCCGCCGCGGAGAGATCCTCGACATGACGAGCGTCGGCGACCTGCAGACGATCACGGCGAAGGTCCCGGTCGCCGAGTTGTTCGGCTTTGCCTCCGACATCCGCAGCGCGACCGCCGGCAAGGTCCTCTGGTCGACCGAATCGATGGGCTTTGAGCCCGTCCCGACCGAGCTCCAAAAAGCGGTGGTCGCCGAGATCCGCCAACGCCGGGGCCTCAAGCCCGAGCCGTACGACGCGGCCTACTACTCCGGGTAGGCTCGTTCAGCGCCCCGGCGCCAGTTACACACTACGGCTTGTAGTAGCTACCTTGCGGGTAACCTCTTACGGTTGTAGTAGGTTACTGACGTGAAGCTACGGAATTTGTAGTAGGAACGGTGACTAAACCTACTACATCAAGTAGTAGGTGGCGCAAGCCGCCGGGGGGCTCCGCGTCCGGATCCGGCCCCGTCGAGCGTTCGTTGGCCCCGATGGCTCGGGCCCTCCGCGGAGCGGGACCGGAGCGGCCAGGCGCCCTCGTGGTCGAGCAGCCAGCGCTTGCGCCAGAGCCCGAGTCCGAAGCCGGTGATCGCGCCGCCCTGGCCGACGACCCGGTGGCAGGGGATGATGATCGGGATCGG
>JBEKJG010000041.1:0-12885 GCA_050011355.1 Thermoplasmata archaeon | reverse complement strand
GGCCTAGCGCAGCTCCATCTGCAGCATATCGAAGGTCTCTCCCCATCCTCCCTGGTATCCCTCTTCGAGAGATTCCGCTCCTCCCGGGAAAGAGCCGGTGGCGAGAATCTTCACAGAGACCGTCACTCGAGTCTTCTTGGGGCTGAGCTCCTCGAACGTCAGAGTTTGCAGCGCCTCCCAAGGAGAGGTTCCCCCCTCGGGTGTCGTGGCGCTCCGGAAGGCCAGAAGTTTTGGGGTGACGATCTCGGTAATCGTCCCGGTGGTTTTGGCGGTCTTCCCGTCCCAGCGGTCCACGATTACTATCGCACCTCCGGGCCTTGGATCCAACTCGAACACGAGTTTCTCGGCCCCCTTGGGGCCCCAAAACTTCGCACATTTCTTTGCGTCGGTGAACATATCAAAGACCGACTTCAGCGGGAAGTCGTAGTCCCTCGATATCTTCACGGCGCTGCGCTCTCCGTCCGTCGAGGCGTTGCTCCACTTCTTGTTCATACTTTTTCCTCCTTCAGTGCCTTGTCGAGCCGGTCGAGCCGGCTGTTCCAGACCTTGGCCATTTCGGCAGCCCACACTTGGATTTGGTTCACCGACTGCGGATTGAACGCGTACAACCTTTGCTGGGCCTTCTTTTCCATTCGGATCACCTTCGCCTCCCTCAGCACTCTGAGGTGTTGGGAAATCGCCTGGGGGGTCACGTCGAACTCCTCGCAGATCTGGGACGCGCTGAGCTGGCCCCTGTGGGCAAGTATCTCCACTACCCGGCGCCTTCGGGGTTCTGCCAGGACGGAGAATGTGTCCACGGCGGGGGGATAAAGTCGCTGCTTAATAAAGCCATTGCTTTAGTAAAAATCGCCGGAACGCCGTGGCCGGCGACCCGGCTTTGAGCGCCTGGCAGCCCACCGGCTACAGTTCCTGATCCTCCGATTCGAGGCGGGCTGGGTGCAAGACCGATTACACCCACTCCGATCGCCCGAGGCTGACTCACTCGAACGGCGGGGCGGAATGCGCGGGCGTGCTCGGGCTCGCGCTGTGGACGGATTCGACTCTGACCCACCGCTTTATCCGGGGGATTCCGCCTTGGCGCAGAAGGCCGATGCGCGCGCGAGAAGTGAACCTCCGGCGTTCCGCGCTTGTCATCTTCGGAATGGCATTCCTCGCGGTCACCTTCGGGGAGTTCATGACCGGAGGGATCAGTGCGACCCCATTCAGCCTGCTGGGCGTCTTTCTGATCCCGCCGTTCGTGGCCGTTTCCCTGACCTATGGGATCGGCGTCCTCCTCGTCCGGGAAGCCTCGGTACGGTGGAACCGGGGCTGGTTGAGCGTGCTGCTCCTAGGCGCGGCGAACGCCTGGATCCTCCAAGGGATCTTCACGAAGGTTCTCTTCGGCCCCTCCTCTTCCCCGGACATCATGCAGTTCGGGGTCTACGGACGTTGGCTCGGGGTCAACTGGCTGCTGGCGGCTGTGGCGGTGTACCTGGACGGGTTTCTGGCCACGGTCGTCCCGATCTTTCTGACCAACGAACTGATCCCCCAGATCCGCGGACGCCGTTTGCTCTCCGACCTGGCCGTCGCCGTGACGGTAGGGATCTTCCTCCCCTTGCTCGTGTGGGAAGACGTGTACATCAATGCCGACAACAACGTACTGCCTTCATCGGCCCACCCATTCGTCTCGGCCCTCGGTCCAGTCCAACTCGCCCTCTGGCTGGCCATCGTGCTAGGGCTTGCCCTCATCGCGTGGAGGGTCCCCCGAGAGCTCCTCCGGCCTCGGACCGAACTTCCGATGGGGTCCCCGTGGGAGTTTCTGGGTCTCGGTGTTGCCGCCACGATCGGCACACTGGTGGTCGAGGGATTCGGTTGGCGTGTCGTTCCCTGGCCTGCCGCCCTGCTGGCGGTGTACGCAGCGGCCGGCACCGTAATACTTTGGATCGTGCGCCAGCGGATCGGTCGGGCACTGAATTTACCCCAGCGGGTGGCCCTGGTCGCGGGCGCCCTTGCCCCCTTTGCGTTCCTTGACGTTTTCCTGGAGGCCAGCGGAGATTACCTTGTCCTGCCCATCGCCGTGGGGGTGTTCACCCTCTTGGCATTTCTGTGGCGCGCTGAGGGGTCGGGTGCCCCTCCGCGTTCGGCTCCGCCCAATCCCAACTAACTGGCAAACACAGGACCGGCGCACGATCCATCGTGGGACCGAGCATGCTCCCGCAGATTGGGAGGCTATAAACGACGAGCGATTTGGAGAGTCCGGAGTCCGGCATGTCCGACATAATCGAGGCAATGGAAGCGGTCACAGTGCACATTCGAGACATCGAGCGGGCCCGGAAGTTCTACACCGAGGTGCTGGGCCTACGGGAGGTCTCCTTCATTCCGGCCGCGTCCCGGGCAGCGTTCGCGATTCCTGGCACGACGACGTTGCTCACAATGCATATTCTTGGGGAAAACGAAGGGGGCCGCGAACCCGGGACCGTCTCGGGAATCGTATTCTCGAACCACGACCCCAAGGCGGCCTGTTCTGAAATCCTGAAACGGGGCGGGACGATCGTTGATGGGCCGAACACATTCCCGACGGCGTTGGGAACGGTCACACTATGTGTGGTGGCCGACCCGGACGGAAATCAGTTTGTGATCCGTCACGTGGAGAAGGGACCCGCACGCGCCTCCCCCTAACTCCACTCTGGGGTGGGCCGGAGCGGATGCATCCGCTCCGACCTCACAGGGGCCGCGATCCGCGTTGAGGACCGTTCGGTTCCGACCGAACGGAGCACGAACACTGGAGGACCAGGGGTGGTTCGTGAGTGCGATCGACCAGCGGGGGACCTGCGAACGACTCTCCCGATGTTCTTCGTTTCGGCTGCCGCGGGAAGTCCCCATGGGGGTGACGAGGACTACCGTCGGTCGCGTGCTAAGGCCGCGTTTTGGCTGGCAGCAGCACGGACCAACGCCTTGATGCCGGCGGAGTCGATCGTTGCTCCTTCACTGATGTCGATCGCGCCCATCGCATTTCCATCGAGGCAGGCGTTGAACAGTTTCTTGGGGTCCTTGAGAGACGCCCCTTTGAGGAATGTCAGCCGTACACGGTTCTTGAGGGCCACAACGTGGCACAGGATCCCGTCGTGATACCAGACCGGAACTCCGGCGGGGTTCGATGGCTTCCTCCACTTCTGCTCCTCGACCGCATCGGGGTCGGCCTCCGTGATGAGCCGACGAAGCTGGGAAATCATCTCGCCCTGCCATGCCGGTAGCTCCTTGGCCCTCGGGCCGACGGCCGTTGCGGTGGACGTGCGGTCCTTCGTGCCGCGCGTGCGCATGGCCCGAGGGTAACCTTGACCGCACTTATGTCTTCGAGTTTAGGAATTGCCTCGGGACACGCACGGGTCCGTGAGTGCTTCGAGAGGATGGCCCGGTCCTCGCCCAACTGTTCGGCTCGGACGTATGGAATGTCGCACGAACCGCCCGGCGACGGACGCCCGCGGGCGCAAGCAACCACCGCGACGAAGGCGAGGGAGGGCTTATATCGCGGTGATCCGCCACTCGCGCAATGCGGCTCCTGAACCTTCGGCGCGTCGGCCCAACGTGGATCGCCTGGATGTCCATCGCGATCGTCGTCTCCCTCCTCGGGTCCTCGGCGACCGCGCTGGCCCTGGGAGTCCAGGGGACCGGCCCCATTCAATCTCAGACCCCAAGTTCCGGAGCGCTCGAGGCCGGGCGGGGGGCGCCCTCCGTGGCCCAGCAAGTCCAGCCACCGCTCAGCCCGCCGAGCGTGCAGGACACCATAGTGCTGTTCAACGATTCCGTGGTCTCGGGCAACTTCGCCGCCCAGTGGGGCTCCGAACCGGTCACCGCCGCGGCGGATCCCACGAGCGGCTACCTCTTCGTCGCCGATCAAAACCCCACGCAGCTCAGCGTCCTTGCCGTGGTCCCATCCCTCGGCATCGAGGTCGTCGGCGCCATCCCCATTCCGGGTGAACCGACGGGACTCGCCTACGATTCGGCGGATGGATCGATCTACGTCACCGACTCTACGTCGGGGACGGTGCTGGGAATCAACGGGACGAACCTCTCGGTCGACGTCACCATTCCTGTCGGCAGCGCCCCGGCGGGGATCGTGTTTGATAGTCACAACCAGGACCTCTACGTCGCGAACTCCGGTTCGAACAACGTGACGGTCATCAACGGCACGACCAACGTCACGATCGGCAGCGGCATCCCGGTCGGGGTCAGCGGCGCGGGTTCTCCGATGGCGATGGCCTTCGACAACGGGACCCACGAGATCTTCGTCGCCGACTCGACCTGGGCGAACCATTCCAGCATGCCGGTCGAGGTCATCAACGACACCAACAACTCGGTCCTTGCGACCGTCTACGTGGGCGACGTCCCGGCGGCCCTCGCTTACGACCCGTACGACAACGCGGTCTACGTGGCCAACGAACTGTCGGACAACCTCACGGCCATTTCCGATGCCACGAACTCGGTGATCGGAAACTATTCCGGGTTTGACCAGCCCGATGGAGCCGCCTACCTTCCCCTCCAGCACGAGATCGACGTGGCCAACAGCGGGAGCAACAACGTGTCCTCGTTCTACCCGCCGTGGGGCTACAGCGTCTACAATACGACCGTCGGACGCGTTCCGGCGGGCATGGTCTACGCCCCGCTCTACGGCGAGGGGTGGCCCATCGCGCTGAACTACGGTACGGCGAACGTCAGCTTCCTGGACTCCGGCAGCGGAGCCGTCAGTTACACCGTTCGTCTCGCCCAGAACCCCGACGGAATCGCCTACAACGCGTTCTCGAACACGCTGTTCACCGCGAACTACCTCTACAGCGGAACGGTCAACATCATCAACGACACGATGAACAAGTTCCCGACCGCCGGGACTGAGGTGGGCAAGTTCCCCGTGGGGGTCACCTACGACACCTACAATGCCGACATCTACGTCGCCAACTCCGGGTCTAACACGGTCAGCGTGATCTCCGGATTCAACAACTCGGACTTCAGCACGATCCCGGTGGGAGGCGAACCACGGGGGATCACGTACGATCCCACGGACGCCGAGATCTGGGTCACCAACTACGGCTCGGACAATGTATCGGTCATCAGCGGTGCCACGGACACCGTAGTGGGGACCGTAGCCCTGCCGGCCAATTCCACCCCGCAGGGAATCGCCTACGACAGTGCCACCGGATTCATCTACGTGAGCGAAGCCGGACTTGACCAGGTGGCCCTGATCAATGCTTCCAGCGAGAGTTTCGCGGGGTCCCTCCCCGCGGGTGACGACGGGACCTCGGTCGTGTACGACTCGACCGACGCCCTCGTCTACGTCGCGAACGAGTTGAGCAACAACCTCACCGTCTACAGCCAGACGACCGCCTCGAACGCCCACGTCGTCGCCAACATCTCCGTCGCGGGAATGCCGTACGGTCTCGCCTACGACCCGACGACCGACGAGGTGTTCGTTTCCCAGTTCAGCAACTCCCAAGTCTCGGTCATCCAACCCGCGACCGAGTCGGTCCAGGCCACGGTCGACGTCGGGGCCCAGCCGGGCGCGATGGCGGTCGACACCGGCCACTCGACCTTGTATGTGGACAACTTCCTTCAGGGAACGACCTCGGTCGTGACGATCCCGATCGGAAACGTCACTCCGACCCAGGAGTTCGTAGAGTCGGGCCTCCCCTCCGGTGCAACCTGGTACGTGAACATCACCGGTCTGCCGTCGCTCTCCGCAACCGTGAACGGTGGGGCGGGCTCGACCATCGTCGCCTCGCTCGCAACCGGCACCTATGATTTCACCGCGGCCACAGCGTCGAGCAGCTGGACGACCACCGCGGGCGGAGAATTCACGGTCGGTGCCACCGGAAATCCGCCGATCCCCGTGGACTTCCTTGCGGTCACCTATCCGGTGTTCGCGAACGAGACCGGACTACCGGTCGGCGCGACGTGGTACTTCAATGTCAGCGGCCCGGAGCTCGCGGCCATCCTGGTCACGAACGGTGGAGGCAACACAACCCAGTTCGACCTCCAGAATGGTTCCTATTCGTGGACTATCGCGACCAACTGGGCCAATTATACGACCACTACGCCGGCGGGCAACTTCCAGGTCCGTGGGGCCTCCCAGGCGGTCGCGGCGACATTCCGCCCGACGGTTGCGGGGCAGTACCTCGTTACCTTCGTCGAGTCAACGCTGCCGGCCGGGGTCACCTGGTTCGTGAACGCCACGGGCGAGCCTTCCCTGTCCGCCACGGTATCAGGGTCCGCCAACTCGTCGGTATCCATCACCCTCGGAAATGGGACCTACGAGTACACGGGGGCGACCAACTCGGCCGCCTGGACCTGGAACGACTCCTCGTCGGGGACGAGCTTCCAGGTCTCGGGTGCTCCGCGAACGGTCGGGCTCCAGTTCAGCCAGGTACCGGTGCGCGAGAAGTATGCCGTCACCTTCTCCGAGACCGGCCTCCCATCGGGGGACCGGTTCACGGTCCTCGTGGACGGGCAAAACCTCACCGAGTCAGCCCCTTCGAACCTGGTCATCCAGCTCTCCAACGGGACGTACGCCTTTACGGTGGCCAACGACCCTCCGTACGACGCCAACCAGACGAGCGGCTCGGTGGTCGTCCAAGGGCATACCGTCACCGTGGCGATCGCCTTCTCGGAGCCCAATTCGACACCCAGCCCGAGCGGTTCTTCCTCCGCGTTCCCTTGGACCTGGATCATCGTCGGAGTGGTGGTGGTCGTCGTGCTCCTCGTCCTGTTCTTCCTCCTGGCGGGTCGCCGGCGGAAAAAGGAGGAGCCACCCAACGGAACCACCGATCCGGCGTCGGGCACTCTGCCGCCGTCCGGCCCTGGGGCAGGGCCCGGCTAGGAACCCCGCCGCCGGGGACCCCGGTCCCTATCCGGTTCCCCCAACCCTGGCCCCGCCCCGGGCCAGGGTGCGTGGGGGCCGTCCGGCTTCGAGAACGTACGCACGGACCATCGGGTCGACCAGGTCGTAGCGATCCTCGCCCTTCCGGGCGATGTAATTCGCCTCGAGGGCGCCGATGACGCGCTGCACCTTCCCGTCGTTGACCGTCTCCCCGCTGGCCCGGCCCATGTACTCCCGGATCGTCCCCCAGGACGCCCCCGTGGCCATGGCCTTCAGGGCCGGCCAATACAGCGAGGCGTCCCGGGTGACCAGCAGCTGGGCCAACTCCGCCTCGGCCGCTTTCTTCCCCTCCTGGATCGTTTCCAGCAACGCCTGCTTCGGGGGAAGCCTCTGGACCACGACGTGGTTTCCGAACAGGGTGAGCCACCCCGGAGTCCCATCCAGAGGGCCGTCCACCGCGGCCGCGATGTCGTTCTCGGAGAGCTCGATCCCCGCCTCACTCGCTCCACGGGCGAGAAACTGGGCGCTCGTAGGGCGATCGAACGGACCCAGGGCCATCGACACGGGGGCCCGCCCGAAGAGCGGGGAGGCCGTGGTCGGATTCAGCAGGGTCCGCGACAATCCGGCCAGCGAACCGGTGAAGATGAACGCGATATTGGGCCTCGAGTTGAACACGTTCCCCAGCAGCTTCAGCAGCGCACCCGCGTTCGACGAGAGCTCCTGGACCTCGTCGAGCACGACGAGGCAATCCCGGTTCTCCGCCCCGAGGAGATCGAGCAGGTCCCAGGCGGTCTTCATGGGTCGGCGGGGGGCCGTCACCGACAGACCCGACGGTCCGGCCGAGAACCCGTCGACTCGCTTGGCCGCCCGCACGAGGCGCGTCCTCAAGGAGACGGACTCGTTGATACTGCTGATCAGGCCCTCGACCAGACCTTGAACACTCCGGACCCCCCAGAGGTTCACGTAGGCGCCCGGGCGTCGCAGGCGACGCCGAACGGCCTTGACGAGGCTGGTCTTCCCCACCATCCGGGGCCCGAGGACGACCACCCATCGGCGGGCCTCGACCAGGCGAGTGAGCTCCTCGACCTCTCGACCCCGGCCGAAGAGGGCCGCGGGCGAATCCTTCGGTGCCAGGTCAAAGAGCGGCATACCTTATGCCCCATAAGTGCTTATGGGGCATAAGTAGGTTGCGCCAGGGCTGAAGGATGAGGTCGGCACGTTCGCTCAAATGGAACGAACCGCCTCTCGTGCCTCCGGGTCGGAGGTCGATCCCTGACCCAGGGGCTCCGGCGCTCGCGGGGCCACGCCGTCAGCGACGAACCTGGGAACCCAACGGCGAGGGAGTAGCCGTCGACCGGTCGGTTAGAGCCAAGGGAGGGCCACAGCGGAAGGTCGGCATCCCTGCCACTCAATTTGGGGCAAGTCTTCGGACCCGAGGAAATCCGATTCATCTCGAGGTCAAGTCATGATAAGGGTGGGGAATCGAGGAAAAGTTCGACTTCCCTGGACAATGCCGGTCGGCGCATAGTTGCTTCCGCATAGATCTGAGCGATCGGGCGGGAACGCGTTTGAGTCAACCTCACCCGCCTTGCAAAGGGAACCCTTTCGAATGCTCCGAAATCCTCGACGCCAGCCGAATCGACCCTACTCCCGGGAATGGACCGGACCAAAGGGAAGGTCCTCGCACATCCGGACGGATTCCGTTCAGCGGATTCTATTTCGCGTCGGGAGGTCTCCCGTCCTCTTCGGCAGGATCGCTCTTTCGCCGCCCGCCACGCCACGCGAATAGAGCTATCGCCAGCGCAACTACTCCAACGGCCGCCCCCAGGACGACGTACGTAACCTCGGATGGTAGGCCAAGCAGGGTTGGCGCTACGGGCGCGGCCGTAGAGGTGAAGTTG
Organism: Thermoplasmata archaeon; assembly: GCA_050011355.1. Taxonomy (GTDB): domain Archaea; phylum Thermoplasmatota; class Thermoplasmata; order Lutacidiplasmatales; family UBA184; genus Lutacidiplasma. Next base: position 4,137 of record JBEKJG010000041.1, on the reverse strand, counting down.
ATCGTGACGCCCACCGAGGAGCCTTGTACAATCACGACGCCGGTCGATGGGATCGCCAAAAACCCGGAGACATTTCCGACTTTGTAGGGGTACGTCCCATTCGGAAGCACGAGGGTCATGATCTCGGTTGTAGCAGACCTCGTGGTTCCATTGATGAATATGGACCAAGCGGTGCCGGTTGGAAGGCCATTCTCAATGAAGGCCACCATCGGAGGAGTGTACATGACGCAGACGTCGTTGTTCAGAATTGGCGAGACCGAGTAGGTATTGTTCACGACGTCGCCGTACCAAATCTCCTCATGACACCACGCGCCATTGCCGGGAGTTCCATTCCAAACTTTCCAGGTAAGTTGCCAAACTCCGACATTTGGGTAGGGCCCGCCCGCTGGAGTGAGGTTCGCGGCAGCCCACTCCGTGGTCCCGTTAACCATTGTTGAACGTAGATCTCCCCATTCGTCGACCAAGTCTCCGAACAAGGTGGTCGCGCAGAGCTTGTGCCAGATGATTGTGACGTTCTTGGTGTAGTTCGTACCAGTAGCATTGTAGCTCTGACCCGGCCACGGGCTCAATCCGTTTGTCAGCTCGCAACTCACGTTCAACTCGCTGCTCGATGGGGTCGAGGGAGTCACGAGCAATGGCGAAGCACGGATGGGCGTGGGAGCGAACAGGAGACCGGCGACGGCAAGTGCGATGAGCAGGATCGCGGTAGTGGGGACTCCGTTCATCAAACTCCAGTACCCCAGAAGATTGGATTAGGGTATAGTGCGAAATGACTGACCCTGAGCTTTCCCGAGTCTGAAGGCCACCTGTGTAACTTCCGCCCGAGCCTTCACGTTAGCACGATGAGTTATGGAATGGCCGCGAGGCCCCGCCGAACTCCTTGGACACTTAGTCCGAACTTCCGTAGAAGGGCGGGCGGAAGCTCCGTAACCTCCGCCAATGCGTCCCGGAGTCGGTCGGAGTTCGTTCGATCAGGGGGACACCCGGGCTGACGGGCGCATCCGCTCCGACCTCCCTTCAGTTGCCGGGTTAGACGCGGTTCGACTCGGTTAAGTCCGCAATAGGAGTCAACTTCGAGTGCCGTGGGGATTCAAACATTTGACCTGGTAGATGAGCGGTGGCGTATTCGCGCGCGGCGAGACCGGCTTGTAACGTTCCTCGCCCCGATCATCACTGCGGCCCTGGCGGTGTTTGTGACACTTCGACTCTGGATGCTATACCCCGCGCAGCTCGGCCTCACCCTCGAACTGTGGGGTTTGGGGGGTGTCATGCTCGCAGCCATTATGATCGTAGTAGGAGGGGGTGATCCGACGAGGATGACCATTACCTCGACGACACTGGAGTTTGCCAGACACGGCCGTTACTCTTTCACAATTCGACTCGACAAAGAAAAGGTATCAGCAACCCTCATTGACCAATCAGCAAACCCGGCCGTGGCCAAGGGGTCATTGGGAGCATTTCCGCCATACTTCGCCGTGTTCAGCCAGGCTATAGAATCGGTTCCTCTCACTGCTGAAGCGTTCGAGGCACTCAGACGGGAGCTCCCGGGACATGGATTTGTCTTGACCGAATCCGGGCCGGCGCCCCTACTGAGGGGCACTCTTCGCTACGTGTATCGCAAAGGGTACCGTGGAGTCCGACTATCAAAGACACATCAATCGAACCAACCACTCCCACCTTGAGAAACCTCCCCGTTGAAAACGGTGGGCGCCTCGCGGGCCGGCCCGGTGTTGACAAGGGACTTCTTTCAGGGACGGCTGCGGCCGAACGCGGTTCAAATTTACATCCCGGAAGCGGTCAAGGGGCATCTCGTAGAGGGCATTGACGAGAAGTGCCACTCCCAACAGGCTTACCCAGTAGGTTGGCTTTCTACCACGCCCGTGATCGGTCAGCCCGAGGTGCAAGTACTATTGCAGCCACTGCCCGCGAAAAATGTAGCAAGGTGCGTGGCGACCCGTGCCACCGGGTCGAGTTCGAAGGTCGACCTACCCGCTCGCGGGTTTCTCCGATAACGATCGACGCCGTTGCACGGGGACGATCACCTCGTAACCCTCGAGGAGTAAATCGTATGCGCGTGTTCTGTTGAATGGAACTGATGCTGGCACTATGGAGGAGTGTGAGACGTGGCATTCAGGCTCGAAATGGGGGGTATGGTTTACTTCCATTCGATTGCCCTCACGATCTGAGCCAGCGCGAGCCTGCCCAGCTCGGATCGCAATCACTCCGTCCTCCTGAATGGCCCTCAATGATCGAAACTGTGGCAGAACATCTTCGGATCTGATTAGGGCTGACCAGAACACAGAGACGGTGTCGTCGGACTTGTCAAATTCCACCGCCCCGTATTCGGGGACCTCATTCACGTCGTCCCAGTGCTTCCAGTGGCACTTTCGATACAGCGAGTCCTTATCGGGTATCTTCTGTTCGCAACTCATACCGGGGCGAGTCGGTTCCTAAGAAAGCCAACCGCGTCTAAAAATTGACTCGAATTGCTGAGGTTGCCCTGTACGAACCCACCCCCGTCCTTCCCAAAAAAGTCACGGCTTGCCGAGCCATCAGATGGGATCTCCATCGTCAGGAGCCACCCCTGTCGCCTCCAGACCAGGTGGACCCCTCCGCTCGAAAGCGGTACAAGCCGTACGGTGGCAAGGACCAGGGGGCCCTCCTCGGGCGCACCCTCCACAATCCGGGATAGCACTTCCCGCGCAATAGTCCAGGCAATAGTTGAAACGGGGAGGCTTCCCGGCCCGTTCCACCCCTCGTCTAAATGCCGCAAGTCCGCGAATCGATTAAGAGAGTCATCAATTGTGGTCTCAAGCCGAGCCCGCGGTGACTCGCGTCGACGGCGGAACGGAAGGTGAGTTTGAACTGGCGGTGCCGAGCCCCAGGGGCGGTAGGAAAGCAGCTCCACCTGAGGGTCATGCGCCAACTGAGGATCGTTAGCAGTATCGCCCTCCGACTCGTCCTCAAAAGACCGGTCCATCCAGTCAGGAGTGCGCGGCATTTAGAGCCTCAAGATCTCGATCTTGTCTCCGAAGAACGTCCTAATCTGTTTCTCTTTAAGAATTGCGCGTTCGACCGCGCTCTTGAGATCTTCCAAGTCCCGCAAATCCATTTCCACGAAGAATTCTCCCTTGTCCTCCTCGCCCCCGCCCCCGTAAGCAATCCGCAGCGTATGTAGCACAATCGCAGAGATGGGACTCTTTGTTGGAGCGTCCTCGAAAATGCTCCGCAAGTCAGTCAGAACTTTGGCGTGATGGTAGGCTCGCTCCGCGTCCGTAAGGAGAGTTGTCCCCTTTACTGCTCGACCGAACGGGCTCTTGATGTCGACGGCGTGTTCGGCATCGCGAAGAAGGGAATCCAACTGCGAGTCCGTCGGTAGTAATCCCAAGGTTGGGCTCTTCGAATCCGGTGGGTGCTGCAGGTTTTGCTTAAGCTCGCCAAGGAACTCAGATATTCCGACGCCGCTTGTCTCGCAAGACGCCCGCATCGTACCAAGCACGGCGAGATATCGCTCGACCCGGTCCCTCGCGATGCCGGAGGACTCCACGACACCTCGGATCAGATTGTCCGGGTCGAGTCGGGGTTCTTGACGGTTGAGCGCCTCGAAGAACTGCGCTCGTTCCCCATCCGGTAGACGTGCCAACTCAAGCAGCGTGGCCCTATCGGACCTTGTTATGTTAATGCGCATTCAGACCACCTGTCACACATTCTTGAAGCAGCGGCTACGGCGGTGGGGTGGGATCCACATGTATTTGCCACAGCGTCCTGGTCCGGTCGGATACGCATCCGCATTGTTGGCGCATACACCCAGTCGCACCCTGACCGCCAGGTGAGACCCCTGTTTAGCCTTAAGCCTGAGGGGAATCGCAAAGAATGGTTGGTGTTGCGTCTGAGGTACCCGTCGACTGGTAGGCTCGACTCGCGTCGGAGACTCTATGGCGTCAGCTTGAAGGGTTCGAGTCGGACACCTAGCATCAGGAACGGGCGGGTTATCGGCGTCGGTTTTCGACCTAGTTGCTATCTGAAATTGGTCTGATTTGAAGGACTCGGCCGTCAGGCCGCTAGCTGCGTTCTTGATATCACTAAATGTGGTTGCATGTTTCATTGCACCTCTCGCGCCTATCGTTTGAGAAGGAA
>JBEKJG010000040.1:0-26080 GCA_050011355.1 Thermoplasmata archaeon | reverse complement strand
GCGCCGGCGCCCTCCGGGTCGCCCTCCTCCACCCCCTCGTCGGCCGGAGATGCCCCCAGGACCTTCAACGGGTCAGGGTCCGAAACTCCGAGCTGGGTCAACCTGAGCCTCTCGGTCGGCCTCCCGATGGACGTGGTGAATCCCCTGTTGGCCTACGATCCTGCGAGGGATGCGATCGTCCTCGCCGGAGGTTCGATCTGCTTGCGCAACGCCCTCGGACCGACCGGGTGTCCACAGGCATTCCTATCGAATTCGACCTGGGAATACCGGGGAGGGCACTGGACGAACATCTCGATGGACGTCGGTCCCTGCCCGAAGGCGGTGGGGAACGGGTACTACCAGGGGTTCATGGTCTGGGATCCGGTGGACAGCTACCTCGTCCTCTGGGATGACTTCGGCGCGACCAACAAGCACGGGTACTTCTACTACCCTCAGACGTGGGTCCTCGGCTCGGGCGTTTGGACCAACATCACCTACCAGTCGGCGAGCCAACCCGGGAAGTCCGGGTGGGCCGTCTACGACCCGGTCGATTCGTATCTCCTCTACATCGACAGCATCGGCGACACGTGGAATTTCACCCATGGGATCTGGACCTGGCTCGGACCGTGGGAGGCCCTCAACCACGACAACAGCACCGCCGGCCCCCCATTCCAGCAGGTTTCCGAGCTGGCGTGGGACTCGGCGGACCAGCAGGCCCTGCTGTACGGAGAGGGGGCGAAGCTCAACCAGACATGGACCTTCGTGGGGGGGGAGTGGACCAACACCAACACCACCGGCTCGCTGCCGCCCGGAAACGCCTCGATCCCCCTCTTCTACGATGACGCCCTCCACGGGGTCGTTTACTACGGCGGCCCCGAGCAGACGAGCACGGCTCCCGCCCCCTCGTACACGTGGGTGTACTCGAACGGCACGTGGGCCAACATCACGTCCGCCGTCGGCCTCGCCCCGCCTCGCCCGTACTACTGGGGGGGCGCAGGGGCCCCCGACCCCCAGGACGGGTACTACCTCGTGTTCGCCCCGGTGCTTCCTCTGGTGTGGCCCTACCCGTATCTCTGGGCGTTTGCCGACCGACCCGTCGCCGTGCTGACGGCGAGCCCGTACACGGTCGAGGCAAACTCGTCGGTGGCGTTCGACGGCCAGATCTTCGGCGGCGTCGGGCCCTTCTCGTTCGCGTACACGGACCTCCCGGCCGGCTGCGCTCCGCCCACGACCATCGTCTTCCCCTGCCGACCCACCGGGGTCGGCACGTACGAAGTGGGGCTGAACGTCACGGACAGCGACGGTGAGTCCGGGAACACCACCGCGCCCTTGCACGTGCTCTCCTCGCTCTCGCTCTCGGTCGCGATGGGGCCCGCCGTGCTCGACGTGGGCCAGCCGTGGAACCTCAGCGCGAACGTCTCGGGCGGGCTCCCGTCGTACTCGTACGCCTATACCGACCTGCCCGCCGGATGCGAGAGCGTCACGTCGACCGTCTCGTGCCGACCGAGTGCCGCCAACACGTACTCGGTCGGAGTCCGGGTGACCGATTCTCTCGGGCTCTCCATTTCCTGGAACAGCACGGTCACGGTCGAACCGGACCCGGTCGTGGTGGTGATGCTTGCGGCCGCGATCATGGAGGTCGGAGAGACCGAACTGATCGGCTGGAACGTCTCCGGAGGCGTGGGCCCGTACAACGTCACCGTCACCGGTCTACCGGCCGGATGCCCCGCGTCGACCGTGTCTCCGATCTCCTGCCGCATGACCACCGTCGGCGTTTCGACCCTCACCGTCCTCGCGAGCGATTCCCTCGGGGAGACCGCCCAGGGGAGCGCAACCATCACCGTCGTCCCGCATCTCGAGATCCTCCACTTCTATGCCTCCCCGTCGACCGTTTCGGCCGGGTCGAGCCTCCTGCTGGTCACCAACGTGACGGGCGGCATCGGGACCCCGACCTACCTCTACACGGACCTCCCGACCGGCTGCTCCTCGGCGAACACGTCGGTCCTCGATTGCACTCCGAGCGCCTCCGGCACCTGGTCGGTCTACGTTCTCGTGCATGACGTCCGGGGAGAGGTCATCTCCGGCGAGCTGAATCTGACGGTGAGCCCCGGCGGGACGTTCTCTCTCACGCTGACGGAATGGGCCGCCGTCCTCGCGGGGGCGGTTGCGCTCGTGGCGCTGGGAGTGGTCCTCGTCGTCCGGCGGCGCCGGACGAAGCCCCCCGCAAGCCCCTAGAGGTGGATCACCGAGTGCGCCACGATGAGCGCGATGAACAGGATCGAGATCGTGTTGACCACCTTGATGAGGGGGTTGATGGCCGGTCCCGCCGTGTCCTTGGTCGCGTCCCCGACGGTGTCCCCGACGATCGCGGCCTTGTGAGCGTCCGAGCCCTTTCCGCCGAAGTTGCCCTGCTCGATGAACTTCTTGCCGTTGTCCCAGGCGGCGCCGCCGGTGGTCATCGTGAGCGCCAGGGGGAATCCGGAGACGATCGTCCCGAGGAGCAGGCCGGCGAGCGCCACGGGTCCCAGCAGGAAACCGACCGCGAGCGGCGTGACGACGGCGATGAGCGCGGGCACCGCGAGCTGCCGCAGCGCCGTCACCGTGACGATGTCGACGCACTTGCCGTAGTCGGCCTTGGCCGTCCCCTGGAGCAGGCCCGGGATCTCCCGGAACTGGCGACGGATCTCAAAGACCATCTTCTCGGCCGCGATCCCGACCGCGTTCATGAGATAGGACGTGAAGAAGAACGGGAGGATCGCGCCGATGACCAGTCCGGCCACGACGAGCGGGGTGGAGAGCGTGAGCAGGCTGGTGAACGACCCCCAGGGCTCGCCCCACTGGGCGGCCGCCGCGAACGTGTAGGCGGCGAACAGCGCCAGGGCGGCGAGGACCGCGGAGCCGATCGCATACCCCTTCGTGATCGCCTTGGTCGTGTTGCCGACGGCGTCGAGCGGGTCGGTGATCGCGCGCGCGTGCTCGGGGAGCTTCGCCATCTCGGCGATCCCGCCCGCGTTGTCGGTGATCGGACCGAACGCGTCGATCGAGATGATCATCCCCGTCACCGAGAGCATGCTCGCGGCGGCGAGGCCGATCCCGTAGAGCCCGAGGTAGGAGTTCGGGGTGGCGGAGTATCCGTTGTACCAGCCCGCGGAGGCGTAGGCGACGAGGGTCCCCGCCACGATGACGAGGCCCGGCAGCCAGGTCGACTCGAGGCCGACCGAGATGCCGCTGATGACCGTCGGTCCCGCGCCGGCCTTGGCGGCCTCCGCGATCTGGTGGACCGGGTGGTACTTCGTGCTGGTGTAGTAGTCGGTGATCAGCACGATGAGGATCATCACGATCAGCCCGACGGCGGTCGCGACGAAGATGCCGAGGTTGCCGTTCATGAAGTAGTAGTCGAGGAGGTAGAGACCGACCATCCCCACCGCGGTCGTGGCCGCGAGGCCCTGGTAGAGGGCCCCCATGATCGAGCCGCCGGGCCGCATCCGCACGAAGAACGTGCCGACGATGGTCGCGACGATCGCCCAGGCGCAGACGAGCAGCGGGAACAGGATCGCGTTGGGGAAGAGCGCGAGGAGGGTCGGATAGACGCCCGCGGCCCCGATGAGGTAGGCGAGGAGCATCGCGGCGAGCGCGGTCACGACATACGTCTCGAACAGGTCCGCGGCCATTCCGGCGCAGTCCCCGACGTTGTCGCCCACGTTGTCGGCGATGACCCCCGGGTTCCGGGGGTCGTCTTCGGGGATACCCGCTTCGACCTTCCCGACGAGGTCGGTCCCGACGTCCGCACCCTTGGTGTAGATGCCGCCGCCGACCCGCGCGAAGAGGCTCATCAGGGAGGCGCCGAAAAGCACCCCGACCATCTGGAGGACGTTCCCGTTGAACGCCCAGTAGAATCCGACCAGCTCGAGGAGCGCCAGGCCCGCGACCGAGAGCCCGGTGACGCTTCCGCCCCGGAAGGCGAACGCCATGGTGTCCCCGAGGCTGCCCTTCCGCGCGTGCGCGGCCGTCCGGACGTTGGCCCGGACGCTGACGAGCATGCCGACGGCGCCCGCGAGCGCGCTGCCCGCCACGCCAAAGATGAAGCCGACGGCGAGGCGCCAGCCGTCGCCGGTGATCCCGAAGGCGAAGGCGATGATCACGGTGAGGGCGATCGCGACCGAAAAGACGACCAGGTACTCCCGCCGAAGGAACGCGACCGCGCCCTCCCGGATCGCCCCGGCGATCTCGCGCATCCGTTCATCGCCCTCGTCCTCGCGGAGGACGAGCGCGGTCTGGATCCCTGCGTAGGCGAGTCCGAGCAGGGCGGCGACCAGGATCAGCAGCTCCATTTGTCCCGTGGAAAGGCTCATCGTGTACCCTCGAGAGATTGGCTCGGCTGACTAGAATTGCTAATTAAAGCTTGCCGGCGGGAGTACTCGACCCCGACCTTCGGCTCGAGCGAGGGAAATAATAGGGGAACCTGACATGGAAACCGCACTGTGCAGGGGGCCGGCATCCGGGACACCGCCTCCCGTCGAACTCGCGTGAGCTGCCGCGTCTGCGGCGAGCCCATCGACCTCTCCCACATGAAGGAACACCTGCGCACCAACCACCAGAGCGTCAGCGCGGAGGTGGAGAGCCTCTACCTGTCGGCCCGCATCGAAGCCCGCCGTCGCCGCCACTCGCCGTGACCGGTGGCTACCCTTCGGGGCGGTCAGCGGCTGCGGTGCCGACGGACGAGCACCACGGCGGCCGCTGAGATCAGGACGACGAGCCCCAACGCGACCAGGACCAACCCTACCGTTCCGAGGTTCAGCGAAGGGCCGGCCGGCGCATTCACGACGGTAACGGAGAGTAGGAGGACGCTTCGGAATCCGGTGCTGTCGGTCGAAAGCTCGGTGACCGTGAACGTCCCGGTGGCGGTCGGCACGCACCGAAGGTCGGTCGCGTTGATCGATAGGCACCCGGAGGGAAGTCCCTGCCAGGAGACGGTGAACGGCCCGATTCCTCCCTCGAGCGTGGTGGAGAGCTCCAGCGAGGCGCCGAGGCTGCCCTGGACCGAAGCGGAGGCGGCGGAGAGCGACGGATCCCCGACCACGTGGACCGTGACGTTCCGATAGAGCGCGTAGCCCATCGTGTCGGAGACACCGGAAAGGAGCGTGAACTCCCCCGGTATCGCGAACCGACAGGACTCGACGGTCGAGTTGGCCACGGAACAGTCGCGCGGGAGCGAGCTCCACGAGTAGGAGTACGCGGGTCGTCCGCCCGTCGCATTGGCGAAGAACGTGGCGGTCTCGTTCGCGTCCAAGGATCCCGACGACGGTTGGATCCGAACGGAAAGGTTGAGGCCGGGGAGGGCCGTGATCACGAGGGCGATACGGTTCGAAGCTCCGGCGGTATCCGAACCTTGGATCTCGACGACGATCGTCCCGGGGGCGAGACCCGCGGGGACCTCGATCTGGACCACGGCGACGAATGACGCGTTTCCCGACGCCGGCGTGGCGGATAGGGTCCAGGCGGGCGCGGAGGTGAACGCCGATAGGCCGACCGGAGTTCCGGGCGTATCGACCGTGACGTCCACCGTGGCCCGCAGGACCTGGGGGGAGGTCGCGGTCTCGATCGTGATGTTGTCCCTGGGCGTCGCGAATCCCAGGGTGAGGGGAGCATTGTCCACCGACACGTTCGAGCCGCTGAGAACGACGGTCGTGGTGTTGCTGGACCCGGGGAGCCGGATCCACTCCGACTCGGCCGAGCCGTTCAAGGAGGAGTTGCTCAACCGGAAGTTGTAGGGTGGGTTTCCAAGCGCCGCGGTGTAGATCTTCTCCGACTCGGTCAACCCGGGGACGACGGTGGCACCGCACGTCAGGTTCGCCTCGACATCCAACGAGGTGGCCCCGGTGTGGACCGTCTCCTCCCAGGTCATCGCCGTTCCGTTGGCGTACGCGGAGTACAGCACATCGCCGCCCGCTTCGACCGAGATCTCGAACCGGTAGGACTGACCCCGCTCCAGGGGCAGGGCGTTCCAATCCGTCGTCGGGCGGCTCCCGCAGTCGGCAGCGGCGGAGTAGTAGACCTGCCAGGAGCCGTTGTCGTTGGCCAACCCCACCTGGTCGTACGACTGCGCGCTGTCGAACACAGAGAGGGCGACGTAGTAGAGGTCCGTGGAGGGAGGAAGGTCGTCCGGGACTCCGATCGTCACCCCCACGCTGGAAGCGACACCGGCGAGCCCCGCATACTCGGCGCCGCTCGCCCAGGGGGTCGCAGGACCGCTTGCGCTGCGTTCGGGCCGCACGAGGGGGGGAGCCGCTCGCTCCGCGGCGGGGGCGAGGGCGGGTGGAGCGGAATGGCCTCTCTGAGGTTCTGCCTCCGGAACCGTATGAGCCCACGGCGACGCGGTCGAGTATCCTCGGGCCGAGACCGCGGGCCCGTCTTCGAGGACTAAAATGGGGGAGAGGACCAGCACTCCCACCACCAAGAGGGCGCTCAACCCCCGACGGAACGGCTCCACGGATACGAACGAGCCGAGGCTCCTTAAACGGGCTGTGGCCCGCACGGCGGCCCTGTGGACGGGTCGGCCGGGTCCGCTTGGGTCAGCCGATCGGTAAGAACCCCGCAGCCCCGACGCCACGCCCGATCCAAGTGCAGGGTTCGGCTCTCCCAAGAATCGAGGATCTCAGGGCCCCGGCCGCTGCACCAGGAACAGAGCATGCGCTGACTCCCCCTCGGGAATCCTCCGGCGCTCGAGGACCGTGAACCCGATCTCCCGGAGCCACCCTGCGTAGCTCTCGGCATCGGCATGGCTCCAGTACATCGGAGCGCCCGAGCCGAGCCAATCCTCTTCCGTCCCCGTCCACGCCGTCTCCCCGGTCGTGACCAGCGCTAAGCCCCCCGGAGCGAGCCAGTCGAACATTCGGCCCAACAGGGCCTGTTGTTCGGAGAGCGGGACGTGGATGAGCGCGTACAGGCACGTGATCCCCGCGAAGACCTGCGACGGGAACCGGATGCGGGTCATGTCGGCCGGGAGGAATCGCGCCGTCGGGACGAGCCGCCGGGCCCGGTTGATCTGAACGTCGGAGATGTCGACGCCGGTGACCTGGAAGTGCTGGGAGAGCTCCCGGGCGACCGGGATGCCGCAGCCGCACCCGAGGTCGAGCACCGCCGAGTTCCGGGGGATGTGATCGACCAAGGGGTGGAGCCAGTCGTCGTAGTCCAGGAAGCTGTGACCGAAGACGTCGAGCGTACTGGCCGGGGGGCGGTAGATGGTCGACGCGCGGTCCCATCCTCGGCGAACGACCTCCTTCGCCGCATCGTCCGACGCGGGCGGCTGTGGGGCGACCATGGGAGCAGCGGGAAGAGGCCGGTGAAACTAGGCTTTGGGGGGCGGGGGGTGGCCCGTGGAGATCAGGAACTCGTTCCCGTCCGGGTCGGCGACGGCGGCGCGGACCATCGTCCCTCCCGGTCCGGGGACGTCGATCGGTTCGAGCGTCACGGTCCCGCCGCGGCGGCGGATCTCCTCGACCGCGGCGCGGGGGTCGTGGTGGTGGAACACGAGCCCGCTCGCCCCGCCGGGGTCCCGGCCGCCCTCGCCCGGACGTTGGACGTGGGCGACGAACGCGGCGGTCGAGCCGGGGATCGTGTAGACGGCCCGCTGGGTCTGCTCGGTAAAGCCGGCCTCGTGGAGACCGAGAACCTCCCGGTAGAACCTGCGGGCGGCCTGGATGTCCGTCACGTGAACCGTCACTGCACTGAGCCCCTCGACCGCCGAAACCATGCGTTACAGAGTCCGGGATGGGGGTTGAAGGTTTCGTTCCGGGCCAAGCCGGCGTGCGTCGGACCGGCCCCGCGGGGGCCGACGTGCGCCTACGGGTCGAATTCGCGCGCGCGGATCTTGTGCAGGAGGAGCTCGCGCAGCTCGGGCCGCGAGAGATTGCGGTTCTCCTTCGTCCCCCGGACCCGGAGCGCGACGGAGCCGTCCGCGGCCTCCTTCTCCCCCAGGACGAGGACGTAGGGGATCCGCTCGACCTCGGCCGACCGGACCCGCTTGGAGAGCGACTCCTCGGTCGTGGCCACCTCGACCCGCACGTGGTCGGCCTTCAGTTCGGAGGCCAGGCCCACCGCGGCGTCCGTCTGTCGCTCGGTCACCGGGAGGATGCGGACCTGGACGGGTGCGAGCCACGGCGGGAGACGGCCGCCCGTATGCTCGAGAAGGACCCCGAGGAACCGCTCGAACGACCCGAGGATCGTCCGGTGGACGACGACGGGGGTGTGGAGCTGACCGTCCGGGCCCTGGTACTGCAGGCCGAACCGGAGCGGCTGTTGATAGTCGAGCTGGATCGTGCCGGTCTGCCAGGGTCGACCGAGGCTGTCCCGGAGGTGGATGTCGATCTTGGGGCCGTAGAAGGCGCCCTCGCCGGGGGAGACCTTGTAGTCGATCCCCGAGTCGCGCAGGATCCGCTCGAGGATCGCCTCGGCGCGGTCCCAGGCGGCCGGGTCCCCGAGGAATTGGGCGGGGCGCGTCGAAAGCTCGTAGCTCCACCGCAGCCGGAACGTGGAGAACGCCCGGGCGATCCAGTCGAGCAGTTTCCGTACCTCGGGTTCGATCTGGTCCTCCGTCACGAAGAGGTGCGCATCGTCCTGGACGAACTCGCGTACCCGAGTGAGACCGTGCAGCGTCCCGCTCGCCTCGAGGCGGTGCAGAGGGGCGAACTCGGCCAGCCGGAGGGGTAGTTCCCGGTAGCTTCGGGCCCGGGATCGAAAGATGAGCATGGAGCCCGGGCAGTTCATCGGCTTCCATCCGAAGACCCGGTCCTCGGCGGTCGTGAGGAACATGTTCTCCCGGTACAGTGCCCAGTGGCCGCTCGTCTCGTAGACCGACTGAGCGAAGAGCAGCGGGGTGCGCACCTCGCGGTAGCCCGCCTCCTCGAGGTGTTCGCGGACGAAGCGCTCGAGCTCCCGGATCACCACGATCCCGTTGGGGAGGAGCACGGGGAAGCCCGGGGCCTCCTCGAAGAACGTGAACAGCTCGAGCTTCTGGCCGAGGGTCCGGTGGTCACGAGCTTCGGCCTCGGTCCGGAGTTTGAGGTATTCGGAGAGGGCGGCGCGGGTCGGGAACCCGATCCCGCGGATCCGTTGTAGCGTCCGGTCGGGTTCGGCCTTCTCCGAGGTGATCGCGGAGAAACCCAGCACGTGCACCCCTTCGAGCCAGCCCGTGTCCGGCACATGCGGTCCGCGGCACAGGTCGACGAAGGAGCCGGTGTCGTAGACGGAGATCGCCTCCTCCGGCGGGGTCGCGGCGATGTAACGGAGCTTGTACGGGTTGGACGCGAACAACCGTTCGGCCTCGGCACGGGAGAGCTCTCTCCGGTGGAATGGGGCGCGGGCTTTGATGTCCGCCTGGATCGCGATGCGAATGGAATCCAGGTCCGCCGGAGTTAGCGGGCGGATGTCGAAGTCGTAGTAGAACCCGTCATCGGTCGGCGGCCCCACGGTCGGGCGCGCGTCGGGGATGGTCTCGACCACCGCCTTCGCGACCAGATGGGCGGAGGAGTGCTGGAGGATCTCTCGCCCGGCCCGGTCCTCGAAGGTGATCGGGGCGAGGTGGGCGTCGCGGGCCACCGGACTAGAAAGGTCGACCGGCAATCCCTCGACGAGAGCCGCGAGGAAGCTCCCGGCCCGGTCGGGGGCCCATTCGCGCAGTGCGTCCCCGGCGGAGACGCCCGCGGGGTAGGCGCGGGAGGTACCGTCCGGGAAGGTGAGATGGATCGGATCGCTCAAGGTCGGGTGCACCGGTCGACCTCGACCCCGACCACCTTCAAAACCCCTTGTCCCGGCCGCGTCGTGCGCTCAGCTCGCCCATTCATTCATCACGTTTCAGCTGGTTCTAGTCTTCATCATCGCGCGGCGACGCGGCGGGCGCGACGTCCGGGGATGGGGCGACCGGGGGTTGGCCGAGGACGTCGTTCAAGTGGAAGATGCCGCCCACGGCGCCCGACGACCGCAGGAAGGCCGCCTGGTCGATGCGGAAGGTCCCATCGACCCACGTCGGGCCACCAGCGGCGAGGCCGCCGACGAGGTTCCAGTCGGGGTCCCTTTCGCGCGGCGAGAGGATGATGTCGCCAATGCCAACTTCCCGGACCGAGGCGGCGACCTCGACCGGGTCCCGTGAGGGCCAATCGGTACTGGCCACCAGGGTCCCGTCCGGCGAGATCTCGACCTCGAAGGCCCAGTCGGTCGAGAGCTTCCAGGCGCGCTTGACCTCGACCGGACCCCGGAGGAACTCTGTGGAAAGGACCGCCCGTTCGGCGCCCGCGACGAGGATGTCGATCGCGGCGTCCGCTGTCGGGACGCCCGCGTCGACCCAGAGAGTGATGTCGCGCGAGAGTTCCTGCAGGTAGTCCAGCTGCGGATCCGCCCGCTCGATCCCGTCCAAGTCGACCAGGTAGAGCCGCCCGTACTTTCCGTGGAGGCGGTCGACCACGTCGAACGGGTCGAACGGCACGCCGGCCGAGGTCATGGCGACGACCGGCCCCGCTTCCCCGGGGAGGCATACCTGGCCCTTGCGGAGCATCATGCACGGCACCAGCATCGGTCCCGCATCCCCCACCGGGGGGCTCTTGGCCCAGGCCCGGTTCGAACGGCTCATGGGGTTCCGACTCCGTGGGAGGTTATCGGGTTTGGGCCCGCTCCATCCGAGACCTTTTCCCCCGGAGCCCGATGTGCGGCGGCCAGGAGGTGGAGGGCAGCTGACGGTGGTCCGCGCCGGTAACGGCCGGCCGCTGAGGAAAGTCCCCTCTCCGGGAGACACGGGGTCGGGCGGGAGCCCGACGGGCGGGAGTCCGAGCTACGGAGCAGAAACGACACAGCCCGACGGTACGGTGATGGTGCTGCACCGGAGGTTCCGTCGGGATATGATGAAACGGCCGTCTCCCCGGGAGCAAGCCCTAGTCGGCGGGGTGAGGAGTCTCCCTGACCGCCGAGGAGAGCGCGGAGTCGAATGTTGCCTGAAACGGAAAGGGGCTTACTACCACGACCTGGCCGCACCGGCGAGCAATCGCCGGTGCGTTAGACTCCGGCACAGCGCCGTCCGAACCCGTCACCGGGACCGGACCAGATCGCATTTCGAGGGATGACCGACGGAACGCCCCACGTCACCTTGCCGGTCCCCCCGGAGGCGGCGGCCCCCCGCGCCCAGTTCGTCCGGAGCTTGGTCCAGTCGAAGAGGGATCGATTCGACCTGACCTATGGGCTCCGGGTCGGGGTCTTCGTCGTCGTCCCCCTGTTCCTCGGCCTCGCCTCGGGCTATGTGGCCGCGGGGGTCCTCGTCACGCTCGGTACGCTCTACCTGTTCATGGTCCAGGCCCCTCGGCCGGACCGGACCCCGACGCGCGTTCTCCTCCTCGCGGTGGCCACCAACGCGCTCGCGTGGATGGCGGGTACGATGGTCGGGACCACGGCAGGCCCCCTCCAGTGGGCCTTGGTCTCGGTGGGCGTGTTCGCCATCCTTCTCGGGAAGCGGTACGTCGGCGCCGACCAGCTCGCGCTCATGGCGGCGGTGATGTTCGTGGTCGCGGTCGGGCTCCCGGGCGGGTGGGGAGACGTCGTGCCTCACGGTCTACTGATCGCGCTCGGGGGCGCGTGGGCGTTGCTCGGCGCGGCGCTCCCGAACTACCTCCGTTGGGTGGAGCGACCCCTTCGCACCACCGAACCTTCCCCGGGGGAGGCCGTGCGCTCTCCCGAAGAGACGCTCACCTACTCCGCATCCGTCGGCCTCACGGTCGCGGCGGGCCTCGCGATCGCGGGCGTCCTGGCTCTCCCGCGGGACTACTGGGTCGGGCTGACCGTCCTCGTGGCGCTACGTCCCGACCTGGCCGCGACCATCCGCTTCTCTACCATGCGGGTACTTGGAACGGTCGGCGGTGCCGCGCTCGCCCTGGGCATCGTGTTCTATGTAGGCAATTTCTGGATCCTCGGCATCCTCGTCGTGGCCTCGGCCGCCGCCGCGTTCGCCACGCGAGCCGTCAACTACACTCTCTACGCCGTGTGCCTTACGGTGTTCCTGATCGTCCTGCTCCACCTGTCCTACGCGGGCGGTCCACGCATCGCGGTGGACCGGGTCGTCGACACGGTCCTCGGCGGCGGGCTGGCCCTGATCACCGGCGTGATCCTCGTGCTGAGGGGCCGGCTCCCGAAGCACCTACGGGGCTCCGTCCTCAGCCACACCCCCCTGCACCCGATCTGAGGGGCCGCCCATTCACTCGGGCGCCGGCTCCACCGGGGACGTCAGCACCGGAGGCATCGCGCTCGACGGTGGCTCCAACCGGGTCCGTCCGATCCCCACGATCGCGAGAAGGACGAGCCCAACTCCGGCCACCTGCACCCACACCAGCCGCTCGCCGAGCAGGACCACCGAGGCCACCAGCGCCACGATCGGGACCAGGAACAGATAGGCACTGATACGAGCTGCTGCCGTCCGCCCGAGGAGAGTGAACCAGATCGCGTAGGCGACCGTGGTTCCGACCAGCCCCAGCCAGAGCGTCGCCCCGATCAGCTCCGGTGTCGGGCTGGGCACGGGCTCGAACCCCAGCAGGATCGTTGCGAGCCCGAGCGTCACGAACCCTCCGCCGATCTGGTAGGCACAGGCGGAGAGCGCCTGTTCCCGTCGAAACCGTCGCTGGAACAGGACGGTGCCGAACGCCCAACTGAGGGCGGCGGTAAGGAGTTCCAGGATGGGAAGGATCGAGAGTGGCGATCGCGACCCAGGCGGCCCGACGGAGTGGCTTACCGAGGGCGGGGGCCGAGAGCAGCGCCACCCACAGCGGGAACGTATAGATGACGACGGAGGCGACCCCGGGGGGCACCGATTGTGCGGCCACGAACCAGAACCCGAACAGTCCAGCCGTGTTCGGGATCCCCAACAGGATGGCGTCCCGGCGCCCCTGGGCGTCCAGCGTGCCCCACCCGTGGGCGACCGACACGAGCACGACCACCCCCGCCAGTCCGACCCCCGCCCGGAGCGTGGCCAGCCATAGCGGGCTGGCCGAGGCGAGACCGACCGCCACGAGGGGGTAGTTGAACCCCCACGCCAGGACCATGAGGGCGAAGAGGAGCCAGGTGACGGTCGACCACCGCTCTTCCATCCACGGGGTACCTCCGTCGGGGGACATTAGCCGTTTCCGAGCCCGCGCTCTCGGACCGGAAACGGGGCGATGGGCCCGGCACTCCTCAGACCTATTATGCCGGCGACCCCCTCCCCGAACCGAATGTCGCTGCGGGGGCGCGACGTGATCTCGATCCGGGACCTCTCCAAGGAGGACGTCCTCGAGATCCTGGCTTCCGCGCGCAAGATGATCCCCTTCGCCGAGGGGAAGAAGGTGACCCACCCGCTCGAGGACCGGATCGTGGCGATGGCGTTCTTCGAGCCGTCCACCCGGACCCGTCTTTCGTTCGAGGCGGCGGTGCAACGGCTGGGAGGGCGATGCATCACCATCGCCGACGCCGCGGCCACGTCGATGCGCAAGGGCGAGAGCCTCTCCGACACTGTCCAGATGCTGACGAGCTACTCCGACGCGATCGTCATCCGGCATCCGAACGAAGGGTCGGCGCAGCTCGCGGCGCGCGTCTCCCCCAAGCCGATCATCAACGCCGGAGACGGTGCCGGCCAACATCCGACCCAGACGCTCGCGGACCTCGCGACCATGCAGGAGGCGTTCGGCACGTTGACCGGCTTGAAGGTCGTCCTGCTCGGGGACCTCCGGTACGGGCGGACCGTCCACTCGCTCGCCTACGCGCTTGCGGTGTTCGGGGCCGAGATCGTCCTCACCTCCCCGCCCGAGCTCCGGTTACCGCGCGAGCTGTTCCACGAGCTCGAGGCGATGGGGGCCCGCGTGACCGAGGAGGCGGACGTCCGCAAGGCGGTCCGGGACGCCGACGTGCTGTACGTGACGCGGATCCAGAAGGAGCGATTCGGTGACGAGGGGGAATACCGGAAGGTCGCGGGTTCCTACCGCATCGACCGGCACATTCTCGGCGAGGCGAAGCCCCGTCTCGTCATCCTCCACCCCCTGCCGCGGGCGGGGGAGATCCTCCCCGAGGTCGACTCCATGCCCCATGCCTCCTACTTCCGCCAGGCGTTCCTGGCCGTGCCGGTCCGGATGGCGCTGCTTTCGGCCGTGCTCTCGGGCGGACGGGGGGAGTGATGAGCGAGGTCCGCGAGCTCCGCATCACCCCGATCCGGAACGGCACGGTGATCGACCACATCGGCAACGGCCTCGCGCTCGACGTCCTGCGCATCATCGGCGCCCGCAGCATCGACAAGGACTCGACCGTCAGCGTCGCGCTGCACGTGCGCTCGGGAAAGCTCGGATGGAAGGACATCGTGAAGGTCGAGAACATGGAGCTCTCGCCCCGGAAGGTGAACGCGATCGCCCTCATCGCGCCGACCGCGACCATCTCGATCATCCGCGACTTCAAGGTCCAATCCAAACGGCCGGTCGACCTGCCCGAAACGATCGTCGGCGTCGTGACCTGCCCCAACCCAAACTGCATCTCGAACCAGGGCGAGCCGATCGAGAGCGAGTTCCGGGTCTCCCGCCGCCGGCCCGTCCAGCTGACCTGCGCCTTCTGCGAACGCACGGTCGACGACTTCCTCCGACACCTGGTCTGAGGGGTCGGGCCGCGTGGTAGACCTCGGCTGGGCCACCGCGTTCCTCATCGTTTTCGCCGTGGTGGGCGGGTTCGAGCTGTTCGACCGGACGAGCTTCGCGCTGATCGTCCTCGCCGCTCGGGCCCGCCCCCTCGCCACCTGGGCCGGCGGAGCGGCCGCGTTCCTCGCCTCGACCGTCGTGGCGGTCACCGCGGGTGCGGCGCTCGCGGCCGTATTGGGTCCGTCGCGGGTCGGTTGGCTGCGCGTGGCGGGAGGGACGTTCCTGATCGTCTACGCGTTCTGGACGTACTGGCATCCCGAAGCCGAAACGGAGGCCGAGGGCGGGACGCGGAACCGGTCCGCGCTGACCGCCGCGTTCCTGACGATCTTCCTCCTCGAGCTCGGCGACACCACCCAGATCTTCGAGATCGTCTTCGTGACCGACTATGGCTGGCTCCTCGTGCTCGTCGCCGGGTCGCTCGCCCTCGCCGCGGTCGCCTCGTGGGACGTGTTCCTGGGACACCGGCTCGGCGCCCGGGTCGAGCCGGAGTTGATGCGACGGGTCGTCGTGGTCGTGCTGCTGGTCGTGGGCGTCGTAACGATCGTCTACGGCCTATCGCCGGGGGCGTTCCCGACGCTCTCCCTCGCGTCGCCGGGATAGGGTGTCGGGCGGAGGAATCCGCGCACCCCCGTGCTCGCTCCGGGGCGCGAGGCTCGCCAGGTCCGGGACGATCGCCTGCCAGCTCATCGGGAGTGCGGCCAGGGTCGACGCTTCGGCCAGTCGCGCCTTCAGGGCGTCCGCCTCGTCCGGCCGCTTCCGCGAGTATTCCAGCAGCGAGAGCCGCAGGAGCGCCTCCGCACGCGCCCGGGGAAGGAATAGGGTCCCCGGCTCCTCCGCGACCGCCAGCCAACGGTCCCGGGCCGCTTCCATCGACTCCTCGCGGGCCAGGAACCGCCCCTCGACGACCCAGAACCGGAGGAGGAGCGGCGAGGGGGGAAGGAGGTGAAGCGTCTCCACGATCGTCCGGGACCGGTCGAGCGAGTCGGCGATCCCCTTGGTCACGCCCTCGTCCATCAGTCCCTCGATGATCGCGAGCCGATGGGAGAGCTCGATCGGGAGGAGCTTCTGCCGCTGGAGGGTGCCGAGGCTCCGCTCCCGGATCTGGCGTCCCCTCCGTGCATCCCCTCGCACCTCCCACAGGTGCGCCTCGAGATCCTCCGCGACGAAGTCGAGCTCCCAGCGCCGGTCCCGGCCGAGGGTGACGCGCGAGGCGCGGAGGAAGCGGGCGGCCATCTCCTGCTCGCCGGGCTCTCCTTCGATCCGGGCGAGGCCCGCGGCCAGGAGCGCGACGGCCTGGAGGTGGCCCTCGGGCAGCTGACGACCGATGAGCGCAGCGCGGTGGGACTCCTGGCGGGCACGCTCGAAGTCGCGGCGTTCCGCATGGAACTCCGCGAGCACGGCCTGGAACAGTACCTCGACGTCGAGGGCCCGGGCGTCGTGGGCTCGCTCCGCGAGCTCCGAGAGGATCGTGATCAGGGTCGGCCGGGGGCCGATCGCCCGGAGGGCGACGACCATCGGCTCGAGCCACTCCCCGATGGTGTCGACCGGGACCCCGGCCGGGAGCGCGCCGGCGACCCCGTCCCGAAGTTCGCTCTCCCCCTCGGCGAGCCGGCCGGAGAAGAAGAGGGCTCGCGCGTGGAGCAACCGGAGCTCCGCCTCGAGCGCCTCGCGCTCGGTCGGAGGGACCGCGCCGACGCACGCGAGGGCCTCCCGGAGGAGGTCTTCGGCCCCGTCGAACGCGAGGAGCTGGAGGCTCAGCTCGGCCGCCTCAAGCAGGTTTCGCAGCGCCATCGGGCCGGGGAACCATTCGAGGTAGTGGCGTGCGACCTCGATCCTGCGGGCCAACGTCGGCTCCGGGGAGAGGGCGGAGAGCGCGTTGGCGATCTCGAGGTGCATCTCCTTGCGGACGTTCTCCGGGACGAGCTCGGCGGTCAGCGAGATCCAGGGCAGGTGGGGGATCGTGACCTTCCCCTCGGTGACCTTCACGAGGCCCACCCCCGTCGCCGGCAGCAGCGCTTCGGCCAGCTGGGGGAACCCGAGACGCGTCACCCGCGAGAGGACCACCTCGCCGACCGAGCCGCCGAGCAGGGCCACGAACCCGGCCACGCGTTGCGTCACGCTCGGCAGGTCGTCCCAGACCGCCTTCAACCGATGAACCTCGCGCGGGTCGGGAAGCGGCTCCGATTTTCGCACCCAGTCGACATCGCCCCGGCCGAGGAACGCTTCCTCCCAGGGCACATACCCCGGGTTGGAGGTGTCGAGCGCCATCACGATCAGGAGCGGCCGGAATCGGGCCCGCCGGGTCAACCAGACGACGAACTCGCGACTGTCCGGGTCGAACAGCGTGGCATCGTCGATGAGGATCGCGACCGGGTGGGCTTCGGGGCCCAGGAATTCCGGCAGGAGCTGACTCCAGAACCCTTCCGGGTCCCCTTCGTTGGCGGACCGGGAGCGGGAGGGCTGGCTGAGGAAACTGCGCGCCCTTCCGCGGCCCGCTCGTGAGCTGCGCCCCGCCGGCACCTGGGCGGGAAGGAAGGGCACCGTACCGATCGCCGGCACGGCGAGATCGAGGCCATCCCCTTCGGCGGGCTCGATCGGTGACGAGGGGGGTTCGGCTACCGGCCCGGTCGGCTCGCGGAGTCCGTCCAGGGCGCCGAACGGTACCGAGCGGGTCCGGAAACTGCCCTTGAGCTGGATGACGCGGGCGTGGCGGTCGACGAGCCCATCCCGGATCTCCTCGATCAATCGAGACTTGCCGCTGAGCGGCGGACCCGTGACGACGACGGTGCGGCCGGAGTTCTCTCCGAGCCCTTCCAGGGCCCGGAGCACCGGCGACGGCAAGGAAGGCACCCGGTACCTCGCCGTTCCATTCGTCGCGTGGGGTTATTAACTGACCCGGGAGCCACCGTATTCGCGGGCGAGAGCGTTTATTATAGCAGGGACGTGGCGCGCACGTGCCTCGCTCGGTCGCTGCACGGCGGCGCGCCCTCCTCAAGAGATCCGTCACTCCGGTGGATATCACCCGAGGCAAGGGTATCGGGGACCTCCTCGACCAGTTCCGTTCGACGTCGATCCAGGCCCGGAACCTCGGGCGGGCCCTCGAGGTGTGGGAGAACGCGCTCACCGACGCGAAGCGGCCCACGATCCTGCTCGGACTCTCCGGCCCGCTGATCGCCGCCGGACTCCGCAAGGTCCTCCGGGACCTGGTCGAATGGGGGGTCGTCGACGTCGTCGTGACGACGGGCGCGGTCATGTACCAGGACCTCTACCAGACGATAGGCGGACGCCACTGGATCGGTACCCCGACCGCGAACGACGTCGAGCTTCGGGAGCTCTACCTCGACCGGATCTACGACACCTACGTCGACGAACTGAAGTTCGAGGACACCGACCGCGAGATCGGCCGCATCACCGAGTCGTTCCCTCGGCGCCCCGCGTCGTCCCGGGAGTATTTCCAGTTCCTCGGGGAGCGGTTCTCCGACCCCGATTCGATCCTCGCGACCGCCGCCCGCCGTGGCGTGCCGGTCTTCTCGCCGGCGCTCATCGACAGCTCCATCGGGATCGGGCTGACGCTCTACTACCAACGGAACCGGAAGCGCGCGGACCGGTTCATCCTGGACGCGATCCGGGACAACTACGAGCTCGTCCAGATCCTCTCGCACTCCCCGCGGACCGCCGTCGTGTACATCGGCGGCGGAACGCCGAAGAACTGGATCAACGACGGGATCGTGATGGCGAACTACGCGTTCGGCCGCGAGGGAGAGGGGCACCACTACGCGCTCCAGATCACGACGGACGTCCCCCACTGGGGCGGCCTCTCGGGCAGCACGCTCGATGAGGCGCAGTCCTGGGGCAAGATATCCAAGACCGCCACGCGCGCGATGGCCCACCTGGACGCCTCCATCGGGCTCCCCCTGCTCGCGGGTGCCCTCTGGGACCGCCGAGCGAAATGGCAGCCTCGGACCCGACTCCGGTTCGACTGGACCGGGGACGAGGTCACGATCGGCCGGAGCCGCGACCGCCGCTCGAAGTAGCGGAGGCGGGACGTCTACGTCCGAGCCGGCCCGCGACCGTGTGCCGCCGGGCCAGATCGTCACGCCCCGCTGGCCGGTCCTCCACGCCGGCACCGTGCCGACCGAGCTCACACCGGCCACCTGGTCGCTCTCGCTGCACGGCGAGGTCGACGCCCCCGAGACGCTCTCCTTCGCTCAGCTCCTCTCCCTCCCGCAGGTCGACCTGACCTGCGATGTCCACTGCGTCACGTCGTGGTCGAAGCTCGGCATGCGCTGGCGCGGCGTCTCGTTCCGGACGCTCGAGGGGCGCGTCCGGCCCCGGCCGTCGGTCCGGTTCGTCGTGATGGAATGTGAGCAGGGGTTCACGACCTCGCTGCCGATCGAGGCGCTGCGGGACGAGGACGTCCTGGTCGCGCACACGGTCGACCAGGGCCCGCTCCCGGCGGAGCACGGCGGCCCCGTTCGAATGCTCGTCCCGAAACGGTACTTCTACAAATCGGCGAAGTGGCTGAGGGGGCTGAAGTTCGTGACCGAGGACGAGCCGGGATTCTGGGAGGTCCGCGGGTATTCCAACATCGCCGACCCGTGGCGGGAGACGCGCTACGACGTGGACGACGTAAAGCTGATCCACCGGATGCGGAAGGAGTCCCTCTTCCAGCCCCTGCGGCGGAACGCGGGACCTCCCGGGCCCTGAACGCCCTCGCGGGCGGGTCGACTAGGTGGTCCCCCGTGGCGGGCGCGGAGTCGTCGCCCGGGGTGGGACCCACACCGAGGCCCGCGGGGAGATGCGGACGTGCCTCTCCGGTTCTCGACGGCGGACGAGGGTCGAATTCCCGCACCGAGCGGGGGCGCCGATGGAATAGGCCCGGCTTAATACGAACTGACGCACACCATTTCGGCCCGATGAAGACGTGGCTCGCGAGTCCCCACCTCCCCTTCCTCTCTCGCGTCCACCCTCTCGCACCAACCTTGGTCGCGGTGGGGGTGGCCTTCCTCATGGTCGCCTTCCTCCCACCGGCAGGAGTCGGTTTGCCGGGGGCGGGCCAAGCAGGGTCGAGCTCCGGCCTCGGGTTCTCGGCCGTCACCCCTCCGACGATCGCGGTGCATGAGGGGTTCAAAGTTACCTCTTCGAGTGCTACCTCCGCTGCGTTCAAGTCGGTCGCCGGGGAGACGATCGTCGTCTTTGCCAGCGTCTTCGGTCAGAACACGGTCGGCATCACCGACACTTCGAACGACCACTTTACCGATCTGGCCAGCGCGACGCAGCACACCCCTCTCGGGTACAACTCGCTGGGGATCTTCGCCGCCTACAACATCGCTCTCAATGCCCACAATTCCATTACCGCGACGCTCTCGGGCATGTCCGCGGACAACGCGGCGATCGACCTGGTCGTGGTGGGCGGCGTGGGTCCGACCCCGCTGGACCACCTCGGGACCCTGACGACCTACTCGACCGCGAAGAGCGCGGAGAACGCGACCACCGCGATCTCTGCCAGCGCGTACGACTTAGTCCTCGGCGCCGTCGGCGCGCACGAGACCCGGAACTGGGTCGCAACCACGTCCGAGACGGCGCTCGACGACGTCCACTCCAAGCTGGTCCGGGCCAACATGACGGGGGCGGATTTCTCACGGGTCGCCAACGCGGCGGGCACGGTGTGGATCAACGCCTCGGCCGTCCAGGCGACCACCTACTGGATGGCAGACGGGCTGTCGCTCCGTGGGTTGGGATCCCCGAGCAGCTACCGGGTCACGTTCTCCGAGACGGGGTTACCCTCGGGCCACGCATGGTACGTCACCTTCGACGGGAGCATCAATTCCTCGACGACCTCCAGTGTGGTGTTCTCCGACGCGAACGGGTCCGATCGGTTCACGGTCGGAGGCATCAGCGGCTACCCCGCGTCCCCGTCCTCGGGTTCGATCACCATCAGCGGAAAGGCCGTGAAGGAGCACATCACGTTCGGTCGGGATTCGAGCAGTTGGCCGACGTATCTCGGAGAGGTCACCCGGGATTCGGCGAATGACGCCGACACCACGTTGTCGGCCGCGAACGTCGCGAATGTGACGGAGCTCTGGGAGGTCCCGAACGGGTTCGTGGACTCGGAACCGGTCGAAGCGAACAACACGGTCTACGTCGGCGCCTACAGCGGGTACGAGTACGCGATCAACGTGACCACGGGGACCGTGCTCTGGAAGTCCTACGTCGGACAGATCGATGGCCTGACCTGTCCCGGGTCCAAAGGGGCAGGGATCACGTCGTCCGCCACGGTTTCCGGCGGGATGGTCTACGTCGGGGGAGGCAACATCACGGGGGACTGGACGAACGGAACCATCGGATGGTATGCCCTCAATGAGACCACCGGGAAGATCGCCTGGGATGTCACGGTCGGCAACGTCACCCGAGGCGGGTACAACTGGGCAAGCCCACTGATCGCCGACGGCTACGCGTACGTCGGGAACTCCAGCATGTGCGACGAGCCGCTCGTCTGGGGCGGCCTCTACCAGATCTCCCTGACGACCCACCAGATCGTGGGATTCTTCAGCACCACCACCGGCGACAACAATCATCGCGGCGCGAGCATCTGGGGCTCCCCCACCTACGACGCGGGCAACAACACGGTCTTCTTCGCGACGGGGAACCCCCTGCACAACTTCACTTCCCTCTACTCGGAGTCGGTGGTGGCGATCAATGCGACCACTCTCGCCCCCCTCGGGTCGTGGCAGGTCCCCGCCGCCCAGACGATCCACGATTCGGATTTCGGGACGACCCCCACCTACTTCCACCTGGCGAACGGGACCCCGATGGTCGTCGCGGAGAACAAGAACGGGATCGTCTACGCACTCGACGCGCGGAACCTCACGGCCGGGCCGGTGTGGGAGACCGTCGTCTCCAACGCCACCACTCCCCAGAACGTCGCGCCGCTGAGTTGGGGCGGTGGCCTGCTCTACGAGGGAAGCGCTGCGGGCATCGTGGGCGGGAAGGTATACCCGGGAGTCGTTCGGGCCCTTTATCCCGGGAACGGTACCCCCAAGTGGCAACGGGGGGAGACGGGCGACGTCTACGGTGCCCCGGCCTACTCGAACGGGCTGGTCGTGGTCGGTGGCGGGAAGACGCTGCAGGTCCTCGATTCCTCGACGGGCGCCCTCCTCTGGAGCTGGAACTGCTCCCACATCTTCGAGTCGGCGCCGTCGATTGCAGAGGGCCGCATCTTCGCGGCCTGCGATGGAACGTATGCCTTCGGGCTCACCGGCCTCGTGGTATCCCAGCCGAGGGCGCTCGGGGGTCCATCGACCCCCCTAACGGGGCGGTCCACCAACCTCCTTCCGAGCGGGCCGTCGCAGGAGAGAGCCTTGGGCGGCGGCCCGCAAGGCCCGCCAGGGGTACAGGCGAGGCCCCGGACCGAACCGAAGGGGACGGCGCGGGAATCCGGCGGCGGTCGGGAGAACCCCGGTCGGGTAGGGGTCCCCGCGGGACACGGGTCGAGACCTCGGCAGTGCCGATGGAACCTTCATCTCGGGGATCGGGGTCGGTCCCGAGCCGGGCGTTGACCGCCCACGTCAGCAAACTTATCCAGATACGCAGGCCTCCGCACAGATGCGCACCGTATATCTCCCGTCAGAGAACGGGTGTTTTTTCGAAGGCTTAAGTAGGCCCAATTCCGGGTGCGGTTCGGAGGTGAACTCCGGATGTACCTTCCCGCACTGCCCCCCGTTCCTCGCGAGCAGCAGTAGAGCCGACCTTGGGGGTGGGCCGTCCCGGCCCACCCTTCTTTCGCTACGCGGGCTCGGCTGAACCCTTCTTCGAGCCTTCCGGCGGCGTGGTGGTCACCATCCGCCCGAACTTCACCGCCAGGTCGGGGAGCTGTTCGTTGAGCGTTTCGCCCAGCCAGTCCAATCCGAGTTCCTCGGCCAGTGCGACCGCGGTCGCGAAATTCTCCAGCGCCTTGGGCGTGTCCTTCCGAAGGTGGTAGGCCTCGGCCAGATACCCGTGGGCCATCGCGAGGGAATCGGACGGCGGGAGCCGGTTCAGGATCTCGGCGCTCCGTTCGCCGTGGACGATGGCATCCGCCAGGAGGGCCGGCTCCCCGCCCCGGTCGGCCTCCCGGAATTCGACCGAGCACAGCAGGCCGAGGGTGTGGCCCAGGACGAGGTCGTTCCCGAGGCGTTCCGCGAGCGGGATCGCCTGCTTCGCGTAGCTGGAGGCGTCGTCCAGGTGGTTCGCCTGGATGGCGAGGGCCGCGAGTCCGCTGTAGGCGTAGGCGAGCTGGTTCACGTAGCCGAGCGACTCGGCCTCGGTCCGGATCGAAAGCATTTCGGTCTCGGCCAGGTCGGAGCGCCCGGTCATCGAATAGGCGCGGGATCGTACGAGGAGGAGGTTGAACACGATGTCGACCCGTCCTTCGGCCCGGGCCTCCGGAAGGGCGCTCGCGATCACCTGCAGCGTCTGTTCGTGACGACCACCGTACAGTTCGGAGAGGCTCGTCCACGCGGCGATCGCCTCCAGCCCCAGGTCGGTGATCCGGTTCCGGCGCGAATACTCGAACGCCACCTGGTACAGCTGTTCGGCCTCCTGCCGCTTGCCCTCGGCCTCCGCCATCCGGGCATCGGTGAGCGCGAAGAAGGCGTGCAGCCGCCGGTTGAGGGGACCGATCGCCTTGGCCCGCTCCAGTTCGACCCGGGCCTCCGGGATCTGTCGAAGGCGGATCAGCAGGTCTACGATCGACAGGAGACTCTGGCAGGTGGTGGCCGGGTCTCCCTCGGCTTCCGTGATGGCGCGCCGGAGGGCCGCGATCGCCTCCCCATAGTTCGAGTGCTGTCGGAGCAGACGGATCTCGACCGCGAGCGCGCGCAGCCGGGCCGGTCCCTTCGGAAGGACCGTCGCCAGGTGACGGAGCGCGCTTCTCAGGGCCTCGGAATACCCCAAGCTGAGAAGCACCTTGTCGTGCTGGACCAGCATCTGCACCGCCGGCCGGAGCGCCTCGCCTTCCACCAGGTGGAGGAAGCGCTGCCGTAGGGAGTCGGGGCGGTGGCTCCGGCTGTAGTAGGTCGCGAGGCGAAGGTGGGCGGCCGCCTCCTCGCTCGGACGCGTCTGGTTGAGGATCGCGAGCCGAACCACCTGGAGGATCTCGACCTGGCCCTGGAGGGTCCGGTGCAGGATCCCCATCCGGCTGAGCTCCTGGACCCTCGACGGGCTCAGCACCCCGTCCTCCGCGATGAAGCTGAGGGGGAAGGGCTCGTTCGCGATGGCGAGCGGAAGGAGGGATCGGAACTCGGCCGGCGGAAGCCGTCGGAGGATCCCTCCGGGGAGGGCGGAGGCAGGTCCCGAGACCTCCGGGTTCTGGACCGCGAGCATCAGCAGCAGCGGGGAGCCGAGGGTCGACTGGTAGACGGCCTCGAAGCGCTCCGACAGACCGCCCCCGCGGTCCGTGAGCTCGTGCGCGGAGGTACGGTCGAGACCCCCGATCGTCACGTGGTGGTTCGGGAAATCCTCCATGTTGAACATCGGCGGCTCCTGGGAGATGAAGTAGATCCGGTGGGCCCCGGTTCGGACCAGACCCTCCGTGAAGTCCTTCAGGAACCGTCGGAGCTCGATGGTGGCGAGGTGCGAGTCGTCCACGACCGCGACGATCTGGCGTTCCCCCAGGGTCCGGCCCACCAGGTCGGCCACCTCCTTTGCGGTCGGGGGTCGCGGGAGCTGGGCGTAGTAGGCGAGCTGCTGGGCGCCCAGGACCTGGAGCGAGTGCGAAAGAGCGCTCACGAACTGGCGGGGGGTGCTGCCGGCCCGCGCGGTGAACCAGAACGGCACCCGGCCCCGGCGCGTCTCCCGGAGATGTCGGCTGACGAGCGCGGTCTTGCCCATCCCGGCCGGTCCGTCGACGAAGATCACCCCCCCGCCGCCCCGCACGGCCCGGGCCAACTGGGTGAGCTCCTCCCGACGGCCGAGGAACGGGTGGGGAGGCGCGGGGATCTCCCCCGAGAGGATGGGGATCTCGCTCGTCTCCTTCCGGAGGCGGGCCCGTCCGTTCTCCGTCAGCCGGTAGGTGATCTGCTTCCGGATCCCGTCCCGGACGAGCCGGCGCTGGGCACTGAGCAGGCCCTCCTCGACCAGGGAATCGACCGGGCGGGACATGGAGCACGGGTGGTACCCCAAGGCTCGGGCGAGCTCCTTCTGGCTGATCCCGAACGGAGAGTCTTCGGGGGGGGCGTGCGTCTGCACGTAGTCGAGGATCTCGACAGGGAGGAACGTCTGGGCGCCCACCGAAAACTCCTAGGTGCCCCCGACTACTTAGAGTTATTTTGTACAAAATAACTCCCGAGATTTATATGCCCGAATCGCCCCATCTCAGTTTGCAATGAGTCGCGCTCGAGAAAGCGGGGCCTATCTCGGAGGCATCGGAACGATGCTCGGGGATACCCGCGCCTGCACCGTCTGCGGGGGGGTTCATGAGACCCACCCCTACGGCCTGCAGCACCGGAGCGCGGGTCAGTGCCCCCTGGTGGTCGCGGACGAGTTCGCGGCGGTCAGCCTCGCGGACGGCCGCCTCCAGATCGAAGATGTCTCGGAGCCCGAACCCAGTGTTGAGCTCCGCACCCCCCTCCCGCTCTCTCTGGGGGGCCTCCCGCTCCCCCCGCGCGAGGTGGACTCGCGGTCGGGGCGCCACGTGGAGGTCCCCTGGCTGCCCCCGCCCGACCTTTCGGAGGCCTTCTGATGCTGCGCGGTAGCCGATCCGGAGAATCCGCCCCGATGAGCGAATCGTTCCAGGCCACGGCCCGCTCCCGGCACGAACTGCTCCTCGCGGTCGCTCCCCTCCCGAACGCCCCCGAGTTCCGCATCGCGGGCTGGCCCCAGTGGCTGGTCCCGGGTCACCTCTCCCTCTCGCGCGCCCTCCGCTCCCGGAGCTCGGATCGCGGCCCTCCTTAACTCACGATGTCTTAGGCCCCGGCGGGATACCCGGTCCCGCCGGGGTCGGTATTTTCCAACCCCCCAAAACCCCGCGATCGGCGGATTCCGACCGCGGTGGGGCTCCACAAAGAACAGATACCCCGTCGGAGTGGGGCGGCCGGTAGCGGAGCATGGCCGAATCCAAGTGTGGGGTCTGCGGGGGCGCGCTCGAGTCCGGTTTCGTCGTCACGACCAACGGCTCGGGCCTCCTCTGGTCGCACGAGAAGGCCGACAGCCGCCTCCGACCGACCGGACTCGAGGTTCTGGTCCCGACGGGCTTCGGCGGGACCTATTCGGCGAACCTGCCCGGTCTCCGCTGCACTACGTGCCGGACGATCACCCTGAGCCTTTCTAAGTAGACCCGCCGCCGGACTCGCCGCCGACGGTGAGGGTCTTCACCAGGAGGGTGGGGCTCGAGAGGTCGTCGACCAGCCGGGCCTTCGACCCGATCGCCGCGACGGAGG
>JBEKJG010000039.1:0-19475 GCA_050011355.1 Thermoplasmata archaeon | reverse complement strand
GAGCAGGTCGCGCCGAACAGCGATCCCGCGATCCTCTGCCGGGGATTCCTGGCCGGCCTTCGAGGGGACCGGGACACCGCGCTCCGCATGATCGCGAGGATCGACGAGCTCTTCAAGAAGGGGACCTCGCGTCAGTCCTCGATCGGCTACATCTACTACGCCTTGGGGGACCTGGACAAGTTCTTCGAGTACATGTTTGCCTCGGCCAAGAACCACACCATGCAGGCGGTACGCGTTCGACTTTCCCCCCTCTTCCCGGCGGCCCGCCGGGACCCCCGGTTCGTGATGCTCGTCATTCAGGCCGGGCGCCCCATGCAGGCCAACAAACCCGTAAGCTAGCGCGTGGCCTCTCCTTTCGGGCACCCAAGGTCAGAGGGTGCGTCGGTTCCGGCTGCTGAGCGAACGGACCGTTCGCCGGAACCTGGAACGACGTGTCCTGGGCTGTATGCTCGGGGAGGAGTTATGCCGTCGGAACCATCTGACACGCCGGTGAAAAGATGCAGCAACGACGCATTCCGGAATGGAGACTTCGGGTCTTGGGGCGGTTGGACGTCGTGCTGATACTATTCGAGTTTGTTCTGAGTGTGATATTCATTTCTGTGTCGTATCTTACGGGAAACATGTACTTCAAGGGAGTCGGGGTTGGATTGGTGATCGCCTGGGTCACTAGTGCAATTGCTTATGTTTACCGACGGAGAGCAGGAGTGTAGTCCTTGGAGGGGCCGTCCCCGATTTGGAAGGAACTCCCGGTTAAGCGAAGGTGCCGGCCCGGTATCGGCGACGACCGGACTTGCTCCGTCACCGTGCGGGGCCCACGAACGGGCCTCCGAATCTCAGGGAACCGCTTTAATTCGTTCAATGCCGTCGGGCGCCCATGGCGTTGTGGTTCTCGGGGTCGAATCACCGTCGATTCGTCTGTGTCGCGGAGTCGATCGCAATCGTCCTGTTGGTCGGTACCAGCGGGACTGCCGCCTTGTTGGGAAGCGGCCTCCCGTTCCAGCTCAGCGGTTTCAGTAGTTCACCCCCGGCGCTTGCGACGGGCATAGTGGGCCCGACTTCACAACCCGCCGCGCCCCCGGGCCACGGATTGCCCGCCGTGAACGAGACCTACGTTTCCCTCAATGGAACCCTAGTGAACGGGAACTTCTTGCCGGGCAACTATCCCGACACGTTCTCCCTGGCGGCGAACCCCCACACGGACCTTGCCTACGCTGTGGGGACGAATCAGGGCCTCTCCAAGGCTGCGGTCTCTATCATCAATCTCTCGAAAGATGAGGTAGTGGGCACGATTCCCATCGCAGCGGGCTGGCCCTTCGCGGATTACTTAGATGCGGCGTCCAACCAGCTGTTCGTCGCGCAGGAAGGGTTGGGCCAGGTTACGGTGGTGAACCTCACTCTCGGTCACGTGGTGGCCAACCTGACGGCCGGAGGTTCGGCGGGAAGCTCCGAAGCGTTTGCGTTGGATGGGACCACCGGCGATCTCATCCTCGCCGGGTCGTACAACGGCGTAGGTGCCGGGATATTCTCCTCCATCGACCTCGCCAACGACTCCGTCCTGAGCACTACGGTGTTCGGGTCCAATCTCGACAATGTCGCCTTCGACTCTCTGACGAACGAGGTGGCTATCGAGGATACCGGGACCGGGAACCTTTCGCTCTTCAATGCGACGACCTTGAAGTACGAGACCTCGGTGGCCTACCCGAACGTGCCCTCCGGCGTGGCCGTATCGCCCGACGGTAAGGCGCTGTACCTGGTCAGCTGGACCTTTGGCGGACACGGCGCTCTCGGCAATCTTACGATCGTAAACGCAACCACCGACGTGGTCGGTCGCACACTGGCGTTCTCGGGGATGCCTTCGCAGATTGCCCTCGACCCGCTGAACAACACGCTGTACCTGGCGACCGATTCGAGCACGCTGGTCGCCGTCAACATGACCTCCCAGACTCTCGTCGCCGCTCCGCCGCCCATTGCGGGGGCCTACTCGATCATCTTCGACTCCCACGGTCCTGAGCTCGTTGGCGCGAGCCTGAACAACGCGAGCGCCGCTACGGGACCCGGCTTCGCCAACGTCACCTATATCGCCACCGGGGGAGTGTTGGGGGGGCTTGCGGTCGACCCGGTCGCGGGTATTGGCTACCTTTCGACCCCGACTCCCTCGGGGAGCCGGCTCAATCTTACCACCTTCGCGTCCGCGGGAAAGTTCTACCAGTACTCAGGGGCGCCGGGCACCATCCCCAACAGTGCCCCTGTAGCCTACGCGGCTCAGGTGGGACGGCTGTACGTGGTCGCGAACAATGGCCTCATCGTGGACAACGCCACCACGGGAGCAAAGATTGCCGGGTTCGCCTACAGTTGCCAAGACGTTGGCGTAACGTACGACCCCGAGAGCAATCAGATCTTTGTGGCCAACTGGTGCCAACCGGGTGGCTACATCACGGTGCTCAATGCGAGCTCCGACGCGTCCGTGTCGACCATTCACCTCGGGGGCGGGGTGAACGCCCTAGGCTACGACCCGGCGACCGGCGATATCTGGGCGCAGAACAACACCCCTGGAGGATACAGTGCGTCTCTGACCGAGATCAACGGGACGAGCCTGACCGTCACCGCCTACCTACCGATGTTGAGTCCGGGCGTGGCGAACACGATCTTCTACGACCCCGCGGCCAACGCGATGATTGTCGGGGAGGGCTGCTCCGGCTGCACGGGCGCGGTCCAGGAATACAATGCGAGCTCGGGCGCCGCCGTTGCGACCTACAACGTGGGGGGCGCTGACATGTTTGGGGGGACCTTCCTGAGCGGCACGAATGAAGTCGTGCTCTCGAACTATGCCGCCAACAACCTGACCTTCTTCAACGCGACCACCTTCGCGGTCCTAGGCAACGTGAGCGTAGGCTCCGGCCCCGGGGCGGTCGAGTATGACCCCGCGAACGGAAACCTCCTCGCTGCGAACACCTATTCGGGCACCATCTCCGTCCTGGCGACGGGAGGGTCGGGAGGTCCGTATATCGAGTCCTTCTCCGCTTCCCCAGAGAACGGGACGCGCGGCACGAATTTCACGCTGAAGGTGGTCGCGAAGAGCTGGAGCGGGGGCCTCAGCTACACCTACTCTCAGTTGCCCCCCGGTTGCTCCTCCTCCAACACGGCGAGTCTCTCGTGCATTCCGACTCAGTCCGGTGATTTCCGTGTCAAGGTCACCGTGACGGACGGGGCAGGGCGAAGCGCGTATGCGATCGCAGACCTTCGAGTCTGGTCGCTGTACGTGGTTTCGTTCACCGCAACCCCCGGGTCCATCCGTGTCGGGCAATCCACCGATTTCACCACCGAAGTGGGGGACGCGGGGACCTGGCTGAGCTATGCGTACTCCTCGCTGCCCCCGGGGTGCGCCTCGGCCAACGTCTCCGTCCTCTCCTGCAGTCCTAGTTCCGCCGGCAACTACACGGTGGAGGTCAATGTGACCTCCTCCTCGGGGCTCCCGGCGTCGGCCAACACGAGTCTGATGGTCGGACCGGCACCGACTCCCGTCATCACCTCGTTCGACGCGGTTCCGGCCTCGATCGCTCTGGGATCGTCGACATCGCTTACCGTGGCGGCTACCCCGGGCTCGGGGGCGAGTTGGTTGGATCTAGCGTACGGTAACCTCCCGTCGGGGTGCGCCTCGGCGAATGTCTCCACCCTCCCCTGCGCGCCGAGGGTCACCGGAAGCTTCAATGTCACCGTGACCGCTACGAACAATCTGGGCGGAGTTTCGGTCGCCAACACGACCTTGGTCGTGACGCCGGCCCTCCCCCCGACGATCACCTCGTTCACGGCGGATCCGGTGACGATCGCATTCGGTAATTCGACGTACTTCGAAACGGTGGCCCAGGCCGGTTCCGGAGTGCCTTCCTATGCCTATTCGAGCCTACCGCCCGGGTGCAGTACGTCCAACACCTCCGCCCTCTCGTGCCGGCCCACCGGGTACGGGAACTACTCGATTACCGTCACCGTGACGAACTCTTGGGGTCTGTCGACGCACGCCCAGGCCAGCTTGACCGTGCTGACCCCGCCCGCTCCGACCATCACCTCATTCACGGCCTCGCCCGCGGTTCTCTTCCTCAACCAGTCGACCACGCTGACCGTTGTCGCCGGCGGGTCCAATCTGCACTACTTCTACACCGGGTTGCCCGACGGTTGCGCCTCCACCAATGCTTCTGCCCTTGACTGCCGTCCGACCAGTTCCGGTAACTTTACGGTCAATGTGAGCGTGTCGAACCCGTACGGCATCGGTGCTCACGCTTCGCTGGCCCTGGAAGTCATCCAGCCCGCACCGCTGCGGATTGCTTCGTTTGTCGCCTCGCCCGACACGATCGTGGTGGGGAGCACGACCCAGTTGACGGTAACTGCCAGCGGCGCTGCGGGTGCGGCGACGTATGCCTACTCGGATTTGCCCGCCGGTTGCGCATCCCTCAACATGTCGACCTTGGCCTGTACCCCGACCTCGGCCGGTAACTACACGGTGACGGTCCAGGTCACTGACGTCCTGGGACGGTCCGTCTCGTCGAGCGTCAAGATCGAAGTCACGGCCGCCCCCAGCCCTCCACCCCCTTCGAACGGTGGTTCGCAGAGTAACTCCCTGTGGACCTATGTCGCGGTTGCCGCGGTCGTCGTGGTCGTTCTATTGATCGTGGGGCTACTCTACGCGAGGCGGCGTGGTGGCGCTGGCGCCCAGGAGAAGGGCTCGCCGGCGGCAGGAGACTCCCGTTCGGATACTGCGTCCCCCTCCGAGGATCCTCCGACCGGCGAAGGCGGTTCGAGCTAGGACGAAGTCCGGCCCCCTTGTCCCAGGCCTTCCGAACTGGCAGCTCCGCACGGGCGGTTTAAGCGGGGCTGCACCCGCTCAACCCAGCAGGGCGAGGAGGGGGACGAGGTTCGCCACGTTGGGCGTTCCCCATCCCGTGGCGTCATCCCAACCGGGCCCGGCGGAGAAGCCCACGGAGCTCCCGGCGACCGCGTTGTTGCCGGAGGTGATGTCGTGGAAGGCCAGCGCGTACAGCCAGGGGATCTCGCCGATCAGGTAGAGTGCCGGATTGATGAATCCGATCGTGCCCCCGTGATGCTGAGAGACCAACTGGTCCGCGAGCGCCGCGATGGTCGACCAGATCGGGGAGCCGAAGCTCGTGCCGACCGAGTCCAGCCAGCCGGCCGACGAGGGGACTGCGCTCCAGTAGTTGAGGCCCCCGCCGGAGGCCGCGGCATCGGCCGAGACGTCCGGGGTGGTGCGGGAGTGTAGCCCGAGTCCGCCCTGGTACGACGGAGTGCTGAACAACAGGCTGGGGGCGCCTCCCGTGGCCAGACCATACTGGGGCTCATTCCAGACCTGTTCTCCGCCGTACCCGAAGGGAACGCACGAGGTTACACCGGTAGGGGTAAGCGAACCCAGCTGGCACGACGGAGTGTTGAGGAACTTCACCAAGCCGAGACTGCAAAGGGGGGCGGTTCCGCAGGTGGCGGGGGAACTTCCGTTGAAGTACGGGTTACCTTCGGTACCCCCGACCGCCGTGACCCAGGGCGAGGAGGAGGGGTAGATCGGGTTGGCGGAGGTGAAGCCGCAGGGGCTCGGGAATGCGTAGCAAAGTCCGGAGTTGTCCGCCCCCCAGTCTCCCGCGGAAGCGAAGACCGTTGTACCTTCCTCGGCCGCGAGGCGATAGGCCTTCTCGCCCGTGGCCAGCACGCTCTGGACGTACGCCGGGGTGCAGTGGCCGGCGGGGTTGTCCGTGTCGTCGAAACAGGTCCCCTGAAGCATATCGAGCTCGGGGTCGCCCCAGCTCTGTGAGATGATGCTGTGCGGGAACATCTGTACGGCCGAGAGGACGGCCTGTTCCAGGGTCAGGTCGTCATCCGTCGTGCCCACATACAGCACGATGTGGGCGCCGGGGGCCAAGGAGTGGACCGTCTGGACGTCTTCGGAGATCTCCTGGGACCATCCCACCTGGTCCGGGTCGGACGCGTTGAAAATGGGGCACACGCCGCCCTGGCAGACGATCTGGATCTGCGTGTGGGGGAGGCCGAACTGGGCATCGAACGTGTTCAGGTCGGCTTGAACGGTCGGATAGCCAAACGCATCGACGATGACGACTGTCTGGCCAGAACCGTTGAGATAGGTTGGGAAATTGTAGGCGACCCGAAGGTCCTGGGGAGTATAGCACAGAAGGATGAACGGTGCGGAGGCGTTCCCAAAGTTACAGTACGGACTCGGTTGAGCCGACGGGAGGGAGTGGCCCACAAATCGCGTCTGGAGGCCGAGCGCGCTTCGCGGCGTTACGGCGTGGGGGAGGGCGGTCGCCCCACCGGGGGCACCGGGGAGACCTCCGAAGCCCGCGGAGAGCGACGCGAACGCCAAGACCAGGCAAAGACCGACGACGACGATCGGACCGGGCATCGACATGCCTGCCCAAAGGTCCAAGAGGGGCTCAAGACTTGCCGAACCGGAGGGAGCGGATCCGGACGTTAGCCGCGTGGAATGGCGTTTTCTCGTCAGCCGGCGATCGATAGTGTACTCTGCCAGGACCGAGCGAGCTCCGGGTAGCGTCACATGCCAAAACGGGCAGGTTCGCCGGTATCTTCGTCATCGGATCGGACGTTAGTGGCCCAATCGCCAGAGACCGGAATCGTGGCGGGAAAGGAAGCCCAGCAGCCGCGAGCCGTGTCCCGGGGCCGGCAGCCCCGTACTCTCGACTTCGCGATCCTCTGCGAACGGTACCGGGTGGTTCACGGGGGGCTGGGATTTGACCCTCGGAGGTCCCCCGAAGTCATCGCCCGTCGATTGGGGGTAAGCCCGGCCACCGTCCGCCGCCGATTCGCCGATTGGCGCGCGGAAGGTTTCATGCTCGGGTACGACGTCCTCCCCCACCCGGGACTGCTCGGGGGCCGCCTGGCCGCCCGATTGCTCGAATTTCCGGATGCGGTCGCCCAGGAACGGGCCGTCCGACGGTTGGGCCTGGTCGACGGGATCATCCAGGTCATCCCGTCCCGGAACACGCTGATGGTCGTCTACTTCCTCGACTCGGAGACCCAGGTGGGTCGGCGATTGCTGCAACTCCGCGAAGTCAGTGGAACGGGGACGATCGGCCCTGAAATGTCATTCGAGTTCCCACCCTGCACCCGACGGATGACACGAACGGATTGGCGGCTGGTCCGCGCGCTGCGTCGAGCCCCAGAGGCGAGGCTGGCCGCGTTGGCCGACGAGGTCGGCCAGTCCCAACGAACCACTTCTCGCCGATTCAACTCGTTGCTGGACGAGGGTGCGATCATCTTCGATCCTATTCTCGACTATACGCACTTCTCCGAGACGCTGGCGGTGGTGGTGGCGTACCTCGATACACCGGACCGGTCGGAGGAGGTCCGTGAGGCGATTCGAGCGCTGTTTAGGCAATCGGCCGACTCTTCCGGTCCATCACCCGTCGGGTCGGACGGACCGATCGGGAGCGTCCAGACCCTGGTCTGCGCGCGAACGGCGGCGGAACTCGATGAGCTCGCCGGGCGCGTGGCACACCTCCCCGGAGTACGGCAGGTCCTTCTCTGGTACGAGCGATCCAACGTACCGGTTCGAGAATGGCTAGATGAGCGAATCGAGAGCATCCTGAGAGGCGCCAGCCCAGCCAAATTGGCGTCCAGGGGTTCGCTCGCTGGGTAGGAATCGGAGCAACCGAGAGTCGGGGCCGGCTTGCCCCGGCCCTTCGCTTTGACACTCCAGATCCACGAATTCGCTCTAACTCACCGCCCGGACGTCATTTTCGAAGGACATGTTGCTGCGATACCCCGGGATGCTCTCCCGGAGGACCGCTGCCTCTCGAGGGTAGTATGAAGTGTGAACGTTGCATACCCGGAAACAGCGCCCAAGGACCTAGGGCGCGGGGGAGACGGGATGCCGCGTCAGGGGTTCCGCCAGGCGTCCACGCCGTGGAGAGTCCTAGGTGCGGCCACGATCATCTTCGTGGTGGTTGTGAGTGGTCTCCACCTTGTCGCGGCGCCCTCGGTAGGCCCGAATCCTTCCACGTTTATCCCGATGAAGTTTAGCGGAGCGCTCGATCCCCCTCCTCCAGAACGACCGGCTCCATTGACCGGGCACGGACCCTCCACCCCAGGGTCGGCGGATTCCGGAGGCGGTCCGCTCGCGGGTCCTCCGGGGACCCCGTACGTGAGTTCCACCCTCGTTCTCTTCAACAACTCGCTGGTGCCAGGGAACTTTCGTGCGTCGAATGGGAACGATCCCTCCGCCATCGCGTACGACGGCGCGAAAGGAGAGGTGTTCGTCGCCAACTCCGCCTCAAATGACTTGAGTGTGATCTCGGAGGCTACGAATGAGGTCGTCAACGCGATTCCGCTAGGGTTCTCCCCCTCTGCGATCGCGTACGACGGAGGGAGGAGCGAGATGTGGGTCACCGGCGGGGGGGTGGCGAGCGCGATCTCGGACGTCAGCGACAGGGTCGTTGCCACCGTCACCGTCGGTGCGTCGCCCTCCGCGGTCGCGTATGACCCCGCGAAGGGAGAGATCTTTGTCACCAACCTCGACTCGAACAACGTGACGGTGATCTCGGACGCGACGAACACCGTCGTCTCCTCGATCAGCCTGGGGGTCGGGATCGCGCCCTCCGGGGCGGCGTACGATAATGGACGGGGGGAACTTTTCGTTGCGGACGGCACTTCGGACAACGTCAGTGTGATCTCGGACCGCACCAATACGGTGGTGGCGACCATACCCGTGGCCGGAGCCTATCCCCAGGCCCTGCTCTACGACAGTGGAAAGGGAGAGGTCTTTGTCGCGAACTACGAAACTGAGGACCTGACCGCGACCCTGAGCGTGATCTCGGACGCCACCAACACCGTGGTGGCCACGGTCGCGGCGGAAAGCCTTCCGTGGGCGATGACCTACGATCCCGACCGGGGGGAGATCTTCGAATGTGACATGGGCTACGGTTCGAACCCGGTCTACGTCATCTCGGACGCCTCGAACTCGATCGTGGCGACCATCCCCGCGGGGACCTTCCCCTCGGGCTTGGCCTTTGACAATCACACAGGTGAGGTCTTTGTGGCGAATTACGGCTCGAACAGCGTAACGGTGATCTCAGACAGCCTGAATTCTGCGGTGGCGACGATCCCGGTGGGAAGTAACCCCTTTGCCATGACGTACGACAGCGGCCGAGGGGACGTGATCGTTTCGGACGCCGAGTCGAACGCGGTGAGGATGATCTCCGATTCCAGTGACCGTATTGAGTCCCAGATCGACGTCGGGTCCTCTACTTGGGGCTTCGCCTACGACCCAGCGAAGGACGAGGTGTTCTGCGCCGACTACGGCTCCACGGACGTTACCGTGATCTCGGAAGCCACGGAGACGGTCGTGGCCACCATCTCGGTTGGGTATCCTCCGGAGAGTCTCGCGTACGACCCGGCGAAATCCGAGATCTTTGTCGCCCAGTGGGGCTTTCCTGGAAGCGTGAACGTGATCTCGGACGCCACGAACCGGGTCGTGGCGACTGTCCCGCTGGCCAACAATCCCACGGGAATCGCGTACGATCCCGGGCTCGGGGAATTGTTCGTGTCCGGCGAGACGTACGCCGGGGAGGGGACGAACGGCGTGAGCGTGATCTCAGATGCCACGAACGGAGTGGTGGCGACGATCCCCTTGAGTAGCCCCCCCGCGTCTATCGCGTATGACGGAGGCCGGGCGGAGGTCTTCGTCTCGGACTCGAACAATGTCACCGTGATCGCGGCCGCAACGAGCACGATCGTTACGACGGTGCCGGTCGGGGTCTCCGCGTCTGCGGTGGTCTACGACAGCGGGAACGGGGACGTGTTCGTCGCTAACTCCGCGTCCGCGACCGTGAGCGTCGTGTCGGACGTCACGAACACCGTGGTGGCGACCGTTCCCGTGGGCGGGGGTCCAGAATCCGCCGTCTATGACAGCGGGACCGGTGAGGTGTTCGTCGGCAACTTCGATCAGGGTACGGTGTCGATTCTGTCCTTGGAGGCCCACGCGGTCCGCTTCACGGAGTCGGGACTCCCGAACGGGACCGTCTGGGGAGTGTCTACCGCGAACGGCTCGTTCAGCTCGACCGGTCCGACAATCACGTTCGCCGAGCCGAGCGGCATTTACGCCTATGCCCTGGAACCCGTCAATGGGTACGTCGGGACCCCGAGCAATGGCTCCTTCGTCGTCCTAGAGGCAAACCAGAATCTTACGGTGGAGTTCACCACGGCCCCGGGCCCCTCGGGCGAGGGCCTGTTCGGACTTCCCGGGTACGACGGGTTCGTCCTCGTAGGAGGTATTGCGGTGGTAGCCGCTCTCCTCGCCGTGTGGGGCCGAACCCGCGGGCGGCACCCGGTTCGACCGGGCGCCGGGACGTGAGTACCTCTCGGCGAACAATCTCGTGCTAACTGTGGTCCCCAACATTCGATGCCCTGAATCCCGCCGCGCGCCGTTGCGGCACAAGGATGCCCCGCCTTCGGGGTTTCCCGCGGAGCTCGGCTGGGAGCCGGCTGGTTCGTAGGATCCGGATCGGGGTCGACCGGCGGGGGGAGCGGACCGAAATCTGGGCTCACGCTCCGTCAGCCTCTTCTCCCGAGCCGGCTGGTCCGGTGCGTGATGGTGCTCCCGGAGTGGTCGATCACCGTCATCGGGTTGATCGCGGCCGCATGTACCACCGGGGCGTTCGTCCCGCAGGTCCTTCGGGTCTGGCGGCTCAAGAGCGCCAAGGAGATCTCCTTCACGGCATTCCTCGCCTTCTCGATCGGGACGTTCACCTGGCTCGTCTACGGGCTCCTGATCCAATCGCTCCCGGTGATCCTCGCGAACGCGGTCACGCTGGTGCTCTCTCTCACGATGGTCGGCATGAAATGGCATTATGATCGGACCGCGGGACGTTCCGAAGCCGCAACCGTTCGGAGCTAGTCCTAGAGCCCCGGCGGTTCCGAGTGTGGAGCGCGCATCGTCCGAGCCTCAGTGTTCGTTCCAGACCATCAAAGGGTCGCCCTGGGGAACGG
The DNA here is from genome assembly GCA_050011355.1 of Thermoplasmata archaeon. GTDB lineage: Archaea > Thermoplasmatota > Thermoplasmata > Lutacidiplasmatales > UBA184 > Lutacidiplasma. Next base: position 8,456 of record JBEKJG010000039.1, on the reverse strand, counting down.
CGAAGGGAACCGCGAAGCCGCAGTGTGTCTTCCCGTCCAAACAACTGCGAGATCCTGGAGGCCGAGGACCTCGGGAACGCGACGACCTCCGGGCGAGGAATCCCGTGGGCTCCCGCGCCGTCCGAGCCGGAATGGTTCGCCGGCGGTCGTATCCTAACTCCGCGGTGCAGAGGCGTTAATACGGCCATCGCCCGTGCGATTGCATGGTCGAGGTCGTCACCGGTCTCCACAGCCTGACGGTCCACATCACGGACATCCAGAAGGCCCGAAGTTTCTACCGAGAGGTCCTAGGCCTTCAGGAGATCCAGTTCGACGAAAAGGGAAGTCGGGCGGTATTCGCCATCCCGGGGTCCTCCGCAACCCTCGCGATGCACATCATGGGGCCGGCCGAGGGAGGTCGAGCGCCCGGAACGGTGTCGGGCATTATTTTCAAGCATCCGGACCCGGCGGCCGCGTGCGTGGAGATCAAACGCCGTGGTGGAACGATCACGGTCGAACCGAACGTCATCGAGTTCCCCGGCGGGACATTCACCCGAGCCGCGTTCGCGGACCCGGACGGGAACGAGTTCGTTATCTCGAACCGGGTCGGCTAACCGGCTAGCCCCCGACGTCCAGGGCGTTACAAGCGTCCGGCCCTTGGTGTCAGCCATGCCCGCGTTTCTGATCGTCCAGATTCAGTGGCACGACCCCGACATCCAGAAGGAGTACCGTGCCCGGTTGGGAGCGACGTTGGAGAAGTACGGGGGGCGAACCCTGTATGCCGGGGATCCGCTCGTGCTCGAGGGGACCTGGAATCCCGGCCGGGCGGTGCTCCTCGAGTTCCCGACCATGGATTCCCTGCGGCAATGGTACCGCTCCGTGGAGTATGCCCCGTTGATTGAGCTCCGGAAGCGGGGAGCCCACACGAACATGATCGCCGTCGACGCGCCGGCTTCCTGATGCCATCGGTCATGGTTGGGCCGGGCCGGGAACCGGGCGAGGTTGGGACGACCGGGGGTCGTTGACGGCCGAACGACCCGGCTCGTTCGTACGAGACCGCCCGGGGAGCATGAGCTAATCCCACCCGCCGCGTAAGGGGGGCCGTCGGCGGCCTTACCCGGGAGTACTCTTTGCAACGACCTGGTCCAACGGTGGAATACCGTGAGCTCCGGCGGAGGGACCTGCCCTCGTTATCGAAGGTGATCGCCCAGGCCTACGGTGCCCTCGAGCGGGCCACCGGGCTGGATGAAGTCTCCACGGCCCAACTTCTGTCGCTTCGCCGCCCCGGCCTCTGGATGCTGGTGAGGCTCCTCCAAACGCTCCGGATAGCGCCCCTTCGCTTCCTGGTGGCGGTCGAAGGGGGTCAGGTCGTAGGCAGCACGATCGTTACGTTTCGCGATAAGGCCGGGTACATTGGGGGGGTCTCGACCGATGCCCGAGCGCGGGGCCGTGGCGTTGCCACCCAGCTGATGGAGCGCGCCCGGGCCGTGGCTCGGGCCAAGGGAAAGGCGTGGATGGCGCTCGACGTTGAGTCCGATAACGAGACCGCGCTCCGAGTCTACCGGCGTTTGGGGTACACCGAAGTGGAGCGCGTCGATTGGCATGTCGGACCCCTGCCCCCGCCGACCCCCATGTCGCAACCCACGGCCCTCGAATTCAAAACTGTGGACAAGGTGACGTTGGCCTGGGTCTTCCAGAGCACCCTCCCGGCCATCCGCGAAGCACTCCCGCCGAGCCCGCGAACCTTGACTCACGTGGAGATCTATGCACGTCCTTCCAGGGCGCGCCCCAGGATGTGGAAGCTGTCCGTGGACGGCCGGGCGATCGGGCTCGTGCGGGGTCATTACAGCGCGACCACCCGGACCGGCTTCCTCCTCCCGGTCGGCACCCACTCTTCTCTCCCCCAGGCCGCGTTGGCCCCGTTGATCGTGCCCGCCATCGAGTGGCTTCGGTCGCTCGGCGCGAACCGAGTGGCGCTGTGCGTCCCGGATAAGGCCGAGGGATGGGCCGGCCTCACCTCGGCCCTGGGCCTCCCGTTCGTCGCCTCGGAAACGCTAATGATTCGACCGTCCGGCGACTGAGAGCGTCGTATCGGGCGCTTCGGGTCGTGACCGGAACTTGGTCGATCGGTGTTTCGTGACCTCCGACCCAAAGGCGTAACACCCCCCCACGCCTGGCTCGATCGAAGGCCGTATGCCCCTATTCGTCGTCGTGAATGAGCAGGGACCGACCTGGGTCGACTCCAAGCCCATGCGCGAGCAGGGATTGTGGACCGAACACGCGGCGTTCGTCAACGCGTTGATGGAAGCGGGGTTCATCATCCTCGGGGGCCCGATCGGGAGCGGCCACCCCCACAGGGCGCTGCTGGTCCTCAACGCCGGGGGCGAGGCCGAGGTCCGGTCCCGGCTCGGCGAGGACCCCTGGTACCGCGCGGGGATTCTCCGTTTGGGAAGTATCGAACCTTGGAAGATTCTGGTGAGCCACGACCGGTTCGACCCCGTACTGGCCGAACTCTCTAAGGCGGTCCCCACGGACTGAGGGCCGCTCCGGCGGACCGCGCTTCCACAGATTCGAGATCGTCTCTCGCGGATCCGGGGGCGAGATCTGGAGTGGGATTCCCACCGGTTTGCCGGAGTTCGGAGGGTTCTCCTTCGGAGCCATGCGACAGCGCGCACGGGGGGTCCAACCGTTATCTGCCGGCGAACTTCGCGCCCCCCATGAACACGACCGCCGCGCCGACACCCTCCGCACCCGCTCCGGCGAACCCGCCCGACCGCAGGCTCCGATGGCTCGGCATCCTCACCCTGATTCTGACGGTCGCGGTGAGCACGGTGGGTGGCTCTCTCGCCCTCGAGGGGAGCACCTACTCCATCAGCTACCTCGGCGGCCATGTTGGACTCGCCGTGGTCCTCATCCTCGTGTCGGCGTGGGCCGTCGTCCTCTCCCGCCGACTTTCCAGCCGCCCCGCCCGCATCGCGGCCCACATGGTCCTCGGGTCGGCCATCCTGGCCTTCGTGGCGGGAATTGTGTTCTTGGAGGCGGGACAGAGTAATGGGGCCCTCTACGCGATGGAAGGATTTGCGGGCCTTGCGGTCCTCGCCAGCCTGCTCCTGATCGTATGGGGCTCGGTTTCGAACGCGACCTCGACCGCCATGTCCCCCGCCTGAGCGGGCCACTCGCCGTGCCGGCGGAGGCGCAGTAGCGCTCGGCATGCCCCCCGGAACCGGGTCCGGTGCCCAGGACCGGTCCCCTCGATTTTCGACAACGATAAAGTTCCGGGAGGGCGTCCGTTGCCGTGGCGGGCCGCGTGTGTACGCAGTGTGGCGGGCCCCTCGAGCCAGGGTCGGCGGTTTGCCCCTGGTGCAAGACGCCGGTGTCGGTGCCGACCCGGGTCGTCGTGGAACGGGTCAACCCGTCCGATCCCGAGCTCGATGACGACACCGATGACGAGCCCGATAACACCCGTCTCGTGGTGGGAGGCGGACTCGCCTTCACGATGGCCACCGTTTTTTTCGTCATCTCCGCGTCGGCCTACTCCTCGTGTTCGTCCGGTGGGAGTTGTGACACGGGGACGGAGGTCGGCTCCGCGGTCGCGGGCCTCTGGATGCTCGCCGTGGGGCTCGGTGTGGTGGTGTGGTGGCTCCGCTCTCGGCCGGATCGGGGAGGGTTCTAGAACGGCCCCCTGGTATCCCGAGAGCCGAAGACCCCCTGTCCCGGTTCAATCCAGTCGTGGGTTCGGACCTTGAAGGTGGGCCGCAGAGGGACTATTTACCCCTAGCGTGAAGTTCGTTTGCTTCGACGAATCCGCCGGGTCTTTAGGCGTAGAGCGTCGTTGCAAAGCTGGTGGACCCCCTCGGGATTGGACCGTGACGACCATTGAACGACTTCGCATGGTGCTTCAGTCGGCCATGGATGATTGGGACATACACATCGAAGCTTGCCCGGAGTGCTTGGCCGAGGCGATGCACATGTGCATCGACGGCAGGATCATCATGGATCGAGTCGAGGTCACCCGTCACCGGATGGCCAAACTCGAAGCCCTACCACCCGGTGACGAGCATTCGGCAGAGGTCCCGGAGGCACTCCGGGCCCATCTACCCCAACTCACGGCTCGAGCGCGGTAGGCGAACTCCCCCCTCCCGTTGGGGGCATGACCAGGCCCCACCGTGAATACCTGGACGACGAAGGACCGGTGGGGGGCTGGTCTCCCGACAACCCGACGGACGCTGTTGGATCGGGCAGCCCTAGCGGGCATTTACACCCAAGTGCCGGTCCAAGGGTGACCCCAGATACTTCCACGCCGGACGAACGTTGAGGGCACGGCGACCGACAGGAACCTACGGTCGCCTAACCCAGCTCGAACGGCTGCGGTCTCAACGTATGTACTACAGGGAAGACCCTGACCCTAGCACGGGGCGGGCAACACCGTTCATTTGTGAGTGCTTGCCCGCCGATTTGATCGGGCCGGATGGCGAGAACGCGGAAGCCATCCGTGAAGATCCATCCGCACGCGTTCACCGCGAAACGTCACAGCTTCCATTCGCAGCCGGAGGCGCTGCTCCTGCCCGTCCACTCCCTTCAGGGCGATCCGGCCCCCCGCGGCCACGACACGGTGCCAGGGAAGTCCGGCGCCGCGGTACAGCGCCCGAACCGTCAGGCGGGCCGCGCCCGGGAATCCTGCGGCCTCGGCCACCTGCCCGTAGGTGATCACCCGACCCCGCGGTATGCACGCGATGATGAGTCGCAGTCGTGCCAGGGTCGACAAGAGGGATCTCCTCGGGCCCACCGAAGCGGGGCGTTATGGCCGTTGCACCCGGTTCCAAGGGGTTGCGCCCCGGTTCGACCGACCTGTCCTACGGCCGGAGGCGAGAACTTCTGAGTCCCCGTGATCGTTAGGTAGGCTTCGGGGCCGGCGAGTACCGCTCGGTCCACCGGTCCGAAAGCTGATCCCGCTTGGGGCGGTAGACCTCTTCGTAGAACCCCCGACGTGACTCGAGCGCGCTCCGGTCGAAACCCGCCACGAGGTTCATCGCCTCCTTCCAGGCGGCCATGAAGTTCTCCTTCGTGCCGAAGCGGGAAGCCACTTGCCGCTCGAACGCGGCGGGAGTCTGATCCTGTCCCCCGATCGTGAACGTAAGATGCTTCGCGGACGGGTCGACATAGGCCTCTTCGTCGCCGACGCAGTACACGGGGGGCGCGGGCCGGCTCGCAGTCTCTGAGGAGTCCCCGTCCTTGAGGGCGCTGGGCTGCTTGAATCCACGCTTGGCCGCCGCGTAGAAGATGGCTCGGTTCAATCCCCACGACAGGGCGGAATCATGGGCCACCCCGAGAGATTCCGCCCGCGCCGCCTGAAGAACGGCCATCACCACGAAACGGGTGACCCGACCCTGATTACGCACCATGAGAACCTCCGTCCACTGCGCCCTGTTGTCCTACGGTGGTTGAAGAGTACTGATTCTCTCCTACGCAGCCCGTGTTGGGGAACGCGCCCCAGGGGCTTAGCCGAATGGCTACTCGGATATATGCCTCGTCCGAAGGTTCCCGGGTGGCATGGGAGCTTCCGTGTGATTATCGCGACGAGCCTCGGCGGCTTCATCGCACGAGCGGAGGGCGGTCGGGATTGGCTGCCTACCGCGGGTGGGGCGCCTCGCGGAGGTGACGTATCCTTGTGTGAGACGCGCGGTGGCGGCGCTTCCCACATCCCCCGGGCGGGGACCGTACCCTTCGGTCAGGGGGTTAGTTCGTCAAGCTGCTTCCGGGACGTCGCATCCAACTGCAGCGTGGCGCCGTCGATCAACTCGTCGAGCTGTTCCACCGAGGTGGCGCTCGCGATGGCCGCGGTCACGCCGGGCCGGTGTACGATCCACGCGATGGCCACGGTCGAGCGAGGCACCCCCAAACGCCCTGAGACGGAGTCCAGTGCGGCGAGGACCTGAGTGCCTCGACCGGAAAGACGGGATTCCATCCGACCCCCGCGGGGGCTCTTGCCCAGGTCAGCCTTGGAACGGTACTTTCCCGAAAGGAAGCCGCTGGCCAGCGACGAGTACGTGATGACCCCGAGGCCGGCGGAGGTACAGCACTTCTCCAAATCACCCTCGAAGCCGTCCCGGTCCAGGAGATTGTACCGGGGTTGCATGCACTCGTAGCGAGGTAAACCCAGATCGCTGCTCGCTCGAAGGGCCGCGGCGAGGCGATCGGCCGAAAAGTTGGACGCACCGATGGCACGAACCTTCCCGGCTCCCAAGAGTCGGGCGTAGGTTCGAAGAGGTTCTTCGATCGGCACGCTGGGGTCGTCCGCGTGCGATTGATACAGGTCGACGTGCCCGGTCCGCAGCCGCGCGAGGGAATCGACAATGGAGTGCTCGATATGGGCTCCGGAGAGCCCTTTGGCCTCCGAAGACATCTCCATCCCCACTTTCGTTGCGATCAGTACTTCATCGCGACGTCCCCGCGCCTCCAGCCAGTGGCCAATGATGGACTCCGACTCGCCCCCGTGGTGACCCGGAACCCAGGTGGAGTAGGTGTCCGCCGTGTCGATCAGGTTGAACCCGGCATCGACGAACCGATCGAGAAGTCGAAACGCCGAAGGCTCGTCTACGGTCCATCCGAACACATTGCCACCAAAGGCGAGTGGAGCTACCGAAAGGCCGGATCTCCCCAGGGCACGCCGTTGGACCGACATGGGTGAGCCTCGGAGTTCTTCTGAATATAATGCATCAACCCCGAATCCTCTTCCTATCTCGGCCCCTTCGCTGCCTTCCGGGGTCGAGCCACTATCGGGCCGCATTTCCCTGGACCGGTCATCTATCCCGGGACCCTTCCACCGGGATCGGACCCGCAACGGTCGAATTCTACCGACCCGAAGGCAGAGCGTGACCCACCGGGTGGTGACCGGCCGGGATATTCCGCGCCGTCCCGCTAATCAAGGGCGAACAGTTGCCGCCCCCCACCTTGACCCCGACGAAGAGGGCACCGGAGGCCCGCAACTGGACCGGGTTCTATCGATGGACTTCCGGCCGCCCCCCACGGGAGCTTCTCCTCCGCACCTTGGATCACATCGACTGGGAGGGAAAGGTTCGCCGCAAGAGGAGGGCGGTCGACCTGGGTTTTGGGGCCGGCACCGACACCCTGGAACTGCTCCGGCGAGGGTGGGACGTGCTGGCCATCGACCAGGAACCGGCCGCCGTAGCGTTCCTTGCCCGTCGAGTTTCTCCCCGACTCCGCAAGTCGCTCACGTTGCGGACGTCCCCGATGGAAGGGCTCTCCCTTCCCAAGGTAGACCTGATCTATGCCAGCTATTCATTGCCCTTCTGCGACCCTGCGGCGTTCCCCCGCCTCTGGGCAACCCTCCGACGGGCCCTGGTCCCCGGCGGCCACTTCGCGGGGCAGCTGTTCGGCGACCGCGACGAGTGGGCCGGGACGCGTCCGATGACGTTCCATACCCTCTCGCAAGCCCGGCCGCTTACGAGAGGCTTCCACGTGGAGCTCTTCCGGGAGACAGTGGAAGAGGGGAGATCCTTCGAGGGTCCGAAGCATTGGCACTACTTCGATCTCATCCTGGAGAAGCCGAGACCCAACCGGAGGACGCCCGTCCCCAAGGGGGCCTGACGTGAAGCGCGTTTTTCGCCCCGTCAGCGAGCGGCTCCGAAGAACCCGATCGCGTCTTCCAACCGTCCTTCCACAGGGCCCAATCGTTGGGGCGGAAGTCTGACTTTCCCGAGACCGGCCGAATCCTAGGAGTGCTCGATTCGGGCGAGGATGCTCAGGGCTTCCACGGTCACCCAGCGGCTCGGGAGTTCCAGCGGCTCGAGGCGCATCGGGAATGCGACGTGCGTGAACGTATACCCACCGCGATCGGCATCGAGGTCCGGATGGTCCGCGTCCCGGGCCCAGGTCCCATCTTCCTTCCGCTTGCCGCGAAGCCAACGGATCGCCGGAGCCATCCGGGGGTCCGCGCCGAAGCCCAGGCGGGTGAGCACCCGTAGGCCCACGAGCACGTCGTAGTAGTAGTGATTCGGGTAGTGAACGCGAAACCACGGCGGGTAGCGGACCCGACCCTCTTCCATCAGCCGATGCTTGAGGTAGAATTCCGCCCCCCGTTCGATCGACCGACGGATCGGCCCGTCTCGGGCCCCTTCAGGGACCTCGGCCAAGGCGGCCAAACCCTCCCAGCAATCGAGGGTTCCGGTTCGGGAGCGGAAGCAGTGCCACCCACCGTCCGACTTCTGTGTTCGGACGAGCCATGCGAGGCACTTCTGCACGACAGGGTGATCGAGGTATCCAAATCGGATCAGGGTCCGTGCTGCGTTTCCGGTGACGCAAAGCTCGGCTCCCCGCCGAACGAGCTCCTTTTCACCCCACTTCTTGAGGATCAACTCGGCAGTCTTCCGTATCCGAGGGTCGGAGCGAGTCATGCCGAGGTCGGCCAGGACGATCGCGCGCCAATTGGTGACGAAGTACTTCGGTCGATAGAGTTC
>JBEKJG010000038.1:0-14616 GCA_050011355.1 Thermoplasmata archaeon | reverse complement strand
GCCCTATGCTTCGCGGTCTGACGGTTTATAGGTCGTGGCGAGTGCGAATGCCGGGGTCACCTTGGCGATCGACATCACTACGATCACCGCTGCGGCGGCGTGGGCGGTAGCTATCGGCACGGTAGTGCTGCTCTGGTGGCAAACCCGGGTCACCCAGCATCTGAACAGCGCGAACGCCGTGCTGGCGCTCCGGGAGCGGTTCGACTCCCCCGCATACCGACGCCGTCGGAAGCGATTAGCCGACCGACTTCTCGAGGGCCGGCACGACGATATCACCAACCTCGAGGTGGCTGCCTTCTTCGAACTGGTGGGCTCGCTCACCCATGCTCGGGTGCTGAATCGCAAGCTGGTATGGGAGGCATTCGGCACCTGGATCAGCGGCTACTACCTGGCGCTACGGGCACCCGTCGATGTGATCGGAAGGGCCCGCACCGCTCTCAAAGACCCGTTGATCATGCACGAGTTCGAGTGGCTGTTCGGCCTCATTCAGCAGATCGACCAGAAGAAGATGGGTCGAGAGGTCAACCTCGATGAAGTGAACCGCGAGGAAGTCGCCTCCTTGCTTCGACGCGAGGCCGAGCTGGATCTCGAGTGAGTTGCCCCCCGTTTGTGGCCCAAGGGCAGCTGGCGGGCCGATAGCCGGCCGGATCGTTGACCACGGTCGGCCACCGGCCGGTGTGGCAAGCCTCATCTCATCGGCAAGTTCTGGAGCGACCCGGGCACCGATGAGCGGAGCGGGATCGGAGGAGTGTTGAGCGGAGTCAGCTCTCGTCGCCGACGAGTGGTCATTCCCACGGTCGTCGCCGGCTCCGGGAGGGAGAGATACCCCGTTCCGAAAGAGTTCCGTCCAGCGAGAGACACTCCCCCCGGGCGATTCCCGCTCCTCAAGGTGTTCAACGGCCTGGAGCGTACGGTTCCGTTCCGCAAGTACCCCGGCGATGACCACGCGACGCTGGACATCGCGCGCCGCACGTGGTCTCACGTGTCCGACGGGCCGGGGTGGATGTACGTAGCCCCGACCAAGACCCCCGCGGAGGTCCGGGCCGGGGGGTTCCGGATGGTCGAGAGTCGAGACGACGAGATCGTCGTCGCTCGTAACCACCTGGCGAACAGCCCGATGATGGACGTCTACCTGGATGTCATCCATGAATTCCTCCACATCCTCCAACGGAAACAGGGACGGGCCCTGTGGCTCGGCTCGAGAATACCCTATGTCGACCGCCCCACCGAGGTCGAGGCATACTCCTACTCGGTCGTGGAAGCCCGGCGGTTGGGCGTACCGGACACCTACCTTCGAAAGTATCTCGAGGTCCCCTGGGTCCGTAAGTCCGAGTACCTCCGCCTTCTTCGAAACGTAGGCGTGGCTACCAAGTAGGGGCTCCGACCGGACATCGCCCGAGGCGGACCTCCCTCGAACCGTTGGTCCTTGCTCCGTTTCAGAATCCCTGTCCGTGGCCCTCGCTTCGGCCCGGACCTCCTAGGCGAAGGCGAGAGGCCTCCCCCTTGCGGGGGAGGCCGAAGAGGTTCGGGTTCCTCGTTCTCAGGGGGGGCTGGCGAGGTGCCCCGGGAGAATGTCCCCGATATAGAACCACGCGGCGATTGCCGCGAGGAACATGAAGATCGGGAACCACACGGTCAGTGCATACACCCAGTAGGGGACGTGGTAGCGGCCCTTCCCGGTTTCCTCCGCCATGTTCTCCGCAGGCTCTTCCCCGACCGGAGTCATGTTCAGAGAGAGCTTCGGGAACGTGCGTCCCGGGTGCTCCAGCCACCAGTCCACTACGAGGGAGGCAGGGAGTGCGAAGACTCCCGCCGCGGCGTACGCGCCGTACAGCAGGAAGGTCTCGAGCGGGTCCTTGGTGAGCCCGAACACGCCCGGTCCGACCAGAGTCGTGTACCCCCAGTAACCATACCAGGCGGTGATGATCCCGGCGACGAAGCCGAAGAGGCCCGCGTACTCGAGCTTCAGTCCATAGTACGCGACGAAGGCGTAGACGAGCATGACCATCGAGAACAGAACGGTGACGTCTCCGAAGAAGATGTTGTAGGACCCGAGCCCATCAGAAAGCAAGAAGGGCCACGTGTACTCGAAGAATATGCCGATCAGTAGAGTGACCAACCCGATGACCCCCGCAGGTATCGCGGACCCCTTGATGGACGCCCGTACCCGAGTCGGGTCGTTCTTGAGGATATACCAGAACGCTCGAATCGAGGTGTAGGTCATTACGGCAGCGGCCGCGAGGATCAGCGCGACGACAAGTCCCAGGTCGTCGACGAACGGCGTAAACCCCATTGTTGTTCACCCTTCTTTTTGGCCCGGAGGCCTTGGGGTTGGATTGAGGTTCAGCATATAAAACACGGGTAAAATCGAACACACCACTGTCGGTGCAATACGACCGGTTGCACCGAGCCGAAGTTCCGCTTCGGGTACCGGTGCCCGGGAAATCCCACGGCCGATCCCGGCATGACGGCGAGGCAACCGAAGGTTCATCGGGAAGTGAGTGGTCCCGTACCGGTGCCATGACCCCGGATCAGAACAAGGAGATCGTGAGGCTTCAGTTCGAGTACCTGAATGCAGGGAACATTGACGCGGCCACTGCGCTGTGGGCGCCGGACGGGTCCAACCACGGCCGGAGGGTGGATCTCGGCCGCGTCCGGACCTTGTACGAATCGCTCCACTCGTTACAGGAACGCCACGTGCTACACGAGATGATCGCGGAGGGAGATTGGGTCGCCGTGCGGACGACCTGTTCCGGCAACCATGCCGTTGAGCCCAGGATACCGGTAAACAATGGGATCTTCACCGGGGTGAAGCCTACCGGCCGTCCCTACGAGGTCCAGCACATTCACATGTTCAAGATCGTCCAAGGACGGATCGCCGAACACTGGGCCAATCGGGATGACCTCGGTGCGGCTACGCAGGTCGGATTCACGCTCCGGCCCTCGTCAAGCTGACGGCTCGGACCGGACGTCCGCTGTCCTAGACCGGTTTGCACGGGCTCGGTCGGCCCTCTTTCCCGGGGCCCGACGGAGTGGTCCCAGCTCCGTTCCCCGTCGTTGCTGTCCTGCGACGTTCATCGGGTATGGAAGGTATATCGAAGTTGGCTGCCTCCCGCCGTTCTGGAGGTTGGTCCGTGCCCGACTTGACTGTTGGCCCCGGTCAGTCCGATTGTGGGCCGGCGAGCACGGTGTGATCACTTCTCTGCAACTCCCGAATGGATGACACGACCACCCTGCTGTTCCGTCTCGGGGTTCCCCACCCCGTGCAGTGTCGGGTGCCGGACGGTCACGGAGGGGTAGGAAGCAATCGAGAATGCACATCGGATCAGGGGATCGTCCACCAGCGGATTCTTGAGTGGGAGCCAGAGAAACGCCTAACGATCCGAATGGAACGGACGGACCTGCGGATCCATGAGTACGTTCGTGAGATGGTGGAGACGTTCGACCTGGTCGGGATTCCCGGGGGGGTTCGGGTAACGCACATTACCCGCGTATGGACGCAAGGGTGGTTCCGGACGTTGAAGAAGATCGTATTGTATCTCAGCCTCAAAGAGGTTCATCGGTACGTCTTTCGAAACTGGCGACGATTGGCGGAACTTGAGAACCTCGCCACCACCACGTCGGGAAGGCGGTCGCCGTCGATACCCGTCTAGTGAGGGGTCCACCCCGTGAGGGTCTGCGGCACGAGCGCGCCCGGTACTTGCGCCGAATTCAAACGCCCATTATGGGGTCATCGGTTCTGGCGAGCTGCTCGCCGCCCGACAGGCGCAGAAACTGCGGCCGAAATATGTCCAAAGTGGAGGATTCGCATCTTGCGGGTTCTTGTAGCATGAACCCGTCCGGGTGGGGGGGACTTCGCCTTGGAAAGAAAAATTGCCGAGAAGTCGAGTTGGCCGAAAGAGCATAACGCCCCGTCCAAGACCCTGACGGTGGCCGTGGCCGTGATGAGCCTGATCGGATTCGGGCTCGTCGCGGTCGTGGCCTCGCCCGGGGCCGTGGTACCGATATCGAAGGGGCTGAGCAGCGTGTTCGGCCCGACGCACCCGCAAGGACCGACGGGCGCAGCGGGTGTTCCGCATGCGCTCGCCAATCCCAGCGCCGCAATCATCGGGCCGAACTTTGCGGCCGCAAAGCCCGGAGGGAAGGTCGGTACGTCCATGCAGCCCGGCTGCGCGAGCGCACCGTGCCCGATGGGGATCACCGATTACGGACTCAGCCCGAACAATACGGCGTACTCGCTTTCTCCCAAGGTGGTCGAGGACCAGATCGACATTTACGGCCTCTCGATCGGGACTTCGACGGGCGGTGGATGCCTCGATCCGGATGCGGCCTCCGGCCAGTGCTTCACGATCCAGTCGAACGCCGTCTCGCACAACCAGTACGTCAAGAACACCAAGGGGAGCTACTGGGCCCAAAATGTTCCCGAGGTCGCGTACGATTCGAGTTGCTCGACTCCCTGCGTTTCGGGTACGTACAGCGTGACCTTCTTGGACAACATCTGGAACTTCAGCTACTCGCACGGATGCACCAGCACCAAGAACACGGGCAAGGGCTGCATCAATCCTGCCGAGATCAGCGGGAACGGCGCAAAACTCTGCAGTGCGACCGGCGGCGCGCCGGATCTGTACTATTGCGTGGGCCCTACCGTTTACGGACTCTCTCCTCCGTTTACGGTGGAAACGTGGACGGATATCAACGACTTCAACTATGGCGGATGCACACCCTCGACCGGCACCTACGGTAAGTCCTGCATCAGTTTCTACGGTGCCGTCCTGGCCTCCGGGTCCGTAGTGTACAGTGCGTACTACGACGGAGTGACCTTCCACTCGGGATCCCACGCGGCCGGAACGCCCACGTTCTACATCGACCGTGCGCTCAGCCCGCTGGGCCTGTACTACGATGACGAGTGGGTGATCGGTGGCCCCGGGGGCGGCTCTTCCAACGCCGTCGACATCGAAGGGGACATGACGGCGGAGACGTCGGTGTGCACGGTCTCCACCTGCTACAACTACCCCTCGATCCAGCACGCGTGGTCCTCGGGAGCGGACACGGCCGAGTCGATCAGCGACGTCTACATGGCGCCGCTCTTCAACTCCCGCGACCTGGGATACATCGAGTACCAAACCGACAACCCCAATGTGGCGTTGTGGTAGAGGGACCCCATCGAGAGAGGGACCGCAGGTACCCCGTCAGACGTCGGGTCGACTCGAACTCGACCCGCGAACCCCTTCCGCGGGGAGGGAGCGATCGCTCTCTTCCCGACCTTACGAGGACCCGATCAACAGCCTGGGGCGGAGCCGGTCGAATCCACGCTCCAACCTGAGCCGGTCACCGCCTGGGCACCTTGGACATCTCGATCTCGAAGAAAAGCGCCCCGGGAACCGGGTGGGGCCAGTACGAGGGGATCGGCCGGAAGCCCATGTCTTGATAGAATTGGATCGCGGCGGACATGGTCGGGAGGGTGTCGACCCGGACTCGCTCGAATCCCAGGGTGTGTGCCTGATCGAGGAGTGCACGGGTGAGGACGGGTCCGAATCCGGGTCCCCGATGGTCCGCGCGGACGTACACTCGGCGGATCTCGCCGATCTTCGGTTCGAACTCTCGAAGGGCGCCGCAGGCCACCAACTCCCCGTCCCGGAATGCGAGCACGATCTCTCCGCGGGGCCTCCCGTACACTCCAGGCAGACCCGAGATCTCCTCGTCGATTCGGCGGAGTCCGACGGGCAGCGCCGGAACGGTCGCCTCGCCGGTCGGAACGTGATCGGACAGCCAGGCCCGATACTCCTGGAGGAGCCGTCGCACGGTGTCGAGGTCTTCCGGCCATTTCGCCACGCGAAGCGAAGTGGCGGCGTAGCCTTCTGGCCCCTTGTGGGCATGGTTTCGGGTCACCAAACAACCTCTCTCGGCTTCGAGTCCGGTAGATTCGATCGATTCAATGAAGGCTTGGGTCGAATGGAAGATCGCGCTCCTTGCTGGCCGGAGTGGAGACGGAGGGGTAGCCTGGGGGCCTGGGTCGGCGGGTAGGGCAAGACGCGTTGGCCCCGATGGAAGGTCGGGCCCCGTTCCCCCCGGATCAAACGGGCCCAAATCCCCCGGTGAACAGGAAGAACAAGGCGACCGCGATGATCCCCAGCCCGATGACGATGAGTATCCAATGGATTACCGCCGCGGCGACAAGCACGACGACCCCGGCGAAGATCAGCAAAGCGGCCAAGGAGAGGCCAAAGACATCGGTCATGCACCTCGCAGGACGCGGGTCTTACTTGACCGCCTCCTGAATCGCCCTCAACCAGTCGCACGGGCAGGGCGGTCAGATTCGTCGGATCACCGGCCTCGGCCCCCGACGTCGGCGATTCGGTGGTCGGGATTCCCGTCGCAAGGACCTCGAGGGTCCGCCTGGCGTGATCCACTCTGGCAGGGTACTCCGCCAATCCCCACCGTCTCGTAGTAGAGGTCCGCCGTCAGCGCGGCAAGCCCTCGAGCGAACGCAACCGACCCACGGGATACTCGCCGACGCGATTGGCCTGAAACCACGGGGACCGGTCGTAGAAGAACTCGAGCCGGGCGGCAGGGCTGCCGGCGAAGGCGGGGTCCGTGTGGACCTTGTGCTCGAACTCGGCTCTCAATCCCGGGCTCTTAGCCAGCTCATCCCGTGCCAACTTCTCGAGGACGTATGCGTCACCATGCTCCTTCTGCTCGAAGATCGAATCAAAGAATCCCCAGCGAAGGGCGGAGTCCGGCGCCTCCGGCTCCAGCCAGTGGATCGCGACCTTCGACAGCCTCTGGTTCAGCGGAACCACGACCGAACCCGCGGGAAAGGAGAGCGACTCGAGGGTCATCGTGCAGGTTCCGAAAACGCCGATACTTCGTTCCACGTTCCCGCCCCTCAGGATGGGGTGCCTCCCCTCGAACGGGGTGTCGGCCCAGCACATCCCCGAGCAGCGGTATCGTTCGACCTGGCCCATCCAGCGCTCCGACGTTCGCCAGAGTGAAAGGCCCTGGGCCTCCAGAACCTGGATCACCGCGGTCCACTGCGGTGCGAGGATGTATCCGGCGGGAGGCAGGACCGAGATCGCCACCTTGGCCCCCGTATCCATGGGCAAGGTCACGTTCCAGGGCTCGGATCCGTACCGGATCGCCATGGTCCCCGAGATCTCGCTCAACGCTCGGTGAAACTCGAATCCGCGGAACGGGACGGGAACGGTCCGGCCACTTCGCTCGAGGCAGAGAGGAAACGGTGCCCGATCCGAACCCCCGGATCCGAGTTTCGCCGCCGCCAGATCGGCCGCCCGATTCAATGCGATCAGTTTCGTCACGTCCCGGTTCATGACCTCCAGGACCGCCCGCAAGATCTCGTAATTCCCGGTGACCCGAGCCCGGTAGTCCTTCAACATGTGGAGCTCGACCAGCAATCCGGGACGGTTATCCAGGATCACGCGACCCGTGGAGAATCGCGGCGGATTGTCGTGGCAGCTCAGGCCCTTCGAAGGGTCCGTCTCATCGTTGAGGAAGATCGGTCCGGGGAACGCGAGGTGACCGCTCGCGTCCACCTGTCGCACAAGCTCCGGATTCACGGAGCTTCGGACCCATTCGGCGGTGGCCGGAAACACGTCCGGGGTGTCGTCGAGCGCGAACGTGACGTCATACTGAAAGTCGGCCCCGTCCGTGACGTGATTGTCGACAAAGAAGTCCGGCATCCACCGATGGAACAGTCGGAGGAACGCCCGAGTCTCGGGCGCATCGGCCTTCATGTAGTCGCGATTTAGGTTGAGGTTCGTGGCGTTGGCTCGCCATCCGGCGATTTCTGGCCCCTTCTGATTGATGCGGGAGTACGCCGAAGTCTGCTCGTGACCGTCAACGTTGTACACTGGGATGAAGACGAGGACCACGTTGTCCAGGAGCTTCGTTCGGTCCGGGTTCTGGAGTACGTCCCGGAGGAGCGCGAGGCACGCGTCCTTCCCATCCATCTCCCCCGCGTGGATCGAATTCTGGACCAGCAGGATCGCGCGCCCGGAGGCCCGGATCGATTCCGGTTCGAAGAGGCCCCCTTTCGACGCGATGACCACCTTGAGGTCGCGGCCCTCGCCGGTCTTTCCGAAGTTCTCGATGCGAACGGTCGTGGGATACGCGGACGCCAAACGTTCGAGGTACGCGACGGTCGTAGCGTAGTCTGGGGTGCGACGATACTCCTCGATCTCGGCGGGCGTCCGCCAGTCCATGTTGGAGGCGCCCGAAGCGCCAAGATCCCCCGGGGGTCCCGCCTGCCGTTCCATGTGGTGGAGGAGCCTCCCCGCTCCGGAGGCCGCCGAGCGGCCTGTCTCATATCAGCTCTTGGCCCCGTGCTGGGTGCAATTCACGTTGGAATTCTCAGGGGGAAGCAGGTAGCGGTCTGCCCTTCCGAACCGAGAATTGGCTCGTTCTTCGCTGGGCCGAACGAGAGGAGCAGGGGTCGCGTTGCTCGGGTGGGGCAGTTGGATCCTGCGGCCCGATTGCCGTCCATCCACGAATTCCTGGCGGCGGATTTGCATTCAAATATGTCCCTCTCTTCTCCAGTCTCGTGGCCTCGTGCCCGCGCTGCTTTACGCTGCTCCCGTACGGGGCGACGTTCTGCCCTTCCTGCGGGATGTCCGTCGGCCCTCCCCGGACCCCGCTAGCTCCTGCTCGGCCCTCGCCCACCCCCCGAGCCCAGCCGGTGCCAGGGCCGGGCCTGACGCCCCCGTACCCATCCACTCTCTCGTTCGCTCCGACCCTCCCTCTGTTTCCCGGGGAAACGGTGGTTTCGAGGTTTGAGAACAGCCCCGCTGGTCAGGCCAAGGTCGCGCGCTACAATGGCTCCATCATCATCGTGATGATGCTGGCCATCTTCGTCCCGTTCATGGTGCTCATCGTCATCAGTGGACCGGTGAATTTTGTCATCCTCCTTTATCCGGCCCTTATCCTGTTCTTCGTGGCCATGATTCTGATGGGCAGTCGCCGGGCCAGTCGGGCTGCTCCTACGCAGGTCTTCCTCACCGACCGGCGGGTCATCGTCCAGCAATCGGGTCCCAACGCCTCCTCGGCCGCGATCGGTCTGGAAAACCTCGGAAACGTCGAGGTCAATCAAACCGCGCGGGCCTCGCGGAGCGCGGGAGTGGCCTGGGTCTACTTTCTCCCCGTCGGCACGCCGCAAGCCATGGTAGGCGCCGGTCGGGGTCGGCATGCCGCTCCGGGAGTGCTCTGGGTGCCGGCGGTTCCGGTGGCCCAGGCCCAAACGATGCGTGACCATGTACTCGCGCGGGCGCGAGGGCTCCAGACTCAACTCGGCTATCCGACCACTGCGTAAAGAAACACGATCCGGCGGGACGGGGAGCGCGTCCGTCGTCGGACTATTCTGTCTCGACTACCGGGCGCGAGAAGTGGACGACCGCGGCGAGTATCGCACAGGCTGCCGCAGCGGCAACGAACACCAC
Source organism: Thermoplasmata archaeon (assembly GCA_050011355.1). Taxonomy (GTDB): domain Archaea; phylum Thermoplasmatota; class Thermoplasmata; order Lutacidiplasmatales; family UBA184; genus Lutacidiplasma. The sequence continues at coordinate 5,167 of JBEKJG010000038.1, read as the reverse complement.
GAGAAACAATGTGTTTGGCCACGACAGGACCGCACAGGCCGCGAGAACGACCGCCGCGACCACGGCCCACTCGCGGATACGGCCTGGATTTCGGATTTTGCCCTTGTCCTCATTGATCGCTTCTCCGAGTAGTCCGTAATCCCGGCCCCCGATCTGTCCTACGCTCGCAGCGAACGTTGCCCAACCCAAGAGTTGGGCAGGGCTGGGAATACTCGTGCGATCCCAGTCTTGGGCGGATGCGAAGCGACTCGAAGGGTGTCCGTGGATTGGAGCCGGGGTTTGCCCTTCGTACGGGGCTTCTTCCATCGAGACTCCCCCAGAACCGTAAGGGGCGGACTCCTCATAGTCCTTGGGTCGGCTGTAGATCGAACCGGCTCCGGGGGCCATTCGACCGGGGGCTCGGCTGAGATCGGAGGATGCCCGAGGCAGGAAGATCCGATCACGACGGGGAATCGGGTTGGCGCTGTCGCCAATATTGCGAGACCCCGAGATTGACATTCACCTCGACCAGGGGCCACGCCTCATGCACGGTTCGTGCAACATGGACTCGTGCATGACTGCCGGACCCACGTTTTCTGCCCACCCCGGGACCCGGGCCACAACGATTGGGGGAAATGGTGCCAAATCAACCGCTGGGGGCCCATCCGTCAAGAACCTCAAGTAGGTTGGACCGATCCTGCACCGTGCGACCCTGCGTGGGGACGCCCCAACTGAGCGCGGAGAACACGAAAGGAGGTGGGGGTCGATTCCATCGGAGATGGGAATGAGTCTCGCCCCCGTCGCCCCTCGCTCGCCCGGCCCATCTCACGTCTTGGGGAAGAACCGCCCCTCCGAGCGCTGGATCGCGGAGGAACGGATCCATGAGGGTGGCTCGTGGGCCCCGACCATGCCGCGCAACGGTTCGATCCGATCGAGGTTGGCCTGGTGACCGGCCGCACGTCCCCCGTTGAACCCGAACGAAGCTCCGAGGAGAAGGTCTCACCCGCCCTTCTATCGGAGTATGAAGACGCCAACCAGAATCGTTCCCTTACCGCAGGACTCGGCGGTACTTGCATCGCGATCCTGACTTTCGTCCTCATTTTCCTGTACGATCGTGCGGCGGCCGGCCAGATCAACAACCTGCTCTACCAGGCGACGCTGCTCAACATCGTCGTCAGCCTGTTCCTGATCTCGCTATCCTCCCTCAACTACTGGTTCGTGATGGAGGCGCTTCGGAATCGGAACCCCCGCGCCCCGGCGTATGAGCGCCGCGCCGACGGATTTTTTGCCTCTAGCTTGGTCCTCTTGCTTCTGGAACCCTCGCTGATTCTGATCACCGTGAAGTTGTACTACATCGGGGCGGTTGCCGTTATCTTGTGGGCCGTGGGGATCCTGGCCCTGGGCGCGGGTTGGAGAGAGGTCCGGTAACCGACTCCGGGTCGATTCTCCGAGGACCCGAGGGTCCCGAACCGATACGTCGGCACATGATCGGATCGATCCCGATCCGGCCCAACCGGCGAACTAGGGAAAATCCGTGGCCGGCAACCTGCGGGTAAACGTTCGGGAGCCGGGCGAGGGGCATCGCGATTCGCCCCGACACGCGGGCTCAGAGGGGAATTGCCTCGACAACGACCCGGGCAGTCGTGGCACGATTCTCAAGTTCCATCGGCAGGTCGGGGGGCGCTCGAGTGGTGGGATCGATGGTGATCACAACCTTTCCTTGCGCGTGGCCCTCTTCGAGGTACTCGAGCGCCTGGGGGACGTTCTCCAGGGTGAATCGTCGATCGATAACCGGCACTACCTTTCGGCTTTCGAGCAGCCCGGCCATGAAGAGTAGCCCCTCCTGGTTGATCGGCATCGTCTTGAGAATGATCTTGACCCCTCCCTTCCTAGAGACCATCTTTCCCTGAAGGACCACCGCCAGCAGGCGAAACATGGTCGTAAACCCCACCACCACGCAGATCCCTTGGGGCCGCAACGTCCGCCGCAGGTCGGAAACCGACCGGTTTCCCACAGCATCGATTACGAGGTCGTAGCGCAGACCGTTCCGAGTGAAATCCTCCCGCAGGTAGTCGATGACGTGGTCTGCGCCGATCGACCGTACCAGGTCCACGTTGCGCGTGCTGCACACCGCGGTGACCTCGGCGCCGAACGACTTCGCGATCTGGACGGCAAATGTCCCGACCCCCCCGGCTGCGCCGTTGATCAGGACCTGTTGCCCCGGCCGCACGTGCCCGAGATCCCGAAGGGCCTGAAGCGCGGTGACTCCCGAAATGGGGACGGTGGCCGCGGCTTCAAAAGATACATTGGTCGGTTTCAACGCGAGAGAGTCTTCGGGGACGCTCACGTAATCGGCGAAGCTGCCGGTCCGTTCCCCGAACACCTCGTCGCCGGGGTGGAATCGTGAGGACTTGGCTCCGACCGACACCACTTCACCCGAGAGATCCGCGCCCAGCCGCGGGTCCTTGGGCCGTCGAAGACCATGGTTCAAGCGGGCGAGGAACGGGGCACCCCTCATGAGATGCCAGTCGAAGGGACTGGCCGACGCCGCTCGGACCCGCACCAGGACCTCGGTGTCTCCCGGGGTTGGCCGTTCGGTTTCCCGAAGGTGGACAAGGTCCGGGGCACCGTAGCGTTCGTAGACGATCGCTCTCATTCGGACCTCTGCGACGGGACCGGGCATTCGTCCCGGCGTATCGCTGTCTGCTCGAGTAGAATATACCCGTCCTTGATTCCAATCAAGGAGCGGGCTGGTCGGCGGTTTGCCTCCCGACGCGGGCGCAACGTCCGGTCCTCACGACGCCGCTCGGGAGAGGATGGGTTTCCGTGCCCGATCATCGCTCTCGCCAGGAAAACAGGCGGGTCGCGACCACGAAGAAGATGACGGCGAGAATCAGGACGACCAAGAGGTCCGGATACACCGCGGAAGGGTTGTTGAACACCATCGCATTGCTGAGACCGTCGATGACATAGTAGAGCGGCAGGACGTGCGCCACCGGGACCAGCCAGCTCGGGAACAGGGACACAGGGAAGAAGGTCCCCGACAGGAACATCATCGGGAACGTGATGATGTTCCCGAGTACCGCCGCGCTCTCGGGTGTGTTCGACACCGTCCCCGCGAGCAGCCCGATCGACACGAAGAGGATCGGACCGACGACCAGGAAGGGCAAGGTGAGCAGGGTCAGGGTGACGTGGGCTCCGAAAAGCACGCGGCCGATCAGCAGCATCAGTACCGTCGAGATGAACGCGAGGAGGATGTACCACAGGATCGTCGCCGTCAACCACTCCGCGCGAGTGAGGGGAGTCAACGAGAGTTGCCGGAACAGCTTGTCCCGCTTCCACGTCGAGCTGACGTTGACCATCGAGAACATCGGACTGACGAGCACGGAGAATCCGATGAGACCGGGCACGAGGTAGTCGATGTATGAATAGACCTGGCTTCCCACGTTGAGGTTCACCGGAGTGACGAGGGCGCTTCCCCCCGCGAGGTGGAGATTCTCCCCGTTCGCGACCCCTTGGACCGCGCCCTGTACGATCCCCGCCTCCGAGCCCGACGAGGGGTTCGTGAAGACCAAGAGGCGAACGGGAGTATGATTCACCAGGTCCGCACCGAACCCGGCGGGAATCTCCAGCCCGGCGCTCAGGTCGTGGCTTGAGAGGTAGCTCGAGAGGTTGCCGGCGCTGGGCGGGGCCATGCTGACGGAGACCGCCCCGGTAGAATTGAGGGCCTGCAGGAACGCCACGCTCGCGGGCGAGTTGTTGTCGAGGTTCTGCACGGTGAGCGGAACCGGGCTGGTTCCAGAATTCGAGAACACGGCCCCGAAGATCAGGATCAGGATCACCGGGAAGATCAGGGCGAAGAAGAGGCCGAGTGGGTTCCGAACGTAGCCTTTCGCGAACGCCGGGAAGTACGCCCCCACTCGGCGCAGGTTCACGCTCGGGTCTCCGGAGGCGCGGCGGTCGGAAGTGAACCGTCCTCGAGTCGCCCCACCATCTGGATGAACACGTCCTCGAGCGTGTCGGACTCGGTCGAGAAGCCCTCCCACCGAAGTCCGCTCGCGGCGACGCTATCGAGGATCCGGAGGGCGTCGGCTTTCGACCCGAGCTCGACCTCGAACCCGTGCGGTTCCCGGGTCACGGTGAGTCCTTGGGCCGTGAGTCGATCGGCGAGCGCGGGTTCCCCCACGATCCGCAGTCGCTCGGGCCGACCGAAACGGGAGATGATCTCTCCCGGTGAACCCGTCGCGATGATCGTGCCGTGGTTGATGATCGCGAGCCGGTCCGACAGTTGTTGGGCCTCGTCGAGGTAGTGCGTGGTCAGGAAGACGGTTCGACCCTCCCGACGGAGCCTTCGGATCACCCCCCACAGGGAACGGCGCGCTCGGGGGTCGAGGCCGGTGGTCGGTTCATCGAGAAAGCAGAGCTCGGGGTCGTTGACGAGGGCGAGAGCCACACCGAGTTTCTGGTGCTGTCCCCCCGAAAGAGTGTCGTAGTACTCGTCGGCCTTGTCCAACAGCTCGACCTGGGCGAGGAGCTCGTCCGGGTCCGCCTTCACCGCGAAGAGCCGCGCATACAGCTGGATCGCCTCGCGCGGGGTGAGCTTCGGGAAGAAGTGAAAGTCCTGCGGGATCACCCCGATACGGGTCCGCAGTTTGTCGATCTGGGTCCAGGGGTCGAGACCGAGAACCCGGACCTCTCCGCTGGTTCGAGGCCGCAGACCCTCGAGGATCTCGACCGTGGTCGTCTTTCCGGCTCCGTTGGGCCCCAAGAAGGAGAACACCTCCCCCGCCCGAACCTCACAGTCGACACCATCGACGGCGCGGAGCGGCCCGTACAGCTTGACCAGCTTCGTGACTTCGATGGTTGCGGTCACGTATTCCTCGTCGCCCGGGAGCTCGTTGGAGGCGAGTCTCCTCGCCGTCATGTGGGTGAGCGCTAAATCGTTCCCCCGCACCCCGCGATACGCGCACGGCTCCCACCCAACGCCTCCGCACTCGGACTACCGCGGAGTTCACTTCGGGTGAGCATTGCTTATCGCTGGCTCCCCGTTCGTCCGAATAGTCCGAGAGGTGAGCGTGGCCGCTTCAACGTTGAAGGGAGGAGAGCCCGTGGTCGTGGCCGAAAACCTCCGGCACTCCTACGACCGTCGCCACTTCGCCTTGGACGGGGTCACCTTCACGGTCCGTCG
>JBEKJG010000037.1:0-15703 GCA_050011355.1 Thermoplasmata archaeon | reverse complement strand
GAACTGGGTCGCCTGACCCGGGAGGACCCGGACGCCGTCTTCGGTTCCCTGTTGAAGTATCACTCGCAACTCACGCAGAACCATCTCGTGGTCGCACCGGTCGAGGTCGAGGACGGGTGGCGATGGCTCGTGGTCGACCGCACCCGGCTTCGCTCCTCCGACGAACCCGCTACCGATGTGGCCGACGCCGGGGCTCCGTCCCCTTCGGACCTGCCTACGCTCAGCTAGGGCGTGGGTCCGGGGAACCAAGTTCCCCGAGGGTCTCCTCTGGGCTTGGTCGCTCCCACCGACCGCCGGGGCTGCCCCTGTTCCGGTCCGACCCGGTCGGTCCCTTCGGCGGCAGGCGCCTCAGGTCATGACGAGGGTTAGCGCCCCCGTGTAGTCCGAGTTGGGGCAGTTCACGGTGAACGAGAGGATCACCGTTTCGTTCGCCGGAACGAACAGCGGGACCGTCTGGTTGGAGATGCTGAATCCGGGCGTCGTAGTGCTGACCGTCTCGATAGTGCAGGCCTGCGTGGAATTGCCCGTTCCGTTCGGCCCGACGATGTTGAATGAGAGGTCGACCTGGTCGCCGGTGCTCGCGTTGAAGCCGGTGGCGTTTGCCCCGGCCAGCCCGCAGACATTGTCGACCGACTCGACGGTGATGACCGTCACCTGGATCGAGGGGGCCGGTGGGAGGATCAGGAACGACACGACCCCGAGAATGAGGATGACCGCGACGATTACCGCGACGATCACGAGGAGCCTTGAACGTCGGCGAGGCGGCGGGGGTGAGGGAGGAGCCCCCATCCAACCCGACGGGCCGGTCATGCCCGGAGCGGGAGCGAAAGTGGGACCGGAGGGGAGGGGTGCGGATGCGGTCCCAGGGAAGGCACTCCCGCAGTACTGGCAGAATGCGGCGCCGGGAGGGTTGCCGCCCCCACAGCTCGGGCATACCTGCGCCGCCATACGGAGCGCCCGAGCGAACTCCCTTACTTATCCCGAACCCCCGGCGGCCCGGGCCGGCCCCCCGCGACGACCGTGCCGATCGTCCGGCACCGCCGGTCCGACTGAGGGTACAAAGTTCGTTTGTTCGTACGCGAGGGGGATGAAGGCTCCGGCGCCATGACGACAGGGCGCACGGATGACGGCATCACGGACGAGCAAGCGCGAAGGCCGTTCGGACGGTCCCGCATGAACGCCACGGAAGTTGGGATCGCCGCCTCGCTCGTCGCCCTCTCTGCGATGCTCCTCGCCCTCTCGGCCCGGGCGTTCATCAAGTACCGTCAGTCCCCCACTCGTGCCCAGATGATGTGGGGACTGGGCCTCGTCTTCGCCACGGGCGCGATGATGGTCGAGTCCGTCGTGTACCTCGGCTCGGTCTCCAGCCTCGTCCTTCAGGTCTACGTATTCTTCTCGGCGGCGATCGTCGGGGTGCTGTCCCTCGGGGCGACGCGAATCCTCCGCCGGCCCAAGGTCGAGCGCGCGTACACCTACTACATCGTTGCCACGACAGCCCTCGTCGGCGTCTTCAGTTTCCTGACCCCCCTCCCGCCCGGCTCGATGGTGACTTCTGGGATCATCACGGGCGACCCCCCGCTCCTCCTGCTCGTGCTCTCGTCCCTGGTGACATTCCCCGCCACCGTTCTCCTCCTCACGGCCTCCTACCTCTCGCTCCGCCGGAGCTGGAAGTGGCAGACCCTCCTCATGATCGCCGGGGCCCTCATCCTGGGCGCCGGCGGTACCCTGTACATCGCGTCGTTCCCCGTGGCGCTGTACTACGCGGAGTTCCTCGGGATCGTTCTGCTCTTCTTCGGGCTCGTCAGTATGCCCCAGTCCTCGAGCACCACCACCCCGGTGTCCGCGGGCCAAGCTGCGTAGTGGTCCGGGGGAGCTCCTCCCGCCCGAAGCCGGAGTCGGCTTCGCACATTGTGGCCACCCAGGGCAGGGTCGAACGAGCCGTTATCGGGCCGCCCGTCCTCGGCTGCCGATTCGAGGCTCACGATGGCTGCTGAAAGCTCCCCCAACGGTGCTGGACCGCGCCGCGTTTTGGTCGTCGGTGCCAGTGGATTCTTGGGCCGGTCGGTGGTCCGAGCCTTGTCCGAGGAAGGCTTCGAGGTCCACGGGCTCGTACGCGACATGGCGAAGGGCGAGATCGTCCGCACGAACGGCGGGATCCCGTACCTCGGGGACGTCCTCGACCCTTCAACCCTGCGCGCCGCGGCGACGGGATGTTACGCCGCCATCCACCTGGCCGCCAACCCCTCCCGAGACGAGGACCCCTCCCGTGTCCGCGTCGAAGGGACCCAGAACCTGGTCGAGACCGCCTGGTCGGAGGGGATGCGGCGGCTGATCGTCGGGTCCGGTTACTGGGTCTACCGGGGCCAGCCCGATCCGATCACGGAGGTTTCCCCCGTCGACCCGCGAGGGGAGTCGAAGGTGAACTACGACGCCGAGCGGGTGGGTCTGGAAGCGCACGTGCCGGGTACCTTGGACGTCAACGTCGTACGTCCCGGAATGGTTTACGGTGACGGCTCGTGGTTCCGCAGCCTCACCCTTGCGATCCGTTCGGGCGAGTACTCGGTGATCGGCGAGGGCCAAAATCGCTGGTCGTTCGTCTCTCTGCGCGATACGGCCACCGCGTTCGTCCGGGTCCTGACCTCCGGAGCTGGGGGCGAGGTGTACAACGTGGTGGACGACCGCCCGGCCCCGTGGCGGGAGTTCGTCGATTACGTGGCCGCCCAGATCGGGGCAAACTCCCCTCCTTCGGTCTCCCCCGAGGCCGCCGACGAGCAGATGGGGGAGGTGGTCGCGCACCACCTGGCCGCCGACCGACCCGTGTCGAACCAGCGGCTGCGGGGGCTTGGTTGGGCTCCCCGGTACCCGACCTACCGAGACGGCGTGCCCGTCGTCCTCCGGGAGATCTTCCCGCGCGGCGGTCAAGACCGCCGGTAGGGCGGAACCACGCCCGGTCGGCCCATCGAACAGCTAACTAGGGTGTCGGCCTACGGGGGCCGAGCGTGGAAGGATGTTCTGTCGATGGTGCGGGACCCAGCTTCCCGAGAACGCCGAGAAATGTCCGAAGTGTGGTAAAGCGGCGGACCTCCCGTCCGATGCGGAGCACACCTCGCGCGACTCGGTCGACCGGGTCGTCGCGGACGCCACCCGGGCGGCACGGGATCTCTCCGCCGCGGCCGCGAGGTTCACCGAGCGCTTGTCGGCCAAGATGGGCGCCGCGGCCGACGACCCGAAAGGGGCCGCCAGCCGCGCCGCTCGCCGAGTCGCGCGTGACCTCGATGCTGCACGGGAAGAGATCGAAAAGGCGTTGCGGGACTTGTAATCCGGAGGGGACGTCGGGCGCCCCGACTAGGCGCGGCCGTTCCCGGACTCGGCGCCCTCACCCATCGGGGCCTCCGCCGGGCTCTCGGCCTCGTCATTCTGTTCGAGGTCGATGAGGTGGCCCATCTTTCGGCGCTTGGTCTCGAGATATCCCAAGTTCCGCTCGGTGGGGGTCACGGTGACCGGAATCCGTTCGACGATCGTGACGCCATGGTTCTGGAGGTCCCGCACCTTGTCCGGATTGTTCGTGAGGATCTTGATCGATTCCACGTGCAGCGACCCGAGCATGTGCGCGGCGATCCCGTAGTCGCGCTCGTCGGGGCGGAATCCCAGCATCTCGTTCGCCTGCACCGTGTCGGCCCCGGCATCCTGGAGCTGGTAGGCTCGGATCTTGTTGGCGAACCCGATCCCCCGACCCTCTTGCCGCAGGTAGAGGATGATCCCGGCATCCATCTTCCCGATCTTCTCCAGGGTGTCGATCAACTGGTCGCGGCAGTCGCACCGGATCGACCCGATCGCATCCCCCGTAAGGCACTCGGAATGGATCCGCACAGGAACTGCTTCCTTCTCGAAGACGTTCCCGTGGACGAACGCCGCGTGCTCCTTGTGATCCGAGTTGTTCTGGAACGCGATCACTTGATAGTCGCCGAACCGGGTGGGCAATTCCGCGATGGCGGTGATGCGGACGCAGATCTCGGGCGAGTCGGGGCATTCGTGGTGCTCGCCCTCCTTCAGGAGGAGGTCCACGATCGGCTTCGGGATTCCCATCACCGCAGCCAACCGGGAGCCTGATTAAAGGGCGCGGTGACCCCGGCTTCCCTTCCCCCTCGCCCCCCGGGAGGTTGGCCCAACCGATGAGGTCGCCCTGACCCCCGCCTCGGTATGCGTCTGCGCTGAACCCAAGCCAGCTGGCCGGGTGCCGGAGGGCATCTCCACCGGGGGCGAGTGCGACATGCTGGCTCTCTTCGAGCGATGGAGGGTGTAACTCCCCCGTGGAGCTACCGGGTCCTCCGGAGTATCCCGCGCTGCGGGCTGAGAATACCCCCGCTGCAGCGTCGTCCAACGCGCCCGGCAAGGGAGCCCGCCAATGGCCCTACCGGGCCTCCGTGCGAATCCAAGTCATCCCTATGGGAGGACTCTTAAGGCGTTGCCCGCATGATAGGGCCAGCCGGACCCGCCATCGACCTACCCAGATCGGGGCGCCCGAAACGAAAATGAGCGACCCCCAGAGCACCGCGAGCGTGAGCGCCAAGCCCCGAACGACCTTCGACGACCTCCCACTGAACCCCCGCCTTCGTGCGGGCATTCGTGAGATGGGGTACTCGGAGCCCACTCCTATCCAGGAAGGCACGATCCCGGACGCGGTCCACGGCCGCGACCTCATCGGGACCGCCCAAACGGGAACGGGAAAGACGGCTGCTTTCCTGCTTCCGATCCTCGAACGCCTGATGAACCGACCCCGCGGGCGGATCTATGCTCTTGTGCTTACCCCAACCCGCGAACTGGCCATCCAGGCCGAGGGGTTCCTAGAACAACTGGGCCGACACACCGGCCTGCGCGGCGGCGCCGTGTACGGCGGGGTCGGAATGCGACCCCAGGAGCAAGCGCTCCGCGGAGGGGCCGAGATCATCATCGCAACCCCCGGACGACTTCTCGACCACATGAGCCGGGGGTACGTCGACTTCCGCTCCCTCGAGATCCTCGTCCTAGACGAGGCCGACCGAATGCTCGACATGGGATTCCTCCCCGACGTCCGTCGGATCCACGATCGTCTGCCCCGCAATCGGCAAACGATGTTGTTCTCGGCCACGATGCCCCCCGAGGTGGTCCGGCTCTCCCGAGATTTCCTCAAGGATCCCCGCATGGTCCACGTCGCCGCGAAGACCGTCGCCGCCGTGGGCGTGACCCACCTCGCCGTCGCCGCGCCCTCGACCCACAAGACCGGGATCCTGGTGCAGCTGCTCGAGGACGCCACCATGTCCAGCGTCCTCGTGTTTGTCCGGACCAAGCGCCGAGCCGACCGACTCGTCCGCGACCTCCAGCATGCCAAGGTCTCGGCGGGCGTCATCCACGGCAACCGAAGTCAAAGCCAGCGGGTCCACGCGCTCGAGAGCTTCCGGAGCGGCAATCACCGCGTCCTCGTCGCGACCGATATCGCGGCGCGGGGGGTCGATGTGGAAGGAGTATCGCACGTCATCAACTTTGACGTCCCGCACGAGCCCGAGACGTACGTCCACCGAGTCGGCCGTACCGCCCGCGCGCAGCGCCGCGGCGAAGCCATTACGCTCATCGCACCCGAAGAGGCCCAAGACTTCTCGCGTATCGAGCGCCTGCTCGGGGAGACGATCCCGCGCGCCACATTGCCCGGATGGGATTATTCGGCGGCGCCGCCGCCCTCCGCGCCACACCCGCAGGGACGGGGCCGCAGCTCCCAGGGACGCGACCGGTACCAGGGGCGCGGCGGACGCGGTCCTCCGCGCGGTGGTCGCGATCGGCGAAGCGAGAGCCACACCTCCGAATCTGGGCGCCCCGGCGGTCACTCCCGCGGTCGGACGAACCGCTGGTAGCCGGAACTCGATCGCGCCTCCGAACCCGAACCTGGGTTCACCGCATCGCCGGCTTCGGTCGGTAGGGTCGGCCCCTCGCCTACCTCAGAGTCGCGCGTCGCGAGAGAGCCGTGACGTCCCCGGTGGGCGTCCACCCTACGTGGACCACGATGGATCGCTTTCCATGGATTCCGTGAAACCACGAATTCTCGAGGAGAGATCACGGAGAATGGCATCTCATTCCCACCAAGAAAATCCCAAAATGTCGTCGGAAGCCGTGGCGGGGCCGGAGTGGGTTCGTTGAAGTAGGACGACGCCTTATCCAAATTGCTATGGCGAAGAAGACCAGCAAGGCGAAGGCGAAGAAGAAGCGGTAACGCCTCCGCTGCTGCCCCGAACTCTCGGGGGGATTGCGTGCACGGGCCTCTCACCTCGGTCCAACGACCGAGGGACGCCCGGGGATCCCCCCTCGTTGGAATGGATCTCCTTCAGTGGGCCGAAGATCGAACTCCCGGTGCCTCCCTCTACAATGGCGCGTGCGCGAGGCCTCCCATTCCACGGACATTCCGTTGTGGCTCGCTCGCTTCGTCAAGCAACATCGGAGTCTCACACGATTCCACGCGCCAGTACATTCGCCCGACCACCCGCCGTTGCTCTTCCGGCCATCCAACCGCGCAGGTCCGGGTCGCTCCGAGTTCCGTTCGCATCCGGCCGGGAGTTCGGGGGCCCGACTCCGGCTGACCTGCGGGGTTTAAACTAACCTCGACAATTCCATACATGATGCGGGCCTCCAGGCCGGCCGACCCGCCCCCCGAGCTCAGCGCACTCGGCGGGGAGGGCCTCGGGACCTTCTTGTACGGTCCGGAGCGCGCGACCCTCCTCCAGGTAACGTGGACCCTCGCCCGATTGAACGACCCCAACCCGTACTGGGTCGATATCCGGGAAGCGGGGATGGAGGGGGAGACCCAAGGGCCGGTCGGGCTCGGTCGGATCCCCGAGGATCACCTCTACATCGTCCTGGAGCCGGACGCCCGGCCCCAGGACGCCGAGGCGAACATGGCCCTATGGACGATGGTCCGGTCGGACGAGCCGAAGTCGGTGGTCGCCGAGTTCACCGATTTCCTTCGGCTCCCTCCCACGGTGCAGGAGGCGGTCAGCCGCTCGAAGAGCAACGGCCGGCGCCCGGTGTTCGTGATCGCCAACACGGACCGGGTCCGCCCGTACTATCCCAAGGTCGCCACGGACGTCCGACCGATCATCGATACGATGCTGCGCGCGGGGGTGATCCCGATCTTCGCCTCCACCGGTCAGCCCGGCCTCGGTCGTTGGGCGTTCGATTTCGTTTTCGAGGTCCGCCCGGACCCCGGCGGAGATCGGCGGCGGGGATCCCTCGTCTGCGAACGCGCACCGCCGGGCCTCGCGGTGGCGTCCGGGCAGGTACTGCCGTTTGAATCGATTCCCGGGCTCCTCCACGACCTCGCTGTGGACTGACCGGCGCGAGAGGCGCAACGTCGGCCCGAGGGGCCCCGACCGGCGGGCCCACCGCCCAACGAGCCGTGCATATTTCTAGACGGGCGGTGTGCGGTACTGGATGACGGGAGCCGGAGCCGGGATTCTTGCCCGGCCCATCCGCTCCGACCGGGCTCCCGCCGGCCGCCGGTTCCTGGCGCCGCGCACGAGAGACGTCGCCTTTGCCACGGCGGGGATCGGAGCGTTCCTGCTCGCGATGGGATTCCTCTCGTCGCTCATTGCCCTCCCGAACTTCTACAACGACGCGTTCACCGGCTACGACCCGCCCTTCGACGCGATCGCCGGCACGCTCCTGATCGCGATCTCCTTCCGAATCGCCGACCGGAGCGTCGTGGCCTGGTTGTTTTCCCTGCTCGCCCCGGCGCTCACCGTCTTTGCGGCGATCGTCAGCCCGAACCCGTTCTCCCTCGCCTCCGCCGTGGCCGCCTGCGGTCTCGTCGCGCTGATCTTCCCCTACTCGGTAGGGTTCTTCCGCGGAGCCACGTCGGGTCCGGAGTCGACCCAGCTGCTCGTCGTGGTCGCGGCCCTGCTCTCCCTTCTCTCCGGGATGGCTGGGGCCCGATGGCTGGGCGACCAATTCAAGCCGCCGATCCACGGTTGGACTCAGGCGCTCTATTTCACCGTCACCACGATCTCGACCAACGGATCCGAGTACGCGCCCCAAAGCGATACCGCGGCGGCGTTCGTGGTCGTGCTGATCCTCCTCGGCGTGGGAACGTTCTTATCCGCCGTGGTCGTCCTTTTCCTGCCGTTCCTGGAGCGCCGGCTCCAACGGATCGCGCAGCGACTGGAACGAGCTCAGATGGAGGACCTCAGCGACCACGTCGTGATCTGTGGAGCGTCGGCGGCGGCCCGTGCGACGGCCGCGAGCCTGCGCGAGGACGGGGTCCGCTCCATCATCCTATCGCCGAACAGCGAGGCGGTCGACCTGCTACGCGGGGAAGGCGAGGCCGCCCACCTCGGGGAGCCGTCGAACGAGGACGACCTTCGGGCCGTCGGGATCGATCGTGCGCGGGCGCTCGTCGCGGCCGACGACTCGGATGCGGAGAATCTCCTTACGGTCATCACGGCGCGGGGGATCCTCGCCGGCCTGCGCATCGTCGCGGTAGCTACGTCGCCCGCATCCCTCGCGAAACTCCGCCGGGCGGGCGCCAACGAGGCGATCAGCGCCGTCGCGGTGGCGGCAAAGCTGGTCAGCGCAGCGGTCCTGGAACCGGTGGATTCTGCCGCGCCCCATTCGCACACGATTTCACACTAGGCGTCGGTGCGAGGTTCCCCGGCGTCGACCGTGCTCCAGCTCCGGCGGTAACGCGTATCACCCCCCTCGGACTGGTGTCCGGCGGAGGATCGGACCGTGACGCGAAACCTTCGGATCAGCCTCACCATCCTGTCCCTAGGGTTTGCGATCGAGGGGGTCGGGGAGTTGTACACCCGGTTCGTCTCCGGCTCGGACGTTCCCGGGGCGAGCCTCCTCTACGTGCTTCCCCTAGTCCTCACCGCGATCGGTCTGCTGTTCGTCTGGGTGGGACGGGAGGAATGGGACAAGGTCCATCTCGTCCGGGTCCGGACGGCCAACCGGGTCTTCGCGCTCAGTCTTCTGGGAGCCGTCGTCGCGGGCGCGGTGCTCGCGCTGCTCGTTGCGATGCCGTCGCTCGGAACTCCGACCTGGGCGGCCGCGCTGTTCGGGGCGGCCGTGGGGAGCCTCGTCTTCGGGACCTTCGTGACGTATGCCTACCTCGTCTTCCACCTCGTGTCGTATCCCGGCCGCGCCGTCGTGGTCGCCGCCCTGGTCTGGGCGCTGGCCATCTCCGTGCTCGTCGCGGTCGCCGTCGCCGCGGACCTGTCGACGATCCTTTCGATCATCGCCAACCGGACCCTCTCCGTTCCGGCGTTCGTCACCCCGGTCGACTTCATCGTCTCGTACCTGTTCGTCTCCTACTTCCTGCTGCTCGCCGCCTACATCGAGGCGCACGTGGCCGTGGCCCGTGGGCTCGTCACGGTTCCCAATCAACCCGGGGTGCCGGTGACGCGACAATCGGAGGCCAAAGGACCGTAGTCGGGCAACGAAACCCAATTGAGGTAGGTCCCCCTTCCCACCGCATGCCCTACGTCGAATACGACGAGGTCGAGGCGATCTGTTCCGACTGTGGGCGCACGTTCCGCTCCGAGGAAGCGCTGGACGCCCACCGCCTCGAATCCCACCCCCCGGCCGTCGCTCCGGCAACTTCGGTGCACGCGGCCCCGGCTTCGGGCCGTCGTCGAAAGCCGTCAAAGCCCGGGTAGTTCGACCAACGGGAGCCCAAAGGCGCCCGGCTGTTGGAGGGCGCGCGGGGGGTTCCGATGCGGGGGCCCCGATGGGTGCGCCTGATCTGCCCCGCACGTACAGGTGGAGAACCCCATTCACCGTGCCGCGGGATATTCCCGGTCGCCAACTGGCCCGTTCAGTTGAACGGAGGAGAGTGAACCCGGCGACGGGTTCTCGCGGAGATTTGTCTAGCGGGGGGAGTGGGCGGAGCCCGCGACGACGTCGAGAGCTCGGCTCGCGGTGTCGGGCTCCTTGACCTTGGAGCGCGCGAGCATTCGGAACCCGTTCGCCGACAGGAGGGTCTCCTGCTGACGTTCCGGTTGGAAATTGAGTCGAGACGTCACGACCAGAAGCGAGGGGAACTTCTCCCGGTGGGGTCGGGTCGACCCCATCCATCCCCCCGCCCGGGACCAGGCACTCGACCCGGCAGTCTCGGGATCGCGCTCGGTCTCCGTCGAGGGGAGCTCGATCGTGAGCTGGCGGCGCCGGTTGCGGATCGACACGGTCATCGACCGGGGGTCGGAGGGGTCGAACCCCGCGGACGGTAAGGAGACGACCAGCGGGGTCGGAGCGACCGACGATGTGCCGGGGCCCACGTCCAGCGACGGGGCGCTCCGGTCGAGTGCGAGCGCGGCCGTAATCGACCCGACCTGCACCCGGGTCTCGGGGAGGTTCCGTCGGAGGAATTGAGCGATGTCCGCCGCTTCGAGCACATCCCGGGGGGCGCACTCGACGACGGCTCCCGAGATGCCAAGGGAAAGCCCGATCGAGAGCAGGTCCCGGCCCCAGGGCGCGGGGGCGGAATCCGCGGGTTCGGGAACGGGGCTCGGGCGCGCATACTGGAAGATCGCCAGGAGGATCTGTCCGCCGTCTCGGATGGCGTGGAGCTTGGCCTCTCCCAGCCGCTCCCGGTATCGGATCGGGATCTGCTGGACGTTCAAGCCCCGGCGGATCGATTTGAGGACCAGCTCGGCCTCGATGGCGAAGGTCGTATCGTCGAGCCCCAGTTCCATGAATCGTTGGGTGGAGACGCCCCAGAACCCGCTGCACAGGTCGAGGATGGTCCGGCGAGCGAGCAAGCTGGACGCGTAGCTCATGACCAGGTTCCCGACCCGGTGGACCAGGTCCTTGAGGTCGGAGGGAGGGCCCCACACGGGTCGACGAACCCCGATGACCAGGTCCGTTCCCCCGCGAAGCAGGTCGAGGGTCGGGAGAATGCGGTCCGGAGGGTACGTGGCGTCCGCGTCGAGGACGACGGCGAACGGGATACTCTGCCGGTAGACCCAGGCGATCGCCTCGAGCATGGCTCCGCCCTTGCCCTTGCTGGTCTGGCGGAGCACCGGGATGCCCCATTGGCGCGCCACTTCGAGCGTGCCGTCGGTCGATCCCCCGTCGATGATGACGGGCATGACCCGGTGCCCGGACTCGTTGAAACGGTCGAGAGGCAGTTCGGAAAGGGTTCGGGCCAGACCTTTCTCCTCGTTCAGGGTGGGAAGTATAACCGCAGCGAATGCGCCCCGGAATGCATCGAGCTGGGTGGCCGGAATCCACTGCGGGGGAGCGGGGCCCGGCGCGTTCATATCAGGACGGAGGACCTGGTTCGGTTCCCGCCGGCTGGCCGGGCGAGGACCGTCCGAGGTAGGGGACTGGAAGCTCATATCGTATAACCCGCGAGGGGTGGGCCTAAGACCCCGTGGTTATAGCAGGTTCGCAAAATCGCGCTTCGGACGATGGGATGATACAGCGGGAACCCCCGGACGGGGGCGTTCGGCTCAGAGATTTCTACCCGGTGCGCGGGGTGGCCTCGAGGGCCGGGGCGAACCGCGCGGTGAAGTGCGGCAGGCGTTCGGGACGGTGGGTATACCGCATCCCACGGATCTCCCGACGGCGCGCATACACGCGTCCGATCGCGTCGGCGACGTAGGCCAGTTGGGCACCGGAGTAGACCCGGCGGGGAACCGCGAGGCGGACCAGTTCGAGGGAACGCCCGCCTCCTTCCGAAGTTCCGAACATGAGGGAGCCCACTTCCACGGACCGTACGGCGCCCTCGCGATATATCTCGACCACGAGAGCCTGGCCGGGCAGGTCTTCGGGGGCGAGGTGGGCCATGAACCGGCGCACGTCGAGGTAGACCGCGTGCCCGCCGATCGGACGCAGCAGGGGCACCCCGTGGGCGGTGAGTCGATCGGCCAGGTAGCGAACCTGGGCGATCCGGTGGGTGAGGTACTCGAGGTCGGTCGCCTCGACCAGCCCCTCCGCCATCGCCTCGAGATCGCGACGGGCCAACCCCCCGTAGGTCGTGAACCCCTCAAAGAGGATCTGGGCCTCGTTCAGTCGTTCGGCCACTGCCGGGTCCCGGGTCGCGACGAAGCCGCCGATGTTCACGAGCCCGTCCTTCTTGGCACTCATCGTGGCTCCGTCGGCCAGGTCGAAGAACTCACGGCCGATCTGTGCGATGGTCCGGTCCTGCATACCGGGCTCCCGCTCTCGGACGAAGTAGGAGTTCTCGGCCCACCGGCACATGTCGAGGTAGAGGGGAACGCCTTCGGCGCGGAGGAGGCGCGAGACCTCCCGGAGGTTCGCGAGGGAGACCGGTTGCCCTCCTCCCGTGTTGTTCGTGATGGTCACCATCATGAGCGGAATCCGCTCGGCCCCTTCCACGTCCAAGAGGGTCTTGAGGGCCGAGAGGTCGACGTCGCCCTTGAACGGGGCCTCGCTCTCCGGGTCGTAGGCTTCGGGGACGGCGAGGTTCACGGGCCGGCCGCCGCTGTGGAGGACGTGGGCCTGGGTCGTGTCAAAATGCATGTTGTTCGGGACGATGCACCCCGGGCGGCACAAGGTCGAGAAGAGCAGGTTCTCGGCCGCACGGCCCTGATGGGTCGGCAGGATGTGGGGGAAACCGGTGAGCTCCCGCACGACGGTTTCGAAGTGGGCGTAGTTTCGACTGCCTGCGTACGACTCGTCGCCGAGCATGAGTGCCGCCCATTGGCGGTCGCTCATCGCTCCGGTACCGGAATCGGTCAGCAGATCGACCCGGATCTCATCCGACCGCAGCTGGAATAAGTTGAAGTGGGCGCGCTGGAGGGCCGCCTCCCGCTCGGCGGGGGAAGGATTGGGGATTCGCTCGATGACCTTGGTACGGTAGGGTTCGAATGATGGAGGCGTCCCATCGGGGGGAGTCACCGAGTCCAAGCAGGCGGATGGCCCTCTTATACCGCCGGAACGCCCCCCGAGAGTCGCGGCATTTCGAGGCCGGGTTCATCTTGGCCTCCCGTAGGCATGGTGTGACGGCTGTCCTACCCGAGGAAGTCGCCTCCGGTCGAGGTATCGGTGGTCAACCCACCGAAGAGGGTTTCCGCCTTCACGATAGTAGTCCGAAACGCACCGCGGTATCGAGATCGGGCTACATCTGAGGCCAGGGCTGACGGACGAGAATTTCGTCGGGATGGCCATAGGAAACTTGGCGGCGTACCGACTCCAGAAGGAGCGGGGGGAGGCCCTGGAATGGCAAGTCCTTCGGATCGAACGGACGAACAGCCACCACTACCGCCTGGTGATCCGCCATCCGGAGCGGGTGTTGGACGTCGGGATCGGTTCCTCGGTAAAAGCGATTCTCGACCGCCTCTCCGACGAGACCGTCGAGGAGCTCCGAGAGCAATTCAGCCGGGCCGAACGCGAGGGCTTGAAGCCCGTGGTCCTACGGCATCTCCACGAAGAAGTAGACTTCTGGCGGGACGATTTCTGGAATTGGTTCGGATAGCCTGTGGTGGCTCCCAAGGGCCGGGGACCAACGGATGCTGCCCAGCGGAGGGGCGAGCCAGATTTTTCAGGCCGCATCGGCGCGAGCCGAATCGCACCGACCCCCACCGCGAGTACTCACCGGCCGAGGTCCGCCTCGGGGAACCGCCTCATGTTCGCTGCCAACACACGAGGCGAGATCCGTGGACCCGTTGGCTCAGAGAGACTCGACGTAACCGAGCCCCCCGCGCTCGGTGGGCGGCGTCCGAGAAGAGCCACATCTCCCCCTTCCAACCGGCCTCGTTCGAAAGCACCCGCAGGTCTTGGAGGGTCAGCGCCGCGTGGGGGGAGGCCTCCCAAAATACCTGCACCGGCCTGCCCGGGACGCTCACCGCGATGCGACCCACTTCCCATTGACGCGGAGGAGCTCCCCACGGCCTGCCCTGGCTGTTCCAGCTCGCGCGCAGATTGCCGAGCGGACGCAGCGCGACCTTCCAGGAGTTTCGGATCGTCAGCGGAACGCACCCCGCCGGGTGGAGGGTGAGGTCGATCGCTAGGATCCCACCGGGGGTCAGGCTTCGCCAAACCGCTCGGAAGAAGTTCCGCAGGCTTTCGTACTCGACAAGATAGCCCAAGCCGTCCAGCGGCATCGTCGCCAGATCCACCCGACGGGGCAGTCGAAAGTTCGTGACGTCCGCGGTGACCCAATGTTCGGGTGGGATGATTCCTCTTGAGAGCTGACGCGCACGGCCCATCGCGGTCCGAGACCGGTCGACCCCGTAGGCGTCAATCCCCCAACCGGCCCAAAGGCGGGCCAAAGGTCCAGTGCCGCACGCAAGTTCGACGGCGGAGCGTGGAGGGCTGCCCCTTCGGGTTCGGGCCACGCGCAGGAAGGTGCGCGCTTCCGCCGACCGGTCCCAAGAGAACGCCGCGTCGTACACGTTGGGGTAGTCGGCCAGCGGGACGGCGCCTGCGGGTGGTTTGGGTCGTGGGGTTGGCCTCATCCTCTGTTCCACCCCCCCGACCGGCTCGGATTCCTAAAGTAGGGGGTGCAACGGAAATCCGTCCCGCTCCGGCGGTGTATGGGTGCACGCAGAATTGCACCCATCGCTTCTCGTGGACGGCCCAGGTTCCTTGGCCGGACCCGCCGCTCGTTGTCGAGGGAGGTCGGACGCTCCGCCGGACCGGAAGGCGCGCTTGGCGGCAGGGCGGGGCCTACCGGGGCGGTGAGCCCCCAGCGTGCTATCGCCCTGCCGTGCTCCACGGTATTGCGTTAATCCAGCCTACTAAGTGCCGTCCGAGCTCACACAGACGTTGTTCGAATAACCGTCTGCGGTGAAGATCTCCCCCAGGCTGGGAACGTACACTGGGCCGGCGGCGCTGATTCCGACTACCACCGTGTCGATGATGGGGTTGGTCGCCACCGATATCACCTCGACCGGTTGCGTACCCGAGTTTGTGACAAAGAGGTCCCCGGTCGCAGGATGTCCGAGGCCGTGTTCATAGCGAATACCTCACCAAGGCTCGGGGCATACGTCAGAGCCCAGCCGTAGGTTCCGACCGAGATGTTGGTGAGGATTTGACCGGTCGAGGCCGCCAGGATCGGTCTTGGGCAGTTTCGGTACGGCTGCATGAATCCGATTCCGCGCATACTGCGAAGCGGTGAGCTCCAATCGGACTCTTTGAGTGGTGTTCGCCCGACTTCGGTTCTAGGTCGATTCGTCGCCTCCCCAGTTGGCTCTGAGGATCGACCCCTCGAACCGCAGCGGGAATTGGCATTTCGTACAGTCTATGGCCCAATCCCGAGCGAGGTCGACGTGACCAAGTGGCGTGCGGCACCGCGGGCACGCCAGAATGTCCGCGACCGGGGGGATCGAATTCCGATCCGGTCTTCCCCATTGTCCGACTAGCCATCGCATTGGGAACAATCGACTGCGCGGTCGGAGTTGTCCCGCCTTGACGAGGAAGGTCGGAGGGATTGGCATCGCTCGTAAGAGATAGAGGTCGGTAATCCCGGCACCGTACTCCGCGAGAATGGTCGCACCGGTACTCGCCACAGTGGACTCGAACTGTGCCTCAGTCGGGTAGAACAGGACCATCTGTCCAAATCGGTACGTGACGATGGCCTCCTTGCCGAAGGTAACACCGTGGAACGCCACCCCCGAACGACGCGCGAGTCCGGACTTGAGATCGAGCTCGATCGTGGCGAGCGAAGGGCGGAGGGAGGCGCTCACAATGAACTTTCCGCCGGGCACGAGGAGTCGTC
>JBEKJG010000036.1:0-15365 GCA_050011355.1 Thermoplasmata archaeon | reverse complement strand
GGGCGAGCACGGGCAAGCTCGAACGCGTAGCGGATGACCCGCTCCGAGCCCTTGCGGGTGATGATGCGGGTATCGACCGCGACCTCGGTCTCCCCGCCCCGGCGAAGCCGTCCGCGCGCCGGAGTGTACAGGTCCTCGGTGTTCTCACGGACGATCACCATGTCGACGAACTTGGGGGCCCATACCTCGCGGTAGGTGCCGCTGATCTTGTGCAGCACGCCGGGGTAGAGCCGGCACGGGCGGACGTTCGCGTAGAGGTCGAGGCCCTCCCGCAGGCCGAGGACCAGGGCCCGACCGGCCAGGTCTCCATTCGGGAGGCTCGCGCCGGGCCATCCGACCGCCCCGAGCAGGATCGCATCCGCGGTCCGAGCGGCCGCCTCGGCCTCGGGCTCCCACTCCTTCCCTGTCTTGAGGTAGTACTGGCCGCCCCCCGGGTATTCGGTGAGGTGCCAGGGGGAGGGCCCGCCTTCCGCCAGCGCGTCCAGGACCTTCCGGCCCTCGCGCAGTACCTCGGGTCCGGTCCCGTCACCGGGGTAGAGCACGATGCCGTAGCCGGCGTCCTTCATGCGGCCCCTGCCGCCGACTTCCGCCGCTCGAGCTCGGTTCGGACCTTCTCGACGAGCCCGCCGGCCTCCAGGAGGTCGAGCAGGTGCGGGGGGAGCGGGGGAAATGTGACGAACGCCCCGGTACGGAGGTTCGTGATGCGGCCCGCCCGCATCTCGATCCGGGCGATGTCGCCCTTCTCGAAGATCTTCCGGACCCCCCGGACCTCGATGGTCGGGATGCCGAGGTTGATCGCGTTCCGGTAAAAGATGCGGGCGAACGAGTCGGCAACGACAGCGCCCACCCCGATCGCGCGCATCGCCTGGGGCGCGTGCTCCCGGCTGGAGCCGCACGCGAAATTCTCGTCCGCCACGATGATGTCGCCGTCGCGGGCCTCCTTCGCGAACTCGGGGAGCGCGATCTCGAACACGTGCTTCTTGAGCTCGTTCGGGTCGATGATCGTGAGGTACTTTCCCGAGATGATCCCGTCGGTGTCGACGTCGGCGCCCAGCACCCAGACCCGACCTTCGATGACGTCCTTCACGACCCCTCCCTACATCAGGTCCCGTGGGTCGGTGAGTTCTCCCCGGATCGCCGCCGCGACGGTCGCCGCCGGCGACAGAAGGTAGATCCGGGCCTCCTTGGCCCCCATCCGTCCGGGGAAGTTCCGGTTCGAGGAGGAGGCGCACACCTCGTCGGGCGCAAGGATCCCCATGTTCCCGCCGAAGCACGCGGAGCAGCTCGAGTTCGTGAATACCGCGCCGGCTTCTGTGAAGGTCCGGATGATCCCCTCGGACAGGCACTGCTCGTAGATCTTGGTCGAGGCGGGCGAAACGATGAACCGGACCCCGGGAGCCACCCTGTTGCCCTTCATCATGGCGGCGCCCTCCCGAAGGTCCTCGATCCGCGCGTTCGTGCAGGAGCCGAGGAACACCTGGTCGACCTTCACATGCTCGCGGACGACGTCGGGCAGCGGCCGGACGTTGTCGGGAGAATAGGGGCAGGCGACCATCGGCGGCATGTCGGTGACGTCGATGTCGACGACCCGCTCGTACCGCGCGTCGGCGTCCGAGCGCAGCGGGTGCATCGAGTGCTTGGCGATCGGGCGGAGGTAGTCGAACGTCGTCTCGTCGGGGGCGACCATCCCGGCCTTCGCGCCCATCTCGGTCGTCATGTTGCAGATCGTGAACCGTTCGGGCATTGAGAGTGCCTCGATCGTCGGGCCGGTGAACTCGACCGCCTTGTAGGTCGCACCGGTCGTCTTGACCTCGCCCAGGATCCGCAGGATGAGGTCCTTGGCCGTGACGCCGCGTCCGAAGCGGCCGTGCACCCGGATCTGGATGGTCGGAGGGACCTTCAGCCAGAGCCGCCCGAGCGCGAGCACCGCGGCCATCTCCGTCGGGCCGATCCCCGCGGCGACGGCCCCCATCGCCCCCAGCATGTTGGTGTGCGAATCCGTCCCGACCGCGAGGTCCCCCGGGACGACCCAGCCGTTCTCGGCGAGGATCTGGTGGCAGATGCCGTGGTTCCCGACATCGTAGAAGTGCGGCAGGTGGGTCTCGGCCGCGAACTTGCGGAGGATGCGGTGGAGGATCGCAGCCCCCTCCGTGGAGGCGGGCACCCAGTGGTCGATGGCGATCACCACCCGGTCCGGATCCCAGACGGTCTCCGCGCCCATCTGGTGGAACGGGAGGACGGATTGGGCGCCCTGCTCGTGCATCATCGCGAGGTCGACGTTCCCTTCTACGATCTGCCCCGGGACGGTGTGGTCCACGCCGCCGGCGCGGGCGAGGATCTTCTCGGCCATCGTCATCCCGTGGCCGTTCGACTCGCTCATGCGCTCTCCGGTCGGATCCCGACCACATCGACCATCGTCCAGAAATCTGCGTCCGAGAGGCCCGGCCGCTCGAAGAGGCGCCGGTACTCGCGCAGGAAGTGCTTGAGGTCCGTCTTGGATCGCGACTCGGTCTCGGTCTTCACGCGCTGGAGTAGGTCGAGGAGCAGCGGGTCGGTCGCGGTGAGCCCCCGCTCCTTCAGCTTCTCGACGAGGGCCGCCTTGCCGGTGTGCTTTCCGAGGATCATCTGGCGCTCGCGGCCGACGATGTGCGGTTGGAGCGGCTCGTAGGTGAGGGTGTGGGCCAGGATGCCGTGCGTGTGGATGCCGGCCTCATGGGAGAAGGCGTTGTACCCGACGAGCGCCTTGTTCGCGGCGATCGGGATCCCGGAGATCTCCTCGACGAGCTGCGAGAGCTCGTAGAGCCGCTCGGTCTTGATGCCGGTCTTGATCCCGTACAGGGATTCGAGGCAGAGGACCACCTCCTCGAGAGAGGCGTTCCCGGCCCGCTCCCCGAGGCCGTTCACGCACACGTGGGGCGCGACCGCCCCGCACTCGAGGGCCGTGAGCGTGTTGGCCGTCGCGAGGCCGAAGTCGTTGTGGCAGTGTACCGAAAGGTCGTGAGGGTGGACGCGGCGCCGGAACTCCTTGAGGTACCAGCGGAACGTGAGCGGTGTCATGATGCCCACCGTGTCGGAGACGACGAGGCGGTCGGCGCCGGCCTCCTGCACCCCGCGATAGAGCCGCTGGACGAAATCGAACGGCGCGCGCACCGTGTCCTCGGTGACGAACGCGACGTGGAGCCCGGCGTCCTTCGCCTGCCGCACCGTCGCGAGGCTCGCCGAGAGCACCTCGTCCTGGGACATCTTGAGCTTGTACCGGAGGTGGACGTTGCTGGCGGCTACGAAGATCGCGATGTGCGTCGCCCCGCTCTCGATCACCGCGTCCACGTCGGCGGGGACGGTACGGGCGGCCGCGAGGATCTTTGCCTTCAACCCGGCGTGCGCGAGCAGGTCGACGGCCCGAGCCTCCTTCTCCGAAACGACCGGTATCCCCGCGTTGAGCAGCGGGATCCCGATCTCCGAGAGGAGCGTGGCGATCCGGAGCTTTTCCTCCGGTGAAAAGTGGACGCCCGGGGTCTGCTCGCCGTCGCGGAGGGTCTCGTCCCACAGGATGGGGTGTTCGGGAACGTGACGCTCCGAAGAGGTCGCGGAGTGGAAGTCCTCCACGAGCGACGGCTCGTCCATTGACGGTTCCACCCGCCAATCCGAATTAACCTTTGTCGCGCGCGGAGCGGTCCGGAAGGTCGCTCGACGCCACGTGGTCACCGGCGTGGCGTCAGTACTTAAATACCGTCCGGTGCTGAAACGCACTGTACGTCGAATTCGACGGCCAACCGAGGAATCACATGACCACCCCCGCAGCCAAAACCACCCCGGTCCCGGAAGGAGCCGGGTCGGGAACCGGTCGGAGTACGCCACAGCTCACGGACGTTAGCGTCATGATCGGAGGACAGGGAGGCGACGGGACCCTGACCGTCTCCGACCTGTTGGGGCGGTACTTCCGGAAGCGGGGTCTCTACGTCTACCTCTCGCGCAACGTACTGTCCAGGATCCGCGGGGGTCATGCGGACGCCTCCGTCCGCGGCAGCCGGGCGGCGGTTTCGGCGGTCAAGACCGAGGTGGATGTCCTCGTGGCCTTCGACAAGGAGGCGGTGGAGATCGGGAAGGCCGAGCTCGCCCCGCACGGGTACATCCTCTACGATTCGACCACGTTCCAGGTCGACCTGCCCAATGCGACCGGCTTTCCGTTCGCGACGTTGGTCGGGGGGCCGCTCGGCCAACCGATCTTCAAGAACACCGCGGCCTACGGCGCGCTCAGCGTCATCTTCGGGTTCGACCCGACCGAGACCCGGGCCGTCATCGAGGAGCGGTTCAAGCGGCGGGGTGGCGAGGCGCTCGAAAAGAACCTCAAGGCGCTCGAGATCGGGCGCAAGGCCGCGCTCGAAACGCCCGGGCTCGCGGACCGATTCTCGGTCGCCGACGGCGACGCCCACGACTTCTTCATGACGACGGGCAACCAGGCGACGGCGATGGGATTCGTCGTCGGGGGGGGCCGATTCTTCGCGGGCTATCCGATCACTCCCGCCACCGAGATCATGGAGTACCTTCAGCGGTACCTCCCGCCCTTCCACGGCGTGGTCCGGCAGGCCGAGGACGAGCTCGCCGCGGTGAACATGATCATCGGGGCCTCCTACGCGGGCGCCCGGGTGATGACCTCCACGAGCGGGCCGGGCCTCGGGCTGATGACCGAGGGGATCGGTCACGCCGCGGCCGCCGAGATCCCGATCGTCGTCGCGGATTGCCAACGGGTCGGGCCGTCGACCGGCCAGCCGACCCGTCACGAACAGTCCGACCTCTCGCACCTCGCGAACCTGGGCCACGGCGAATTCCCGAGGTTCATCCTCTCGCCCGGCACTCCCGAGGAATGCTTCCTCATCACCGTGGACGCCCTCAATCTCGCCGAACGCTGGCGCGTCCCCGTCATCCTCCTCCTGGACGAGGCGCTCTGCCAGAACGCCACGACGAGCCGCCACTTCGAGCTCGACAAGGTCCAGGTCGACCGCGGCGACCGGCTGACCGGTGACGCGGCGGCGGCACTAACCCAGTACAAGGCCTACGCGTTCACCGAGTCCGGGCGGTCTCCGTACGCCCCGCCCGGCACCCCCGGGGTCTGGGCCGAGATCACCGGGAACGAGCACGACGAATGGGGGCACGTGACCGTGAACCCGACGAACCGTGTCCGGATGATGAAGAAGCGAATGGAGAAGATGGTCCGGGCGCGCGACGAGCTCCCCACGGCCAACCTGTTCGGCCCGGCCGATGCCAAGGTCGGTATCATCGCCTTCGGTAGCACCGTCGGACCGGTCCGAGAGGCGCAGGGTCTGCTGACCGCGAAGGGGATGTCGACCAAGTTCCTCCAGCCCCGGACCCTCTTCCCGGTACCCGTGCACGAGATCGACCCGTTCCTCCAATCGGTCGACATCTGCTACGTCGTCGAACACAACTACACCGGCCAGTTCGGACGTCTCCTGCGCGAATCGATGCCCTGGCACTACCGGAAGTTGCACGGGATCAACAAGTACGACGGCTCCAACTTCCGGGCCCCCCAGATCGTCGCCGCCATCACGGAGGCGAAGTAGGATGGTCCAGTCCGCCAAGCCCGTCCCCCCGATCTGGTGTCCCGGCTGCGGGGACTTCGGGGTGCTGGCGGCCCTCAAGAAGGCCGCGGCCGAGATGAAGGTCCCGACCCACGACCTGGTCCTGGTCGGAGGCATCGGATGCTCGGGCTCCATCCACAACTTCCTCGAGATCAACGGGATCCACGCGCTCCACGGCCGACTGCTGGCCCAGGCCGTGGGCGTGAAGCTGGCCAACCCTGCGCTCACCGTCATCGCCGCGGGGGGCGATGGGGACGGCTACGCGATCGGGATGGGCCACTTCATGCACGCGTTCAAGAAGAACGCGTCGATCGTCTATATCGCGATGAACAACGAGACGTACGGGCTCACGAAGGGCCAGGCGTCCCCCACGAGCCAGATCGGTTTCGAGGGGAACATCGAGCGGCCGTTCGACGCGATCCTGACCGCGCTCTCGATCCCCGCACCGAACCTGATCGCACGGACCTTCTCGGGCGACCCGAAGACGATGATCCAGGTCCTCGTGGAGGCGCTGCAGTTCACGCGCGACGGCCGCGGGTTCGCGTTCATCGAGGACTTGTCGCCCTGCGTCACCTACAACGACACGTACAAGCTCTGGCGGGAGAAGGTGCTGGACGTCTCGAAGGTCCCCGGGTACGACCCGACCGACCGGCAGACGATGTTCCGCATCTGCTTCGAGACGATGGAATCGGGCCGGATCCCCATCGGGGTCATGCACCGACCGAAGGAGTCCACGCGCGAGGGCCTCGAGGCGAAGCTCCTCGGGGACGCCGCGGGGCCCGCGAGGTCCGACATCTCGGTCGCGCCGAACCTCGGGGCATACCAGAAGCTCCTCGCCGGGCTCGCCTGAGCCGCGGGCTCCCCGCCGCAGGGGACCGCCCGCGGGGAGACGGACCGTGTGGGTCGGCGTGGACGATACCGACAGTCCTCGGGGCGGCTGCACCACCTACGTCCTGACCGAGCTCATCGCCCTCGCCCGACGCCGAGGGCTCGACCTGCTCGGGTCACCGCGGCTCGTTCGGCTCAACCCGAACATTCCGTGGAAGACCCGCGGCAACGCCGCGCTCTCGGCCCGATTCGGTCACGGCGTCGGGCCTCGCACCCGGGTGGGCGAGATCGACGGGGAGCCTGTCTGGTCGTACGCGCGCGGGGGGGCCCCGGGACCGGCGGAACGGTCGTCGTTCTCCGAGGCCGCGTGGGCTCTCGTTCGCGCGGCGGCCGCGGGAGGGGGCAGCGGGACCGACCCGGCCCTGGTGGTGACGGAGCACCGGCTGCCCGCCCGATACTACTGGGACGCGGTCCGGTCCGTCGTCCCCGTGGCGCAGGCCCGCACGGCACTCGAGGGCCAGGGCGCGTGGTTCCAGTGGGAGGGTAGCGAGCAGGGCCTGGTGGGCGCCGCTGCGGCGGTCGCCTGGCCGGGTTCGCACCCGACGTGGGAGCTCATCGCCTACCGGACCCGGGACCGGTGGGGGACGTCCCGCTCGGTGGACCCCGAGAGCGTTCGGAACGCGCAGCGGGAATACCCCCACCTCTTCCTCTGCTACGACGAACGGACCCGTCGACTGCTCGTCGCTCCCCACACCCCGTGTCCGATCCTGTTCGGGCTCCGGTCCACCGACCGCGTCTCCCCCCTCCGGGCGTTCCCCCTCATCCGCTCGGAGCCGGTCGACCGCTACCTGGTGTTCCGAACGAACCAGGGCAGCGGCGACCACCTGATCCTCCGGCCCGACCCGTCGTGGCCTCCACTCACATCGGGCTGGGCCACCGGCCGGGTATCGCGGGCGCCCACCGTTCTCCGCGGCGGGCACGTACGGTTCGACGTCGCCCTGGCCTCGGGGAGGTCGGTGAAGTGCGTGGCCTTCGAGCCGACCAAGACCCTCCCCCACGTGGCCCGGACGCTCGTTCCCGGAGACCGAGTTCGTGTCTGGGGGAGCCGGTCCGACGACGGCACGGTCCGTCTGGAAGGGATCACCGTGCTCGCCTGGGCTCGCCAGGGGCCCAAGAGGTCGGCGCCGACCTGCCCGAAGTGCCTCCGCCGAACCGAGTCGTACGGGACCCTGCGTGGGTATCGCTGCCGTAGGTGCAAGACCCACCTGCCTCCCGAGGCGGGGCCGCCGCGCCCGCGCCCTCCGCCCCTCCCGGCCGGGACCTACCACCCCACCCCCTCCGCTCGGCGGCATCTGGCGCCGAGGGGGCCCGAAACCTGACCCCCGGACGGACCCCCAGAGTTTTTGAAGGGCAACCGACCTTCATCATCGCTGGGGCTCCGGGGATGGGCGGTTCGACACTGCAACGCCAGCGGGATACGCCGTCGGCCCGAAACCTCCCCCGTTCGGGGCGGGGAGGCGGCCGCTGAGCGCGACCGTCCAGCTCCTCTGCCCGGCCTGCGGTGCTCCCGTGCCGGGGGAGGTCGACTCCTGCCCCCAGTGCCACCTGTCGAGCGACCTGTTCGGCGCCGTCCGGGAGGCGGCGGGGCCGCTGGCGGGGGCCGACCCGGTCTCGCTGAAGACGATCGGGGAGATCCTCGCGGCCGTCGACCTGACCCTTCCGGCGGCCCCGGCCGCGACCGGGGCGCTCCTCACCCGTGCCCCGCAGTTGCCCGCGCTCCGGGAGTCCGCACCGGTCCCGACCCCGGTGGCCCGGGACGTCCCGCCCCTCTCCGACATGCCGGAGCTGCCCGGCCTCCCGGCTGGCCGCGGCGACGCCGAGCTCGACCGCACGATCCAGGAATACTTCCACCTCGGGCGCAGGCTCGGGCTCGACTTCAGTGATTTTGAGAGCCGCCACAACGCGGCCGACCTGGTGGAGGACCGCTCCTCGCTCGAGACGGTCGCCCGCGAGATGTTCGTCCACCTGGTCAGTGCCCTCGCCGAGGAGTTCGAGGTCGTCGTCGCCCGACGCAACGAGCTCGCGACGTTCGTGCCCACGCCGAGCGCCGATGTCGAGATCGAGTCGATCCGGCGCGCGCTGGCCCAGGGCGACCTGACCGGCGCCCAGCGCCGCCTGGCCCACGTCCGCGACGAGATCCAGCGGGACGAGGAGGAGTGGGAGGTGGGGAAGATCCTCGTGACCGAGGCCGAGATGCTGGCCGCCACCGCCCGAGAGCTCGGCGGCGACCCGGGACCCGCCCTGGGACCGCTCGAGGAGGGCCGCAGGATGGTGCGCGCCGGACGCCGCACGGACGGGGAACGCCTGCTGGCCCGCGGAGCGGTCGCCCTCTGGGCGGTGGTCGAGCCCCTCCTGGTCGAGGACCTCCAGCGGGTCAAGGCCCGCCTTTCCGAGCTGCGCTCCGCGGGGATGGACATCCGCCCCGCGGTCGACGAGCTGAAGGTCGTCATGACCGAGCTGCGGCAGCGAAACTTCGTCGGCACGATCGTGGCGTACCGCCGCGCCCGCGCCTTCGTGGAGCAGCACCGCATGCCGGGCGAGGAGACCGGGACCCCGGCGGAGGCCTCCGCGGGCGCCCGGACGTTCTCTTCGATGTAGCGGGCCCCGTCAGGGCTTCGGGGTCGTGTCGGGCCGGCCCGTCACCGGGCCCGCCGGCGGCCGAGGACGGGAATAGACGTACCCGAGGGCCGCGGCCAGGCCGACCGCGACCGCCGCGCACACGCCGGCCACGAGCCAGGGGAGGAACGCCGCCGTCCCGTTCGAGGACCCGGCCTGGGCGGAGGGTTCGAGCGTGAAGGCGATGAGGAGGCTGGTGGACCCGCCCCCCTCGATGCTGACGTTGTTGAAGTAGGGCAGGTAGCCCGGCGAGGTCGCGTACACCGAGTGGATGCCGGCGGGGAGGGAGAGGTTCACGCGGCCGACCGAAGCGTTCGCGACCAGGTCCCCGTCGACCCAGAGACGGGCACCGGCGGCGGGCGCGAGGGTGATGTAGAGGTTTCCGGGGACGCCGACCTTGGAGAACGAGACGTGGACCGTGAGGTTGCCGGTGAGGTTCACCGAGCCGGCGTCCGGGAAGACGGTGTAGCCCGCCGGCGGGCTGATCGTGAAGTTGTACGGCCCGGCGGCCAGCACTTCCGCCGGGAAGTTCGGTACGTTCCCGAGGTCGATGAACGCGCCCCAGAGCACGCTCGAGATCGTGATCGCCCAGAAGCTCCCGGAGGGGAAGTTCACGGTCCCGAACGTGAGACCGTAGAGGGGGTAGAACGTGAGGAGGACGGTGAGGTTGACCGGGCCGACCTGGAAGACCCCGGTGGAGGGGACCCCGTAGGCGCCGTCGAGAGAATCGGCGGTGAAGTAGTACTCGCCGCTGGGCCAGTTCTCGGTCAGGGTCGAGCCGCTCGAGGAGTTGAACGCGAGGCCGGTCGACGTGTACACCCCGACGTGCCACGAGTCGCCGGCGGGCAAGCCGGTCACACCGAACGTGACCGTGACGAGCGGGGTGGGCACGAGCGGATGGGCATCTCCGCCGATCGAGATCGCCCCGCTCGCGTTGAACGGCAGGACCCAGTACGGGTCGAGCGAGGTGCCGTAGTTCCACCAGTAGTTCCCGCCGACCACCTGGCCCCCGAGGATGTTGGGGCCGGCGCGCGGAGTGACGTTCCACAGGGAGTCGAACGGCAGCCGCGGTGCGAGGCCGGTGTACGGGTCGAGGGTCGGCGCGTACGCGGGGTGGTAGTCCCCGAAGACATTGTTGTAGACCTCGTCGCCGCACCGGCAGCCCGCCCCGCCGGCCCGGGCGTCCCCGAAGTCGGCGTCGAAGAGGCCGTTCGCGCCGTGGACGGCCCCCGAGATGGAACCGGCGTTCGGCGCGAGGGGGATGTATTCGAGGAAGGTGTTGTTCCAGATCGTGTTGTTCTCCCCGCCGTATAGGTAGAGGGCCCCTCCGCCGGTCGTGAACGTGTTCCCGACCACGGAGCTCGCGGAGGTGTTCCAAAACACGACCGAGTACTGGGGAGCGGTGGGACCAAAGTACGCCGGCTCGAACCACCAGCCTCCGACGGCGGCCGCGCCTGCGAGCGTGATGTTCGCGTCGTCGTAGAAGAAGAGCCCAAGGTCGTTGGTCGACGGGGTGCCGAAATCCTCCGTCTCATTGGCCAGCCACGCGGGCGGGGTCACTTCGAACGACGGCGGCGAGGCGACGATCGCGTTCGAAACGTGCCAGAGGAACAGGCCGGGGAACACCGGGAAGAGGAAATCGTTGAACTCGCCAAACCAGGGGAAGAAGGGACCGCGCCCGGCCGGTCCGGCGGAGCCGATCGGTCCGAGCTGGTTGTTGTCGAGCGTACAGGCTCCCGCGGCGCAGGTCGACGAGATGTTCGCGAGCGCGCTGGGTCCGAACGCCCACAGCGGAGTGTAGACGCCGACGGACGGGTCGGCGACCAGCGTCACGTTGAGGGTGGCCCCACCGCCCGGGAGGCTGAGCGCCGAGCGGAGCGGCGCGAATTCCGACGCGAGGGACCAGAGCGAGTAGGTTCCGGGCGGTAGGTCGTACGAGGTCGCGGGCGGCGCCCACCCGAAGCCGGCGAGCGACGGGGAGGCCCCGGGGGCAATGAACGTGAACCCGTTCGATGGAGCCAGGTCGTAGTGGAGCACGGCCGAGCCGGACGTGGACGGTGTGACGTTCCACATTCCCATCGAGAGCGACGGACCTTGGCCGAGATAGGCGGCCGGCCCGGGGATACCGCGGAGTCCCTCGTCCCCGTTTCCGTTCCAGGTCGCGGCGAGGCCCGCCGAGGTCTCCCCCGTTTCTGCCCCGGCATCCATCGCCGAGGGGACGACCAGGAACCGCTGGTCGGTGGTGGACCAGTAGTAGAGGTTGATCGCCGCGGAGGCGTTGAGGGCGTCGAAATTGCTGCCGCCGCCCGGGCCCACGACGTCGATCTCGAAGTCGTCCGGCAGACCCAGGGGGTTGTACGTGCCCCCGTCGGCGAGGAAGACCGCCGGCGGAATGCTCCCCGCGGGCGAGCCGCCCGAGGCGTTGAACTCCACGAAATCATACGAGCCCGCCAGGCTCTGGCTTTGGTTCGACAACGTGTAGTTGAAGTAGACCTCGTCCCCGCCCGAGCCGGCCGCGGCGTTGAGGAACAGGGAGAGCGTGAACGGATAGCCGATCGTCACGACCGGACCGAGCGCGTAGTAGAATGTCGTCCCCTCCTGGGTCCCGTTCGGCCCATGGGCGAGGATCGCATTCTTCGAAAGAGCGCCCGAGGGCCCGGAGAAGTTCCAGACGTTGTCGATGAAGGAGAGCTCGTGGGAGTAGGTGGAGTACTCGACCACGTTCTGGGTCCAGAACTGGTAGGAGGAGTTCCCGAACAGGGTCACGTTCGTCAGGACGGCATTGACCTGGACTCCGTAGGCGTCCGGTGCCCCCGAGTCGATCGATACGCCGGAGAGGTAGGTCGGCGCAAACGTTCCAGCGACCCGGGAGGTGGTGAGGTTGGTGGCCTCGAGTGAACCGGAGATGTTGACGAGCCCCAGGTCGGCGACCCCCATGGGCGCCGGGCCGGTCGGGTAGGTCGGTTCGATATGGCCGTCACGCGGCGCTCCGGTCTGTCGGCCGTTCAGGTTCGGGAGGAAGGCATAGCGGAGAGGAACACCGGCCGCGGCGATCGAGCCGGCAAGGCCGGCGAGCGAACCCGGGGCGGCGGTGGCGCTCGAAGGTGCCGCGGGGATCGCCGCTCTAGGGCCCGGCGCCTCGACCGCCGGCACGACGGGCGGGGCACTCGCCACGGGGCCGGAGCGGGGGGTGGAATGGCCGTTCGTCGCCAGGATCGGGTGGGGCGACGGGGCGGCGCGGTCGGTCGATGCCGGCAGGAGCAACACTGACGCGACCAGGAGCAGGACCGCGACGAGGACGATCGAGGTCCGGCCCGACCGGAGGTTCCGCACGGCGATTCACAGCGCTCCCGGGGTTCATACCCCTTGGGGCGGCGAACCCGAACGGCGTTGCCTAGGACCCTGGACTTCCGCGCCGCCCCCGGGTCGCGGAATTGATAAGGGGGGACCGCAGGTCCCTCGGTCGTGCCGTTCAACCTGTTGCGCGGGTTCCGCGACTACCCTCCCCCCGAGGCGGGGGCCCGCTCCGAGATCCGTCGCCGGATGCGCTCGGCGGCGAGGCGGGCGGGATACTCCGAGCTCGAGGGCCCGTGCGTCGAGAGCTTCGAGCTGTACCAGATCAAGAGCGGCGAAGGGATCGCCGCCGAGACCTGGCTGTTCCGGGACAAGGGGGAGCGCCCGGTCGCGCTCGTCCCGGAGACGACGCCCTCGCTTGCCCGCATCTTTGTCGACCGGGCCAAATCCGAGCCCCTGCCCGTGAAGTGGTTCACCGTCTCGAAGATCTGGCGGTACGAGGAGCCGCAGGCCGGACGGACCCGGGAGTTCCTGCAGTTCAACCTCGACCTGCTCGGCGTGCCGGGCGTGGAGGCGGAGGCCGACCTCCTGTCGACCGCCGCGCTCCTGCTGGATGAGGTCGGGGCGGTCGGACTTTACGCGTTCCGGATCAACGACCGGGCGATCGCGGAGGGGATCGGGAGCCTCTTCGGCGTCCAGGACGTGGGGCGTTTCTTCCGCGCCGTCGACCGGTACCACAAGGTCCCGCCGGCCGAGTTCGAGGGGGAGATCACCCAGGCGGGGGTGTCGCCCGAGGCCGCGGCGGAGCTCGCGGCGCTGTTCGCCTCGGCCGGCCCAGGAGTTCCGCCGGCCGGCGTGGACCGGTTCCTCGCGGACCTCGAGGCGCGGGGGCTCAACGAGGCGGGACGCGCCGGAGTCGTCCGGATGCGGCACCTGTTCGGTCTGCTGGGGAAGACCGGGCTCGGCGACCGAGTCGTCTACGACCCGACGGTCGTCCGAGGGCTTGCGTACTACACCTCCACCGTGTTCGAGGCCTACGCGCGCTCGGGCGACGGTCGCGCTCTGTTCGGCGGGGGCCGGTACGACCACCTCATCGAGCTGTTCGAAGGCCCCCCCACGCCCGCGGCCGGGCTCGCGATCGGAGACCAGACGCTCGAGATCCTGCTCAAGGGGGCGGGGCGATGGCCGGACGGGGAGCCGCCGCTCGATACCTACGTGGTCGTCAACGACGCCGTGCGGATGGCGGAGGCGATGGAACTGGTGCAGGAGCTCCGGAGGTCCGGGGCGAGTGCGGACTGCGACCTGCTGGGCCGCTCGATGTCCCGCCAGCTCAGGGAGGCCGCGCGCCGCCGTGCCCGTCGTGCGCTGATCCTGGGCTTGAAGGAGGCGGCGCCGGGTGCGCTCGTCGAGCGTGATCTGACGACGGGGGTCCAGCGGGAGCTCCCGCGGGACGCGGCGATACGACGGGCGTGATCCCCTCGAGCGCCTCCGCATCCCAGAGCAGGATCCCCGGCGGCGACTCCGCCCCGTCCACGTACCCGTACCAGTAGACCACGCCGCCCTCGCCGAAGATCTCGGTGTACGGGGCGAGCTGACGCCGCAGGTTCTTCCGGAGCTCGACGTCGTCCCCGAAGTTCGCCTTCGACTCGATCCAGGTGAGCTTCTGGCCGTTGAACGTGATCGGCTCGTCCAGGAGGGCGTCCGGGGTCTTCGCATACTTCCCCCGGAGGTCCTTCTCCGTGCGGTATCCAATCCCGTGCTTCTCGAGCCAGGCGACCAGGCGGTCCTCCCCCTTGCGGCCCCGTTCGCGCTGGAGCTCCATCCCCTCGGGGGAGTAGATGCGGTCCGCGGCGAGGAGCTCCTCGACCTCCTTCCGGATGCGCTCGTCGGGCGCGGTCTCGGGATGGAGGAACGTCTGCCAGACCTTCTTGCGCGGGATCCCGAGCTCGCCGAGCATCTGCTGGCCCATCAGCACGGGCGGGAAGCGCCACTCCTCCGCGATGTCCCGGATCGACCGGCCGCGCTTCCATTCGGAGACGAGGCGGGGGACCTGGCGCCGCACTACGTAGAAGCGGCGGGTCGCGTCCCGCGTGACCCGGTGGGTGTGGATCACGAAGAGGAGCTCGGGGTCGAGGCGCTCGGCGCGGGAGATACGCTCGACATCGTCGTAGGTGACAAGGGCGTCGTAAAGACGCTGGTAGGTCGCTCGATCCATGGAAGAACGGGAGATATCCGGAAGATTCTCAGGGCCGGGCAGGGGGGGACGGTTGATAGAGGTTACTCTCGCCAGTCGAGGCCGACGGTGCGCAGCCCGACCTTCGCGACCGGCGGGGGGCGCCGCTTGTGGCGGGTGAGCATGATCCGCTCGGTGATCCGATGCACGGTGTCCATCGGGATCCCCGTGCGTTCGTGGATCTCCTCCGGGCGGCAGAGCTGCTCCACCCCGAACAGGACCCGGTCGAGGTCCGCATACGTGATCCCGAGCTCCTCCTCGTCCGTCTGGCCCTCCCAGAACCCGGCGGAGGGCGGCCGGTCGAGGATCTCCTGCGGCAGGCCGAGCTGCGTGGAGAGGGCGCGGACCTGCGTCTTGTATAGGTCGCCGATCGGAAGGAGGTCGACCCCGCCGTCCCCGTACTTCGTGAAGTACCCCTGGAGGAGTTCCGACTTGTTCCCGGTGCCCATCACGAGCCGGCGGCAGTCCCGGGCGAGCGCATAGAGGACCGTCATGCGGAACCGGGCGACCGTGTTCCCCGCCGTGATGCGGTCCGTCTCGTCCGGAAGGGTCGTCCGAAACGCCTCGACCAGTCCGACGAGGGACACCGTGCGATGGGCGATCCCGAGGCGTTCCGCGTAACGGACGGTCTCGGCGCGAAGCTCCTCGGGAAACCCGTCGGCCGGCAGCAGTACGCCGAGGACGCGCTCGGGCCCGAGGGCGTCGGCCGCGAGTCGGGCGCACAGCGCACTGTCGAT
>JBEKJG010000035.1:0-15842 GCA_050011355.1 Thermoplasmata archaeon | reverse complement strand
GACTGACCCGCGAACGGTTCCACGACCATCCAATTCCCATCGGGTTTGAGCGCCTGATGCACGTGCTTAGCCGCTCCGACGGGGTCCCCCATGTCGTGGAGGCAGTCGAAGAAGGTCACCAAATCAAAATTTTTGCCGGAGAACTTGTCAGAGGCCGCCACCTCGAAATCTACGTTGCCAGCGACTCCCGCGGTCACCGCGTCGTTCCGAGCCCATTCGATCGATTCGGTGTGGTAGTCGTATCCGATGAATTCTGACTTGGGGAACGCCTTGCCCATGATGATCGTCGAGGCCCCAAGGCCACATCCTACGTCGGCAACGCGCGCCCCCGCTTCGAGTTTTGAAACCACTCCCTCTAGTTTCGGGAGCCACGTCGAAACGAGGTTCGCGACATAGCCAGGTCGGAAGAACTTCTTGGTCCCCTGGAACAGGTCCACGTGGTGTTCGTGCCAACCGAAGCCCTTTCCGGCCCGGATGGCTTCGGCGATCTTTCGTTGATCCTTGTAGACGGAGGAGACGATGTAGTACGCGCCCGGGAGGAAGACGGGTCCGTTCTCGTCCGTGAGTGCGAACTTCTGTTCCGGGGTCATCCAGTAGCGCTTCGTCGAGGAGTCATATTCCACATAGCCGGACGCGGCCTGTCCCGAGAGCCACTCACGGAGATACCGTTCGGCGGTCCCGGTCTTGTGAGCAAGGTCCTCAGAGGAAATCGGCCCACTCTCGGCAAGCGCTCGGTAGAATCCCAACTGTTCACCAATGAGGATGGTCGAGCCATGCATGGCGGCCCCGAGGTCATTGGCGAACTTGCCAACAAACGCGTTCAGCTTCTCCGGATCTACGGCCATGGTCGACTCCAAGGGCCCGAAGCCTTTCGGTAGAATAAACCCAGAACATTGCTGCTCTGCTCCAGGAATAGCCCTGTAGGGCCCGGCGGGAAGGCCGTGGGTGTTTTCTCACTCGCACCTCCTGAAACGAGGCCGTGAGTCGAGGGCCGGACTTTGGAGAACACCAGCGCGAGTGTGGAGAGACCACCTAGCGGGGGGGTGGTTGAGCCGACCGACGACGACGGAGGAGTGCCGAGTACCGGGCTAGTGATTGACCGCCCGGACCTCCGGTGGTCCAGGCCCCGGGCAAGTCCGCACCGAAGAATTCGGTTCGGATGAAAGTGAACGTCGGCTCAAAGATCGTGGCCACTTCTTCGAGCGACGGACGGTGGGGAGGCCCGTAGGTCCGAGTCTCTTCGCGGCCAATCCAAGTTAGGAGGAACGCCCCTCCCGGCTTGACCACCCGGGCGACCTCCGAGGCGTAATCTCCGCGCGCGGCCAACGGTATCGCGTGGAAGCATCCATTGTCCGAGGCGGCATCGAACGTAGCCTTCGGAAACGGCATCGCGGTCGCACTCCCCTGCACGAATGTGGCGGGAATCTTTCTCCGATGCGCGCGCCCCCGGGCCGCATCGATTGCGCCAGGTGCCAGGTCAAGGCCCGTGGCACGAAATTCTTCACGACACAGCCATAGGACGGTGGTCCCTGCCCCGCATCCGATATCGAGGACGAGACTGGGGGGTCGTATCCAGCGGTTTTCAACGGCTTGTTTCACCCAGGGGGATGGGCGAGGGGAGTACCAAGGGAGCTTGGTGTACGGGGTCTCCGCGTAGGTCTTGGCCCAAGCTCGCTCCTCCGCGGACATTCGTTGGTGGGACCCACGTCGGGAAGCTTGCGAGGGCGGGCGCGCCATTGTGACACGGACACATCGGCCCGTGTAAAGAGTGCGTTGAGTAGTTCGAAGGACTAGCTGCGTGCAACTACCATTGCAGCTTCGAGCCGGACATGGTTGGCCTGAAACGAGCGATTCCGGAATGGTGGGGAAGGCGATTGTTCCGATCGCCTCGATCGGGATGGCGGCTTGCGTGAGTCGCGTCCGGAGTCAGCTCAAGCCAGACCTTTAATGAGGGGACCCCGATGGGAGGCGGCCGTTGGTCGGCGGGGTACTTCTTGTCAAATGTCTTGTCCGGGCGTGCAGGGTTGTGGCCGGCCGTCCTCGTTGCCTGTTTGATCGTCCTGATATCCAGTTCAGCAAATCACGTGGGTGTCGCACCCGGTGGATTGACTGCACCGATCACCAGCGGCCACATTTCTGACAACCCTCGAGACGCTGTAGCGTCGAGATCGGTCCAAGTACAGGACTTCACTCCCGCGGCAGGGGCCCACTTGAATCAAGCCCCGAGCCGAGCCGTTCCGGATCAACCGGGCCCTCTGACTGGAGCCCCGCACGTCTCCAGTACCCTCGTCTTGCTGAACAATACGCTCGTGCCAGGAAACTTCCTCGCAGGAAACGGGAACGCCCCCGGGGGGGCTGCCTACGATTGGGGGACCGGCGAGATCTTCGTCACGAACCAGTTCTCCGAAACTGTGAGTGTGATCAACGCGACGACGAACATCGTCGTCGCGTCCATCCCGGTCGGATTGGACCCCCAGGGTATCGTCTACGACCCTGTCCAGCACCAAGTCTTCGTGGCGGATGGGGGTTCGAACTCCGTGAGCGTGATCTCGGACGTTTCCAACACGGTCGTGGCCAACATCTCCGTGCCCGGCTGGCCCACTCAACTGGCTTGGGATTTCTACTCCAACGAGATGTTCGTTTCCGACAATTCTGGGGACAACGTCAGCGTGATCAATGATTCGACCGATGCCGTTGTCGAGAACGTTCCCGTCGGCGTGAGCCCCGAAGGTATCGCGTACGATTCCGGCGAGGAGGAGGTCTTTGTCGCCAACTACGCCTCCAACAATGTCTCGGTTCTGTCGGGGCAAGTCCCTGCCGTCGTAAAGACTGTCGCCGTCGGGGCGAATCCGGTCGGGGTCGCCTATGTCGCCGCGGAGAACGAGATCGCGGTCTCGAACTCGAACTCAGCCAATGTCAGCATCATCTCGGATATCTCGTTCGACGTCGTAGCGTCCGTCCCCGTGGGGGCCGATCCCTCCGGAATGACCTTCGACATCAACTACGGCTATCTGTACGTCTCGAACACCGGATCCACCAACGTCAGCGTGATCTACGACCTCACGAGCACCGTGGTGACTTCCATCCCTGCCGGCGACAGCCCCGACGGTAGTGCGGTGGACAACGCAACGGCCGAACTCTACGTCACCAATTTCGGCGACAACAACGTGACCGAGATCTCGGAACGCACCCTGGCGGACGTCGGCACTATCCCCGTCGCACTGTACCCTGTGGGGATCGCGTACGACGCGGCAGTCGGGGACTTCTACCTCGCCGAGTTCACCTCGAACACGGTCTATGTGATTTCCGGTACGACCGACCGAGTGGTGGCCACGATCCCGGTGGGGGGAGAACCTGCGGAAACGGCCTACGACCCGCTCAAGGGCGAGGTGTTCGTCACCAATTTCGACACCGACAACGTGTCCGTCATCTCGGACACCACCAACACCGTGGTGGCCACGATACCGGCGGGCGTTGGTCCAGCCGGGCTTGCCTACGACAACGCCACCGGGGAGTTCTTTGTCGCCAACGAGGAGTCGAACAATGTGACGGTGATCTCCGACGCGACCGACTCGGTCGTGGGCACGGTCCCCGTCGGGACCTCACCGCTCGGAGTCACGTACGACCCGGTCCAAGCGGAAATCTATGTGGCCAATTACGGATCGGAAAACGTCAGCGTCATTTCCGATATCAACGACACGGTCGTGACCACGATTTCGCTCGGTACCGATCCGTCCGATGTGCAGTACGATGCGGCCCACGGCACGATCTATGCATCCGAGTATTACGATGCCAATGTGAGCGTAATCTCGGATACCACCAACGCGGTCGTGGCGATGATCCCGGTCGGCGATGGGCCGGCCAGCGTAGACATCGACGCCCCGGCGGGGGAAGTGATCGTTCCGGATGCGTCATCCGACAACGTGAGCGTGATCTCGGACGTTTCGAACACCGTCATCGGAACGGTCGAGGTGGGGAGCGAGCCGGAGTTTTCGGCCTACGACCCGAGCAATGGGACCACATTTGTCACCGATGAGGGTCAGGGGACGGTCTCGATCCTCACCCAAGCTCTGACCCCTCAAGCCTACCCCGTGAACTTCACTGATACCGGACTCCCGAACCATTCCACCTGGACGGTGACGCTGGACGGGACCGCCCATTCTTCCAACACCTCGCAAGTCTTGTTCACGGAGCTCAACGGCACGTACTCCTTCTCGGTGAGCGCGGAGGTCGGGTTCACCGCGTCGCCCAGTTCAGGCTCCATTTTGGTGTCGGGTGGTCCTGCGTCCCTGGCGATCACCTTCACGGCCAATTCGACGAAGCAGACTCCGCCCAGTTACCCAGTGACCTTCACCGAGTCGGGATTGACCACCGGCGTAGGTTGGACGGTTACACTGAACGGCACCCCGAAGACCTCCGATTCGAGCACGCTCTCGTTCACGGAGCTGAATGGGACGTACCCGTATGCTGTCGGTGCAGTTTCCGGTTTCAGTGTAAGCCCCGCCAGCGGGTCGCTCACCGTGAAAGGGGCCGCCACGTCGGAACTTCTGACGTTCACTTCCAGTTCGTCGACGCCGCCAGGTCCCAATCCCAAGAATTCCAGTAGCCCCGCAAAGTTCCTCGGTCTACCGGCGACGGAGGGCTATGCGATCGTCATCGGACTCGTCGTGGTAGTTCTGCTGGCGGTGGTCGCGGTCGGGCTCCTCAGACGAAGGAAGGGCCCGCCAGCCAGCGGCTCGGCGCCCCCACCCGGAGTTCAAGGTCCACCGCCCTCGACCTAACCGGAGCGTGTTTCCCCCACCGCTAGTCCCATTGGATGGCCGAGGAGTCTCATGATCCGCCGATCGTGACCGGCGCGCTCCGGAACCCTACCGGCCGCGTTCCGCGGACTACTGACCTTGGGCCCCCACCGGGATTGCCGATCGCACCGCCACGGGGGAGGTTTGGTGAACCGAAGACACGGTGGCGGTGCTCGGGCGGTCCTTCGAAATGAAGTCGCCCATAGACGGCCGCGTCGCCAGGGCATACCACGGGGCCGTGACATCGACCAGGGCCCCCACGATCCCGTGGAGGACGAACCGGGGGATGGAGACCGTTCGGTCGACGTACTGAGCGTGGAGCCGGAACCCTTCCAGGTACCCGGTGACCATCGAGACCCAGACGAATCCGGTGAAGACTCCCGTGTAGACCAGCAGCGGGCCGTAGTGGAACTCGGCGCTCGCGACCAGGATGATGACCGACGGGAGGGCCGAGAACCATGTCAGCAGGGAATAGAGCAGGGTGAACCGGCGTCGGGCCCCCAGTTCGGGAGACCGGGTGAACGCGAACATCACGCCGTGGACCCAGCGACGCCGCTGGCGGAGCTGGTCCCGGAGCGAGAAGGCCCCCTTCTCGTACGCGAAGCCCTTCAGCACTCCGAAGACCGACCCGTACCGGGCCCGGACGCGGATCTCGAAGGAGAGGTCCTCGGCGGGGGCGTATCCCTCGGCATCCCAACCCACCGAATCCTCTACGTCGGCCCGCACGAGGATGTGCGAGCCGTGGAACCCCAGCGTGGGGTTGCCGGGCATCGTCATCGAGTCGAGGACGCGGAAGTCGTCGTAGGAACGGGTTAGCTCCTGGATGTGGCTTGGTGAACCGACCCAATCGAGCGGATAGAGGATGATACCCGCGCCCAGCAGCCCCTTCCGGTCCCGGATGAAGTCGGAGATGCCGAGCAGCGTGTCCTGGCCGACGCACGTTTCCTCATCCTGGTGGTACACCCAGGTCGAGTCGTTCGAGATCCCGAGCTCCTGGCGTCGTTCGACCGCATACTGAAGGGCCCGGGCCTTCCCGTGCGTCCCGAGGGGGGTCGAGTAGGTCTTCGGGACGACCCAGACCTCCGCCCCGTCCGCGCGCAGGGCCTCGTAGACGCCCGGTGCCGAGGCGTAGCCGTCCGGCTCGACCACGAGCCAAAGGCGGTGACGGAATCCCAGCCGAGGGGTCTCGCGGACCCAGTGCAGGACCGAGCGGGCGCTGGCCTCCAACGCGCGTGAATTCTTCCCGATCGCCGTGATCTGGAAGATGACCGTGGGGAACCTCACGGATCCCCGGCCACGTTGAGGTGGTTCCGTCGAAGGACTCGCTGGGTGCCGAAGAAGGAGAGGACGAAGAACGGCACCGGGAGCATCCAGATCCCCGGCAGGACCGCCAACCACCACGCCGGCATGGGTTCACGGGCCCA
This sequence comes from Thermoplasmata archaeon, assembly GCA_050011355.1. Lineage (GTDB taxonomy): Archaea > Thermoplasmatota > Thermoplasmata > Lutacidiplasmatales > UBA184 > Lutacidiplasma. Next base: position 9,619 of record JBEKJG010000035.1, on the reverse strand, counting down.
CAGGGTCAGCAGGACGAGCACGGTGCTGATCCCCGCCGCCACGACGACGGTCCACAGGGCGAGGCGCCGCCGCCGGGACTTCAATCCATCAATGGTCGAGTTGTACCGGGCGGCCGTAAATCCGAGGTAGGAGGGGCGCCCGGGGGGGAGCGGGGCGGGCACAAGCTTTGCTTTCGGAGTCGCCACCGGCGCTGCGGTGGGCAGCGGGAGCGGCCCGACGGGTCGGGAGTCGTCGGTCATGCCGGTCGAGGTGCGGATGAACTCCACCTCCCGCGAGGCATTCCCCAGCTCCCGTTCGAGCAGTTCCACCGTCCCCTGGAGGCGCTGCCAGCGCTCACCGAGTTCCCGAACCTCCTGCCCTACGGAGAGCATCGAGTTCGAGGCCAGCGTGAGACGCTCCTCGAGATAGGGGGATACCGCGCGAGCCGCCATCGGCGACTCGTCCCAGATCGCCGGCCGGGAGGGGGCTGCTTCCGCGTGCGGCGGGGGGGATTCCGGAACGGGAGCGGGCGCGGGATTCCCGGCCGCCTTTCCCGCCGGAGCCCGCGTCCCGAGCTCTCGCATCAACTGGTCGATCTCGTCGAGCACGCGCCGGTGCTCGGTCGCTCGGCCTCCCTCGGTCGGAGTGGACCGGTCGGCCGGGACTTCGGGCTCGGCCTGGGACTCGTCCAGCTCGCGAATGATCCGCTCGATGTCTTCGGGAGAGAGGGTGGAGGCCGGCTCCGGTCCCATCACGCCACCCGACGGGGTAGGGGTCTCACGACCCGGACTGCCGTGTGACCCGGACACTTGCGTAAGTTCGCGAGTTCATGGGTTTAAACATTCGCCCGATTCGACGGCCGGCAAAATCTGCGTGCCCAAGTTTCGCATGCGAAATGGTCGCTCGCGCCATCGGGGCCGGTCGCTTCTCTCGGAGGCCCCGGAGAGATCGCCGCGCCCCCGCGGTCTGGATTGTCGATCCGGAGCGCGCCGAGAATCCGCATTGGCAGAACTCGACCGACGGACTCCCGCGGCCAGGACCTTGGTCCGAACGGAGGCTCCCGAAAACACTCTTGTCGGAAGGAGGCGACCTCCGGCCGACGCAAAGTGCACGGTAGGAATTCCGGCCAAATTCTCAGGAAGACGGCTCCCCGGCCGCCAAATCCAGCCACCATACACGCAGACCTTGTAGTTCCGGACGTGTAACTCGCCCGGGAACGAGGAGGGGCCGATTGAGCGACGTTCGGCCGGAGGGGGGGCGCGTACTCGTCGCCGGTGCGACGGGATTCGTGGGTCGGGGGCTGGTGGAGGCCTTCGCGGCTCGCGGGGTCCGCCCTCGGATCACCAGCCGAACTCCCGCCCTCGCGTCGGCGCTGTTCGGAGATCGCGCCGACGTCGTCTCCGCCGACTGGGTCAACGGGCGCAACACGGAAGGGGTCGGGGAAGGGATCCGGGTCGCCTACTATCTCGTCCATTCGATGGGCAGCCGCCCCGATTTCGCCGAAGCCGACCGGTTGGCTGCCGGCCGTTTCGCGCGAGAGATGGAACGGGCGAGGGTGGAGCGGATCGTCTACCTCGGTGGACTGGGCGAGGAGGGGTCGACGCTCTCCCCGCACCTCGCCAGCCGGAGGGAAGTGGAAGGTGTCCTCCGACGTGGTGCCGTCCCCGTTACGACGCTCCGTGCGGCGATCATCCTCGGGGCCGGGGGGTCCTCCTTCGAGATGCTCGTCCAGCTCGTAGAGAAGCTTCCGGTCATGCTCTGCCCGCGATGGGTAGTGACTCCCTGCCAGCCGATCGCCATTGAGGAGCTGCTCCGCTACCTCGTGGGTTGTGCGGACCACCCGGACACCGTCGGGCGCACGTTCGACGTGGGGGGACCGGATGTTCTGACCTACCGGTCGATGCTGGAACGGGTCGGAGACCGGATCGGGCGCCGGCCGTGGCTGATCGTCGTCCCCGTCCTGACCCCCTCGCTCTCCGCCCATTGGGTCGGATTCATCACGCGGGTACCTTCGGATGTGGCGCGCCCCCTCGTCGAGGGGATGAAGAACCCGGTTGTCTGCCGGGAAGATCGGATCGTTCGGCTCCTGCCCGGGCCTAGGATTCCCTTCGAAGCGGCCCTCGATCGGGCGATGCGCGGCCGTGCTCCAGGAGTGCGGCGGTTCGCCGGCTCGCCCTCGGGTTGAGGCGACCACTCCGATCACCTTGGGAAGAGTAGTTTCCCGGAGTCCGACCGAGCGGAACCGGGGGTCGTTGGTTCCGGTCTCAAAAAGTCAATACGAAGTGTCACCTCCTCCGACCCCGGGAGGAGGAAATGGCCGAGATGAACCGGGGGTCGCGTTGGCTCGTGAACGCTCGCAATGCCAGCCGGTCCGCCCGGATCCTGCACCGGCTCCAGCCCTCCCTCAACCTGCCTCCCTCCCCCCGCATTCTCGAGCTCGGCGCCGGGAGAGGGGGCTTGTCCGCCCTCCTCCGGGAGCAATACCGGCCGTCCCATTTGGTGGTGTCCGACTTCGACCCGAACCAGGTCGAAGCCGCTCGCACCTTCCTGACAGAGCGATTCGGCTCCGTGCCACCAGGGGTCGAACTGCGGCAGGTCGATGCGTTGGCGATCCCTTTCGAGGCCGCGGCGTTCGATTGCGTCTTCGCGATCGGAGTGCTGCATCACGTCGAAGCGCACCATTTCGATTACGCGCAGCGGCCGAAGGCGTTGACCGAGATCCGCAGGGTGCTGTCTCCGGGTGGCCTACTTGCATACTGGGAATTCTCCCGGACTGCGGAGATGCGCGCGACGCTCGTAGGCCTCGGATTCCGCTCGGTCTTCGAGCGGAGAGGATGGCGCGGACGAGAGCTCGCATTGGTCCGTGCGCCGGGATAAGGCCGACGGTCGGCGTTCGCGCGTCCCCCGTGCCAAGTGGGAAATCCGGTCGATGTACCCGAGCTCAGACCGCCACAACGGGTCGCTCTAACTCGTACGAATGGGTGCAACCGCTCTTGCACCTATCACCAACTAGTCCGTTGCAGGATTAGGATGGGACAAGATAGGTGCCCCCCGGCTCGGCATGGCCCTCGCCGTCGCTTCTTGCCAACTCCGCCCAACCAAGGTGAATGGACCGATCGTCAGCAGGGAAATCGCTCAAAGGCGAGGAGTCCCGTAGGAAGGAAGCTCGGCCCAGGGTAGGATGACGTACCCACCTGAGCGATGTCCCATATCCATCCAGGCGGAATCGCATACGTCGCTGCGGGATTTCCCGATCCGTATCCGGCCCAAGTGAGATTACCATAGGAAGTAATCAGCCGCCCTTGGAACAACACGGAGACCGCGATCGGTACCGACACAATACCACGGGCCGAGTCGATGAAGGGTGTGTTCCATCCGCACAAGTTGAGAGCGGTTTCATTGGGGTAGTTTGGAGGTCCTGCGTGAAAGGATGTATCAAACCAAACTGAGGCGTTCGGGGCAAACGTGAGGCCATCATATGTGGTTCCCGATTCGTTCACGTAGTGAGGCTCTACCGCATCGCTCGAGTTGTTGGCAATTGGGAGTTGAAAGGTCGCCTGCCCGAATGGCGCCGGTGTCGAAACAGCGACGTAAGGTTGAGTGCACGGTACTCCGTCAGTAGGTCCGGAGACGTTACTGACCGAGTAGATCGTCCAGTTTCGTGGTTCGAACGAGGCAAGAATCCCCGAGCCGTTGTACCCTCCCCCAAAGCCCTCTTGGTTGGCATCGCCGGAATTTCGGAGGGGCTCTAGGAGCACGGACCCTGATTCGAAGGTCCAGTTCACCGTTGACTCGAAGTCGCTTACCCCACCACCCAAGGGAAAGTTTCCCAGCAAGAACGGAGTTTGGATGAGGTAAACCCCGAGCGCAGGACCCAAGGAGCATTGAGTTCCCGCGGTCTGCGACTCATAGAGACCAATTCCTGCGCCAACAAGGATTACTGTAACGGCTGCCACGCCTGCCCACACAAACAGGCGTGACCTACTCGCACCTCCCCTCGTCAGCGGGCGGTTGATTTCTTCAGCTCCAAGGCGTGCGGGCTCATCCTGCGGGGAAGAGGCAGGCCCTTGCATCTCAACCTCCGTGCACGACAACCACGTAGATCGCCACTTGAACGATGAATCCGGCCGGAAGTGATGGGGCTGGATTAGGAACGGATACGATCAGTGGCCAACTTCCAACCAGGCCCCCTTCGATGATCCATTCTCCCTGGTGGTAGTCATTGGTAAAAGGGCATCCTTGGGCCGGCCAGTCCGACGGTCGCGCTCCACTGTAGCCGCAACTCCACTCCTCGATCGGAACGGGGGAAGTGGCATTCAGCCAGAAATCGACAGTTCCGTTCGCCGGAAATGCGAGAGAGAACAAACTCCCGAGGGTGATTTGCGCGCCTGCTGGAATGATTATGGGGCAGTTTTGGCACGCCTCTTGCTGGTTGGCCCCAAAAATGACAGGCGACCCCGGGCTGTAGAAAAAATCCAGCTGAACTCCTGCAAGGGTCACGGCTGCCGCGCCCTGCGATTGCTGTGATGAAGTCGGTGTAGTTGTGTTGAGCCCGAAAACAACAAGCCCGATGGCAACGAGGATTGACAGCACGACGATTCCGGCCGGAAGCCCCTTGGGCGCCGGGGTGCGAGGAGCCCATTCTTGCTGCATAAAAGCACCGAAGGGCTAAGACCTCGGGTAGCCTTGTCGCTTGCTGTCGGGGGCCGGAACGGGCGACGCGGTCCCTCCCCAGTAATTTCCTGTACCGAGCTTGCCATTGGCCAAAGCAACTCGAGAGATTCGAGATTCAGAACGGGCAGGCAGTGAGCGTCCGGCCTTATCCCCGAGTTGATGCTTCTCGGGACGCTATCAGACGCCTTGGCGAGTGTCTGGGGGCGTGCGCTTTCTCTGTGCCAGCCTCATGACAGTCGGCAGACCGTCGTCGTGTGACGCCGCCCTTGATAAGGGTCGATGCGATTCGCGTCTTGGAACATGTACGGTAAGTGGGAATACGGAACTTTTTCCATTGCCGCAGCAGGCCCCGAGCGAAAATACTGGGGCGTGGCAGTCTCCACCAAGCCTAGGAGTGTCGGTGCGACCGTTCCCTGGACTGAGTGGCGAGTCGGTGCCGTCGCCACTCAGGCCTTTTCGAACTTCTACTACGGACCGCAAGGTTTGGACCTCCTCCGTCGCGGTTACTCGGCGCCGGAAGTCGTCCGCAAATTGACACGGGCGGACAGTCAGCGGGATCATCGACAGCTCGGCGTGGTGGATCGAAAAGGGAGAGCCGCGGCTTGGACGGGGTCGAAATGCCTCGATCACGCCATCCACGTGGTCGGGGACGGCTACACCTGCCAGGGGAACCTCCTCGCAGCTGCCTCGGTGGTGCCCGCTATGGCCAAGGCCTTTGAATCCACTCGAGGGACACTGGCCGGACGCATGCTGGCGGCACTGAAGGCGGGGGCTCGCGAGGGTGGCGACCGGCGGGGAATGGAATCGTCCGCGATAATGGTCTCTCACCGAGAACCGTGGTTCCCCAAGACCTGGTCCGATTATTGGGTCAACATCCGGGTGGACCAGCACCGCAAGCCGATCGAGGAGTTGGACCGCATCCTCCGTATCGATGAAGCCGAGACGCGCAAGTTCCTCGCCCGACGGGCGGCCACCCTTCGGCGCCGGAAGGCGAAGCGCCGCTAAGAGGTGGGGACCCCTATCGGTCTCTACCGACCTCACCGCGCAAATCGACGGAAGAAACTGTCCGCGTTCCACGTCGGACGCACATCGGCATTGGCGATCCGAAGGAGCAACTCTTCGTGCAGGCGGACGTACTGCGCGGCCCCGGCAAAGTCGATCGGCTGATCTAGATCGTCCGAGGGAGCGTGGTACCGTTCGAGGGTCCACGCATGCATGATCTGTTCCTCCGGGGAACCCCGAGCGTACCCAAACCCCGTGAACAGGGCGGGCACACCCACTTTGATGAAGTTGTACTGGTCGCTTCGGATGAACAACACCCGGTCGGGGTCGTACTCGGAATCGATCTGGATTCCGTGTTGGCGTCCGACCGCCCGAATGTCTTCGCCCAATGACGACTCGGCCAGTCCGAACACTTCGAGGAACTTGAACGGAAACAGCGGGAGCAGTCCGTCAATGTTCAGATTGGCAACGACCGGTTTCGGGACGGTGAGGTGGGTCGAGTAGTACTGGGATCCTAGGAGGCCCTTCTCCTCTCCGGTGACGGCCAGGAACAGGATCGACCGTTTCGGCCGAGCGTCGGATTCATGGATCATCCGCGCGAACTCGATGATTGCTGCCACACCCGAGGCGTTGTCGAGCGCGCCGCTATAGATCGGGTCGCCCCCCACCGGTTCCGCGATGCCTAGGTGGTCGAGGTGGGCGGTGACCACGACATACTCATGCTTCAATTTCGGGTCGCTCCCCGGCAGAAGACCGGCGATGTTGTGGGACGTCGCCGTCGATCGCTGGATCGCTGCTCGGGCACGAATTCGTACGCCGAGGGGGAAACAGGGCAGCGGCTTGTCCGTGCCCACCAGGTCCGAGATCTCCCGGAACGTGTGGCCGCTGTGGGCGAAGAGTTTCTCCGCGCGTTCAAAATTGTAGACCACTTGGAGCGGAAGCGGCAACGGCTGGTCTCCGCCCGGGTCCTCGAGTTCCATTCGTGGGACCGTCATGCTCGTCACCAAACGGGACCACGGGAGTTCGACGATCTTCGGGTTCGGGATCGACATGCCTCCCACCGCTCCAGCCCTTCGGAGAGCCCGGAGCCGTGCCTCCACTGATTGGAAGTGCGCCTTGATCGGACCCGGCATGCCCGAGGGACCGCCACGGACGTAGGCAGCGATTTTGCCCCTCAGGTCGATGCCCTTCAGGTCATCGTAGCCCAGTTCCGGAATGGTGAGCCCGTATCCGATGAACACCACCTCGGCGTCGGTGAATTCCTGGGCCTGCGAAGAGGCGATGATGACCGAGTCGTCACCGAATTTGAGCGCTTCCGACTTCCCGTCCCGAACCAATTCGAGTGTCGAGTGAACCGAGTCGACCTGGCTCACATGAAACTTCACCGGCTGCCGATACCCTTGGGTTCCCGCGGGGGCTAGGCCGAAAGCGCGGAACTGCTCGATGACGTAGTCCGCAGCCCGTTCATACCCGGCGCTCCCGGTCTCACGACCTTCCATGCTGTCGTCGGCGAGCCGCTGAACGTGGGACCACCAGCGTCGCCCGAGTGCATCCCAATCCGTGGACGAATTCACGCCGCCGAAGTTCGTCATGGTGAGTGGTGGCAGGACTCCACCTGCTCTCTTCATCCTTGCTCATCCCGCGTTCGGGAGAGCTCGGCTTGGACCTCCCGGTTCCGAGCACGATTTCGCCCTCCGAGCGCGAGAGGTGAGTTGAGTGGCGTTTCCACCATGGGTGCAGGCCCCATTGCGCTTACCTCGTTGGGGGCCGATATTTTGCGAAGGTGAGTCGATCTAAGTCCGATCGTCGAATCAGCCCCGTTCACGTTTCACGGGCAACTCGACACTTTAGTATCCGTTTTGGATATCATTATACGGTCCACCCGTTTATTCAGGAGCGATGAGTTCGATGGTCGACCCGGGGGTGGTAGCACTATTCGGAAGCGAGACGCGTGCGGCAGCCCTCGGCGCGTTGGCGAATGCGGGTCAACCTCTCAGCGCCTACCGCGTTGCAAAGATTACTGGGTCTCAGTTGATCAAGACCACCGCGGAGCTCCGACGCCTAGAAAGTGCCGGATTCGTATCGAGAGCAACTACTCTTCGAGGGCGGCCCGGATGGATCCTCCCTGACGGTCCACTCCGCGAACTGCTCCGCAGGCGCGTGCGCATCGTGTGGTCTACAGACTGGGACCGACAGGTTGCCGGGAGGGCCCGCGGGCGGGGCGCATCGCCAAGGCTACGAATCGATCTTTCGAAATTCGCCGCGAATCCCTTGGGAGTTCCGAATCGCGCGGAATTCATCCGGCCAATTGGGAAGGACCGGGCATTAGCCCGCGCGGGGCTCCGCACCTCCCGTGGGAAGGCCGGGAGCCAGTGACGACCGAGCAGGAAGTGGGCCGGGTCCTCGCCAAGACTCGGGCGAGTCACGATCGAATCCTGTACTTTTGTGCGCTATTGGCGAGCGAGAGCCAATCGGACGTGGTAATCGTTGGGGGATCTGCGATCGAGATCTACACTCGCGGAGGATACGTCTCCGGCGATATCGACATTCGTGCGGACAAGGCGTCGGTCCACCGCGTGCTAGCTCGGTGGAACTTCAAGGACGAGGGCCGACTCTGGATCCGTTCTGACTGGAGGCTCGCGATAGACGTAGTTGGGGACAAGTATTCTGGCGACCCGTACAGGGCGACCACCATTTCCACACCATACGGGCCCGTTCGGATTGCAGTGGTGGAGGACGTCTTTGTCAAGCGATTGGCCTCTGCGAAGCACTGGAAAGTCCAGGCAGCCCTGAAGGAGGCTGAACTTCTCTGGAAGGATTATCGCGGAACGATGGACATACAGTACCTTGAGCGCCAGGCCAAGGCATACGATGTTGTCGACCTCCTCGAGGAATTCCGCCGGGGATCCACTAGTCCCCGCCGGGGCATCTAGCGGTTCCGGCTTCATCCCCTCCGCCGGTACCCGACTGGGGCAACTCGAGTAGTTGAGCGCCGGGGTCCGAAGGGCGACTACGGCCTTTTCCCGTAACTCAACTGGTTGCAAGCCCTATTGCGCCCAGCGGTTCACTTGCCGGACTTCCGAACGTGCGAGGGCACCCCGTCAGGCAAGGCCGGTCCGAAACTCAAAGGGATAAGTGCCTCAGTGGTGAGTGAGTGGCATGCCCCGGAGTCGTTCCAAGAAGGTCAAGGCGGCCCGAGAGTCGAGTGTCACCAAACCACATCGATCGGATGATTGGCAAGATGCGCTCGTATCCCAGTTTCGCCGCCTCATCGAAGAAGCAGATCCCACCGCCATCGAGCAGCAGAAGTGGAAGAAGCCCTCGAATCCCGAGGGAGTTCCTGTGTGGTATCACGACGGGATCATCTGCCTGGTCGGTCAACTCAAAGGCCGTGTTAGGTTGACTTTCCCGGAGGGGGCGTCGCTCAAGGATTCACAGGGCCTCTTCAATGCCTGCCTCGATGCAGGTCACATGCGCGGCATCGACATCTACGAGGGGGAGACTATCGATGGCGAGGGGGTCAAGGCCCTCGTGCGGGCATCGGTTAGGCTGAACCAGTCCGCAGCCGGCGACCGACCCTAGCCATCTTCCTGCCGGAAGCTCAACGGGGCGCTTGTGCGTGCACGCCCGATTGCGCACACCTGATCCAAAGTCGGATTGTGCTCTGGCGTGCTTCCCTCGTTAAACAATAGTTCCCCGCCGCTATGACTCCGTCCGTTCGGCCCGATGTCTCCGGACGGCGTCGTGCACGAGTTCCTCGATAAGTGGGATTGGGATCGGCTGATCGAGCGGGAAACGGAGGGCGGACTTCGCGCTCCTGTATCGGGCGATAGTTTTCGTGTGAGGGTCTAGGTCCTTAGGTCGGAAAAAGAGCCGAATGCCGGACCGTTGGAGCCCAAAATAGCAGAGTCGCCGTTCGATCCCGACTTCTCCCTTGTAACTGTAGAACGGCATTCCGTAGCT
>JBEKJG010000034.1:0-15985 GCA_050011355.1 Thermoplasmata archaeon | reverse complement strand
GTACTTCGGAGTGTGGCCCCTCGCGGAAGCGGCGCGGGTCTGCTTCGGCCGAGCGGGTTGGCCGGCCAGTCACCCGGTTCCTCAAATGTTCGTAGAGTTCGAAGTGGGCAGTCCGGCGGGCGTCGCCAAGGCGGCCTCCGAACTCACCTCCAGAGGATACACCCTACTGCACGCCCCCCGAACCGACCCGTGGGGCCAGACGGTCGTCCGGTTGCAGACGAAGGACGGGGTCATCATCGGGATCTCCTACGTGCCGTGGATGCACCGACGGGCCCGTCGTAGAGTACGTCGGGCTCCTCGCTCGCGACGTTGACGGGGTGGTGGAAACCCCCAGATCGGGTGAAGGGACCGGAGGTCAGGGCACCAGTGCCGGGGCCAGGATTTGAACCTGGGTACTCCTGCGAGAGCAGATCTTGAGTCTGCCGCCTTTGGCCGCTCGGCTACCCCGGCGCACCCCGTGGAGGAGCAGACCGCCCTTATGCGTCTTCCGACGCATCCTCGTCCTCGGCCTCTTCGTCGTCCTCGGTAACGGGGCCCACCAGGGCCTCATCTTCCCTCGGGGTGGCCGACTCGAACCCCTCCGGACCGGGTGGGGCGGTCCGACCCGACGAAATGGGCGTGCGACGCGACCGGCCGCACGCGAGACACGTCCTCACCCTACCGGTCCCCCGCAGGCGCGTGCGGACCGTGCGTCCCTCGACCCAGTACGCGGAGCAGCCCCGACAGTAGAGCTCCCGATACTCGACCGGAAGCCGGACGTTGTACCGGGTGCCGACCTTTCGGGCGAGTTGGACATATCGGTTGGCGAGCGGGTCCCCCCGTCGACCCGATTCGAGCTCCGCCAGGGCGAACAGGTCGGCGATCCGTTCGCGGGCGATCCGGACCATCGCCGAGGTCCGTCGCCCGCGCCGGCCCCCGCGTCTCAGGGCCCCTGCGGTTGCTGGCATACGGGGCAGTAGACCGCGGGGCGGGAGATGAGGGTCCCGCACCGGATACAGTACTTTCCGTTCGGGGGAGCCGGGATCCGTGTCATGAACGCGGGGGGTAGCGCCGGCGGAGGGGGAACCGGGGATGCCGGCGGAACACTATTCGGTGCGCCGGGAGGTATGGTCCCCGTAGGCGGTTGGCTGAACAACGGCGGCGGGGACGGGGCTGTCGAGGCGGGTGAAGTCGGTGCGCCCGCCATCGGCACCGGTCGGGGAATGGAAGGACCCGGCCCGACGTCCCCCTGGGGCAGCGTGAAGCCGCATTTCGTGCAGAAGAGCCCTCCGTCCGGAGCGAGCTGGCCGCAGTGGAGGCAGACGGGCACGTCGGTCGCAAGGTATATGCGATATTTGACCGTCAGGGCTCTACGTTGAGACATCGGTCGGTAGCGCTCGTTACCCGGGACCCGGCTCTCTACGGAGAGCTCGCGGGTCTGCTGCGGGAGCGGCGTTGGCCGGCCGTGAGCCTTCTGCCCGGCCAGCGGATCCCCGAGAGCGTGGCCGTCGTCCTCACCTCGGCCTCCGAGGCGGAGCTCATTCACCACGAGCGCGTTCTGACGGTCGCTCCGGACGGTGACCACCGCGCCCTTCGTGCCGCGGTCGAGCACGCCCTCGGGCCGGGCAACCCCGAGGGGGAGATCATCGTCGGGATCGACCCCGGACCCGAGCCGGGGTACGCCGTCTGGGTCGGCTCCTCCTGCATCGGCGAGGGGATCCTCGAATCCCCCGAGTCGGTCGCGCTCTTCGCGAGCCAGATCCATCACCGCTTCCCGTCCCGCCACGTCCTGTTTCGTGTCGGGGCCGGAGATCCTCCGGACCGGAACCGCATCGTCAACAAGCTCCTGGCCCACCACCGTTCGATCGAGGTCGTCAACGAGCACCGAACCACCCCCCGGGGACACCGCCGCCCCCGGGACGCCGCGGCGGCCCGTTCGATCGCGCAGATCCCGGGCGACGCCATCCGCGAGCGCATCCCGCTCACCTTCACTCCGGGGGAGATCGCGAACCTGCAGCGACTCAGCCGCATGCACAGTGGCGGCCGGTTCACCATTTCCCGGTCCAGCGCCGTCCGCGTCCTCCGCGGCGAGGTCTCCCTCTCGGAAGCGGTCGACGCGGCGGCCCACCCCGGGCTCGCGGCATCCGTCGGGACTCGGTCCGCGCCGGAACTCCTATAATCCCCTCCCCGCTCCTAACGCGCGTGACGGTGGCCCCCGAGGTCCGGACCCGCGCGCTGCGACTCGCGTTGGAGAATGCGGTCGCTCATTCGGGGGCGGCCCGGGTCGAGCCGATCGTGGGCCGACTCCTTGCCACCGACCCGTCGCTTCGAGTGCATGCGGCGGAGGTCCGCGACGTCGTGGCCGAGGTCGTCGCGGAGGTCCTCGCGATCCCCGGGCCCGAGCTGGTCGACCGCCTCGCGGGCCTTGGAGGGGCCGAGGCGGGTCGCCCCCGCGAGGTCCCCAGCGCCGGCGGGGAGTTCCCCGACCTGGTCGGTGCCGTCCCGGGCAAGGTAGTCCTGCGTCTCGCGCCGTTCCCGAGCGGCGCGCTCCACATCGGGCACGGTCGGATGATGTTCATCAACCAGTACTACCGGGAAAAGTACGGAGGCAAGATCTACCTGGTCTTCGACGACACGGTCGGAACGGAGGAAAAGCGGGTCGAGCCCGAGTTCTTCGACCTCATCGAGGAGGATCTCCGGTCGGTCGGGATCCGGCCGGACGCGGTGTACTACAAATCGGACCGGATCCCGAACTTCTACCCCTGGGCTCGTCGGGTGATCGACAAGGGCGCCGCGTACGTGTGTACGTGCCCCGCGGAGGTGCTGCGCGAGAATCGGGCGCGCGGGATCGCGTGCGCCCACCGGACCCAGACGCTGGACGAGACCGTGGAGGAGTGGGAGCGGATGCTCGCCAACGTGTACGGGCCGGGCGAGGCGGTCCTTCGTCTGCGGACCGACGTGGCCGACCCCGACCCGGCCTTTCGCGACCGCGTCCTGCTGCGGATCAGCGACATCGACCATCCCCGGGTAGGGACGAAGTACCGCGTCTGGCCGATGCTCGAGTTCTCCTGGGCGGTCGACGACATCGAGCTCGGGATCACCCACGTGATCCGGGGCAAGGACCTCGTCATCGAGGACCGAATGCAGCGGTACATCTGGGACCTGCTCGGGATCCAGGGACCCCCGTTCCTCCACTGGGGGATCCTCCGCGTCCGGGAGGCGAAGGTGTCGAAGAGCAAGTCCTACCGCGAGGTGAAGTCCGGCCTCTACGACGGATGGGCCGACCCCCGCACATGGTCCCTGCGCTCCCTCGACCGGCGCGGGATCTCGATGGATGCCGTTCGGGCGTTCATCCTTTCCTTCGGGATGTCCCTCTCGGACATCGAGGTTCCGGCGGAGACGCTCTACTCGGAGAACCGAAAGCGGATCGACGCAACCACCGTCCGACGGGCCTTCGTTGCCGACCCGGTCCGCGTGGAGGTCGACGAGTTCCCGGACGGTTTGGGGACGGTCGAGCTCTCGAACCACCCCGATCGGCCCGAGCTCGGCCGCCGAACGGTCCCGACCGGCCCCTCGTTCTATCTGGCCCGCAAGGACCTCGAGGGCCGGGACGGCACCGAGGTCCGGCTGAAGGACCTGATCAACGTGCAACTGCCGGTGGGCCCCCTGCCGGCGGGTGGAGTCCGGGCCCGATTCACCAGCCGCGAGAACAAGCGGATCCCCCGCCTTCAATGGGTCGGTGGCGAAGGAGCCCTTCCGGTCGACATCCTCGGGGTCGAGGGGGAGCACACCGCGGGCCTCGGCGAGTCGACCCTGGCCGCCGCGCAGCCGGGCGATATCGTCCAGTTCGAGCGGGTAGGGTTCGTGCGGGTGGAGCGCGACTGGAAGCCCGGGACGAGCCCGTTGCGAGTCGTCTTCGGCCACCCGTGACCCCAAAGCGAACCTTTAGGTGCGGAGGGCCGAATCCCGCTCCGGATCCATGAAGCTCCTCCACACCTCGATCACGGTCCGCTCGATGGACGAAAGCCTCCGGTTCTACACCGAGGTCCTCGGACTCGAGTTCGAACGGCGACGTACGATCCCCGAGAACAAGGCCGAGATCGCATTCGTCAAGGACCCGCTCTCCGGAGGTCGGGTGGAGCTGACGCACTGGGACGGGAAGGACACGTTCGAGGCCGGCGAGCAGCTCGACCACCTGGCCTTCGAGGTCGAGGACCTGGACCGGTTCCTGATGCGCGTGCGGACGAAGGGCGTCCGGGTCGCGAAGGAACCGTACTCGCTCTCGGGCGGCGGCACCCGACTCGCCTTCATCCTCGACCCCAACGACGTCTGGATCGAGCTGATCGAACGGGCGAAGACCCCCGGCTGAGCCGCCGACCGTGCACCCCACCACGGTCCCACCCACTCCGGCCGAACACCGCCGACCACTCCAGGCGGTCCTCATCGCGACGTTCTTCGTCCGGTTCGGCTTCGGCCTCACGCTCGCGGTCTTCGCGAGCTACATCATCGGACGGTCGACCGGCCTGGGCGGCGGCGATGTCGGAGCGGCCGGCGTCATCAGTGCGATGGCGCCGGTCGGAGAGTTCTCCACCGTCCTCATCTCCGGGGCCGTCGCGGACCGATACGGCCGGTGGCCGGTCCTCCTGACCGGTATGGCGGCGGCCGCCGTGCTGTTCGCGGTGGCCGCCACCACGCGCGACCGGTACGCGCTCGGGGCGATCAACCTCATCTTCGGGGTCGCGAGCGGCGCCATCCTGGCTGCCAGCCTCGCGGTCGTCGGCGACCGGGCGGACGAGTCGCACCGCGGGTACGAGATGGGTCGGTTCGACGCCATGAACCTCTTCGGATGGGTCGGCGGGTTCGCGGTCGGGTTCGGCCTGCTCGGCCTCCTTCCCAACGACCGCCTCGACCTGGTCTTCGCGGGAGGGGCGGCGGCGCTCGCGGGCGGGCTCGGGGTCACGTTCACGCTCCTGCGTGGGGCACCGGTCTACCACGGGACCACTCGGTACGATTTCGCGAACGTCCTCCGGACCGCCTTCCGTCGCAGCGTCCTGCTGGTCACGCTGCCCTGGCTCGTCATCTACATGCTCATCGGCACCGCGCTGGTCTTCCTCGGGACGGCCGCGGAAGGGATCGGGATCTCGACCTCATACCTCGCGGTCGCGATCGGAGGGGGTGGCGCCCTCCTGGTCGTCACGCAGCCGTACTACGGCGGCCTTGCGGACCGGTTCGGCCGCAACCGCCTCATGACGGTCGGAGCGACCGGGTTCGTGGGGGCCATGGTCTGCGCCTCGCTCCTATTGGCGTGGGGGGTCTCTGACCCGGTCCTCGCCGGGCTGGGGGTGAGCGTGATCCTCGCCCTCGCCTACGGACCGGCCGCCCTGGCCGCCCTCGCGGACCTGACCCTCGAGATGAGCCGCGCGACCACGATGGCGATCTACTCTCTCACGATCTCGCTCGGGATGCTCGTCGGGCTGATCGCGTCCACGGGACTGTACTCCCACTACGGGAACCCAGGGATCTACCTGTTCTTCGGGGCGGTCTCCGCCGGGCTCATCGTGCTCACCGTCGCGCGTCTTCGCGAGCGCCCGGTGGTGGCCAGTCCGGCTACGACTCCGGTTCGATGACCACGTGGTGAACGCTCGGTCGGGCCTGCCGGATGGCGGCGGTAACCTGGTCGATCGCCTGCTCGATCTGGTCGGTCGTGAGGCCGTCCTGGAAGTTGATGCGGAGCGCGAGCAGCGCATCTTCCGGGCCGATGAGCATGGAGTGGACGTCCCGGACCTTCGCGACCCGGGGGTCCCGTTCAACGATCGAGAGGATCGCGCGTGTATCGGCGGGTTGCAACGCCCGACCGACGAGGTACTCGCGGCTCTCCGCGCTGAGGACCACCCCGGCCGCGAACAGGATCATCCCCTCGACCACCGCGGTAAGCCCGTCGACCGCGTCGTCCCCGGTTCGGTAGACGATCAACAGCCCGATGAACGCCGCGATGGCGCCGACGATCGCCACCAGGTCCTGGTAGAAGATCGACTTCAACCCCTGGTTGGCCGAGGCGAGCAGGGAGGCGAGCGTCTCCCGGGAGTGGCGCAGCTCGCGCAGTGTGACATAGATCCCGGCGATGCTCGCGAGGACCGTTCCGCCGACGACGATTAGGCCGTACCCGATGTGGGTGATCTTCGCGGGACTGACGATCTGTTCAAAGCCCACCGTGAGGGCGAGCAGCCCCGCCACGGTGAACGTGACGACGATCGACACGAATGCCCAAAAGAAGCGCTCCCGCCCGTGCCCGAACGGCCGGTCGTAGTCGGCCGCCCGGCGGGAGAGGTAAAGCCCCCAGAGGAGGAAGGCACTGCCCACCAGGTCGGTGACCGTGTAGATCGCCTGGGAGAGGACCGCCCGGCTGCCCGAGAGAAGGGCGACGGTCAGGTTGACGGCAAAGAGCGACGCGTTCAGCAGGAGCGTGGCGACGATTACGACCTGAGGACGCATCCGGATCCCGGGTTCTCCTCCGGGGCAGTACCCACCGTGGGGCGGCGGTTAATCCTTCCGGGACCGACCCGTTGCCGGAGGGCGTTCTCCCCCCGGGACCAAGCATTAAATCGCGCGGCCCAGTGCCCGCCCCCGAGGTCGCAGCATGAGCGAGCCGACGATTCGGTCCCCGTCGAGCACTCCCGGCGCCGGCACGCCCCCTCCCTCGACCCGGAACCCCCGCTACGGGCGGGTGCCCCTGTCCAAACTGGGCCTCTCCCCGGGGAAGCGCACCCGACTGAAGCGGCTCCTGTACGACTACGGCCCCGGCGGCGGAACGCTCCTGGTCCTGCCGATCGATCAGGGCCTCGAGCACGGTCCGGTCGATTTCTTTGCCAATCCGGCCTCCCTCGACCCCTCCTATCAGTACGAGCTCGCGAAGGAGGGCCGCTTCAGCGCGATCGCCCTTCACATCGGCCTCGCGGAGAAGTACTTCCACGAGTACGCGGGGGACGTCCCGCTCATCCTCAAGCTGAACGGCAAGACGGGGATCCCCTCCGACGCCCAGTCGTTCAGCTCGCTGACGGGGACGGTCGAGGACGCGGTCCGGCTCGGCGCGGACGCGGTGGGCTACACGATCTACGTCGGCTCCCCGGCCCAGGACCGGGACTTCTTGCAGTTCAGCCAGGTCCGCGAAGCGGCGGACCGATTCGGCATGCCCGTGATCGTTTGGGCCTACCCCCGCGGAGAAGCGGTCGCGAAGAAGGGGGGAAAGGAGAGCCTCTACGCGGTCGACTACGCTGCCCGTGTGGCGCTCGAGCTCGGCGCGGACATCGTCAAGGTGAACTACCCGGTCCCGTCGGAGAAGGACAAGGACAGCCCTCCGCCGTACAACACGCTCCAGCTCTCCCATTTCGAGATGTTCCGTAAGGTCGTCGAGAGCGCCGGCCGCAGCCTCGTCCTCGTTTCCGGCGGGGAGAAGGTCGCGGACGCCGAGCTGCTCGAGAAGGTGCGCTCCTCGATGGACGCCGGCGCGACCGGCATCATCTTCGGCCGGAACCTGTGGCAGCGGCCGAAGACCGAGGCGCTCCGCCTGACCCGAGACCTGCATGCGATCTTCCGAGAGTACGCCGAGCCCCTCGCCTAGACCCGCGATCCCGCTCCTGCTCCTCCTCGCGGGGGAGGACCACCCCAAGGCCTGCACCGGCCGTCGTCTGCTTCACCGGGGGCTCGCCCGTTCGGTCCGACGGATCGCAAGCCTGCGACCCCCGCCGATCGTCCTCGACCCGCATGCGCCCGACCCGCTCTCCCAAGCCGACCGCTCCATGGCCCGACGCGGGGGCGTCCTCGCCGTGGACTGCTCCTGGAACCGGATCGAGAGCCGCGGAAGCCTGCCGGGACTCCCGGTCGACGACGGGGGGATCCATCGGCGACTCCCGATCCTCGTCGCGGGGAACCCCCAGCACTTTGGCCGCATCGCCGAACTGAACACGGTGGAGGCCCTCAGCGCAGCGCTCTACGTGCTCGGTCAACGGACCGAGGCCGCGCGACTGTTGGACGGGTTCCGCGGGGGAGACGGGTTCCTGACGATCAACCGCGAGCGGCTCGATTTCTATGCGAGCCGCCGGACCGCCGACGCCGTCCGGGTCGCGGAACGGAAGATCTACGGCGGAGAATAGCGCCCGACGCGGGCTGCGAAACGGGAAGAACGGACCTAGACCACGGGCTCGAAGGTCTGACCTTCGGTCGGCAGGTGCTCGAGGAGCATGTCTCGGATCGATTCGATCGGTCGGCCCAGCGGGAACCGGGCGACGAGGACCCCGCCGAACCGCTCGTAGATGCGGGTGGTATGCAGCGTGAGGCACCGCCCGTCATAGAGCGGGCGGCCGGTGAGGTCCGGGTCATGGCCCCGAAGAAACACCCGCACTCCGGTCGCCCGCAGCAACCGTTCGAGGTCCCGCCCGCCCCAGGTCGGGGCGGCTCCGCGGCGGTACCGCGATGCGTCGCACTCGGCCCAGACGAGCGCGGCGAGCTGCGTGTCGTCCAGGGCGTCGAACGCGCGGTCCCATTCCTCCTTCGAGCCGACGAGCGGGAAGCCGGCGTGGGCAAGGTAGACCCCTTCGGGGAGGACGGCGGCCAACGGTCCGCGCTCGAGGAGCGCTTCGATCCGCGTGCACCGGGTCGCCTCCGGACCCCAGAGGGAATCGACCTCCTCCGGGAGGTCGTGCGGGAGCGTGGGAATGCGTCGGGTGGTCTCGTGGTTCCCCTGGATGAGGAACACTCGGTCAGGGGCCTGGGCGGCGAGGGAGAGCAGGTGCAGGGCGCTGGCGACCGAGCCCTCCCCACAGTCCGGAGGGGAGCGGTCGACATAGTCCCCCAACCCTACCAACAGTCGCCGGACTCCCCCGGCCAAGAACCGACGCTCGATCTCGAGGACCGACCGCCAGTCGCCGTGCGTGTCCCCGAAGACGATCGCCTCGCGTAGCGACGTGGTGGGAATCCGTACGAAGGGGGGGTGGACCGGCACGGTTCGCTCGAGCCGGTCGAGCAGGGCGTCGGCCCCCGGCTCGTCCAGTCGGAGGATCTCTTCCGGCGTGGGCACGTGTCCTGCCATCGCCATACTTCGTCCCCGTTCGTTCAGCGGAGTGCGGGGGGCCGGAGTTTCCGGCCGCCGGCCCCGAGGACCGGCGAGCCGTTTGAACCGGCGCATGCCCTAGGCAACAGGGTCCTAAGCCCTGCCTCGGTAGCCCCACCGGCGGACGCCGGCGGATTGGCCGAGCTGGAGCACCCCCGCACAGGAAAGAAGGGACGAAGCGCGGAGTAGCCCCGGCAGGAGTTTCGGGCCGCGGGCTCGCGTACCCCCGCGGCTTTCGAACCTGCGTCGCGAGATCCAGAGTCTCGCATGATTGGCCACTACACTACGGGGCTACAGCGCGAGCCAGCGGGGAGCCGTTGATAAAACATTCCCTTGTGCGGTCCGCCACTCACGCTCCGGAAGGTGGGTTTCGAGACGACGCTCGGTCGCGGACTCGGTGCAGTCGTCCCGACACCTCGTGGTCGGTCAGGCCGTCCACCTCGAGGGTCTTCGTGCGCGACGCGCCGGCTCGGACCCATCGGACCGAGGATCGAGGGACGTCCAGCCAATCGGCCATCAGCTCGCGGACCGACTCGTTCGCCCGGCCCGAACTGGGCGGCGCCCGGCAGCTGACGGACCAACACTTTCTCCACAGGTCCCAGGAAAGCCGGTCGGCCCCGGCGCCGGGTTTAACCCAGAGCGAGATGCGCGTCACCGGATCCCTCGCTTCCGGACAGCGCTCTTCGGGGCGCTAATCGTCGCTGGCCCCCGGCGGCCCGGGCGAGCCCCGTCGCCGATCGGGAGCCGCACGGCGACCGCGGTGGGGGGCTGGGAGGAGATTCACTCGCGCCGGGGCCGTCGCCGGGGCCGCTCATCCCCGTCGCCGTCGTCTGAGCTCTCGCGGCGACGGAATCCGCCGCCTGGGGGTCGCCCAAAAGGTCGAGATCCCCCACGGCCCCCAAATTTGCCGCGAGGGGGTCCCCGCTCGAACCGACGTCCGCCGCCACCGCCACCCCGCCCTCCTCCGTCGAAGTCGCGACGGGGTGGGAGGGTGAACCGGTTGCCGCACGAACCGCATTCACCGGAGATCGTACCGTCGGGGGCGGTCGAGAACCGGAGCGGCCCGCCGCACTCGCGGCAGGGTCGTGCATTGGAACTGCGGAATCCCGGGCCGGAATCGTCCGAGCGGTCGGGGCGCTCGTCCCGTTCGGGGCGCGGCGCGCCGCGCCGGGCGAACTCTCGGGGGGGAGCCATGCCCGCCGGAACGTAGGACGAGACAGCGCCGCACCCGGAGCAGGTCGCTTCGATTCCCAGTCCGCCTGCCGAGCGGAAGGTGAGCGCCGCACCACAAGCCTGGCACGGTGGCCCCACGGGGGCGGCAGCGGTCTTCCAGGAGCGCGCGGGCTCGGCCGCAGGGCTCCCCTCCGACTCCGCGACCCCGACCGTGGTCGGGACGGCCCCGGCCTGGAACACGGCGAGTTGGTGGCCGCATCCCCCACAGGTGCCGGATTGCACCGTCGTCGTTCGAGTCTCGAATTCCATGGCCGTTCCGCAGTCTGGACAGGTGCCCGTCATGTTCGTGAGGGAATGTACGGACGTCGGGCCCTCATTACAGCGCCCCCAGCTCCCCCGGAGCGCCCGGACGTCGTTCCGGGCGCGAGGGGGAAGGCCTCTCCCCCTCCCCAGGTTGGACCGGATTCTGAAGCTCTGACGGGGTCGCGTTCGACCAAATGTCACAAATAGGCTGGCTTCGTCCGCGACTCGTCCATGTCCGGGGGGACGCATGGCGCTCGACACTTCGGATCGCTCGCTGCAGAAGGAAGATCGCAGGGTCAGCGAACGTCGAGGGCGCGGACCGGCTCGCTCCGCGGCTGACACTCCCCCGGCCCCGTCGGCCTGGTGGCAGGGGACCCACCGCTCCGCTCTGCTCTACCTGCTCACACCGATCCTGGCCGGCGGGGTGACTGCCGCCACGCTCGGGATATCGCTGGGGGGCGCCGTCGGGTACCTCCCCACGGCCACGGTGGACCTGCTGTACTCGTTCCTCCGAATGTGCGCGGCCTACGCGGCTTCCCTCGGCTTCGCGCTCGCGTACGGGTACTACGCCGCCACCCGTCGCCAGGGAGAGCGCGTCATGATCCCGGTACTCGACATCCTCCAGTCCGTTCCGATCCTGGGATTCTTCCCGGTGGCGATCGTCGCCCTGGCCAGCCTGACGCCGAACAGCTGGGTCGGCCCGAACATCGCCTCGGTCTTCCTGATCTTCACCTCCATGGCCTGGAACATGGTCTTCGGCGTCTACGAGTCGGTCAAGACCCTCCCCATCGACTTGAGAGAAGCGACCGACTCGTTCGGGGTTCGTGGAATACAGCGGTTTCGTCAGGTACTGTTCCCCGCGATGGTCAACCGTCTCGTCTACAACTCGGTCCTCTCCTGGACCGCCGGCTGGTTCTTCCTGGTGGAGGCAGAGATCTTCACGACCAACAAGGGCGGCGCTCTTCCCGGGATCGGGAGCTACCTTTCCTTTGCGGCCGGCAACCACAACGGCACGGCCTTCCTCACGGGCCTCGTCCTCCTGGTCATCCTCATCGCGCTGCTCGACTTCGGGGTCTGGCGGCCGCTCGGCCACTTTGCGGAACGGTTCCGCTACGACCAGTCCCCCTCCGGCGAGGGGGAGGTGGACAACATGGGCGCCACCCGGACCCGATTCCGCCGGGCCGCGGCCTACATCACCCGGGGCGTACGCTCGGGGGTCACCCGAGTGAGCACCCCACTGGTGCAGCTCGCCGCCATCCCGTTCCGTTCTGCGACCGGTCGCCGACGGACGGAGGGCAACCGTCCGGTCCTGTACTACGGGATCCTCGGGGGGATCCTGGTCGCGGTCTGGCTGCTCCTCATCGCGATCATCGTGGCCATCTTCGACGTCTTCTCGACGCCCATCGTGGGTTCCGTCCGGTCCCAGATCCTGGACCTTCCCCTCGCGATGGGCTCCTCGCTCGTCCGCGTCGTGGTCGCGTTCGCGTTCTGCATGTCCATCGCACTTCCCCTCGCGATCCTGATGTCGCGCCGCCCCCACGCGGCCCGGGTCGGTCTACCGATCGTCGAGGTGGTCGCGTCGTTCCCGGCCACCGCGCTGTTTCCGGTGATCATCTTCGAGCTGCTGCCGTACATCAGCGGGGAGGGGGCCGCCGTGCTCATGCTGATGACGGGGATGCTCTGGTACCTTTTCTTCAACCTCCTCTCCGGGATCCGGTCGCTGCCGCCCGACCTGGAGGAGGCATCGCGGTCGTTCGGGGTGAAGGGCCGGGGATTCTTCACCAAGGTACTTTTGCCGGGGATCTTCCCTGCGCTCATCACCGGCTCGATCACTGCGTTCGGGGGCGGGTGGAACACGCTGATCGTGGCCGAATACCTCAACGTCGGAACCTCCCAGAAGTTCCAGCTCCTGGGCGTCGGTTCCTCGATCGACATCGGCTACGCCGAACCGAACGGGCTCCCACTCATGGTCGCCGCCCTGCTCACGCTGGTGCTGACGGTCATCACCATCAACGAACTCATATGGAAGCCGCTGTACCGCCGTGCGGTCGAGAAGTACCGGTACGACTGAGGGGCACCGGGACCGGGGGCCGCGGGAGAGGAACGGATGGCGCTGATCCGTCTGGACCACGTCAGCAAGAGCTTCGCCTCCCGCCACGGCTCGATGTCGATTATGGAAGGGATCACGTTCGACGTCAAGGACGCGGACTTCCTCGCCATCGTCGGCCCCTCGGGCTGCGGCAAATCGACCCTCCTCCGCCTGATTCAGGGCCTGGACCACCCCTCCTCGGGCCAGATCTACTTCCGGGACAAGCCGGTCGAACGCGTCTGCCACGAGATGGCGATGGTCTTCCAGAACTTCGCGCTGCTCCCATGGCTCACCGTTTCCCAGAACGTCACCTTCGGCTTGGAGGCGCTGGGCTGGGCACCGGACCGGATCCGCGCGCAATCGGAACGGTACATCTCGGTCACGGGACTCGAGGGGTTCGAGGAGGCCTATCCCCGGGAGCTTTCCGGTGGGATGCGTCAGCGGGTGGGCCTCGCGCGGGCGCTGGCGGTCGAACCGGCGGTCCTCCTCATGGACGAGCCGTTCAGCGCCCTCGACCCCCTCACCGCCGAAAGTCTTCGGGAAGAGATCCTTCAGTTGTGGAGGGACCCCCAACTTCCCCCCGAAGCGGTCGTGCTCGTGACCCACAACATCGAGGAGGCGATCCAGCTCGCGGACCGGATCGTGGTCATGGCCCGCCGCCCCTCCCACGTGCTGGAACAGGTCGATGTCAACCTGCCGCGCCCCCGCGACCGGAAGTCCTCCGCCTTCTACGACCTCACGGACCGGGTGTACTCGCTCATCACCGAAAGTGGCACCCTGCGACCGACGGCGGGCGCAGCTCCCGGGGCCGCTCCCTCGTCTTCACAACCCTTATAGGGTGCGTTCCCGGTCGGTTTCTCCTCCGAGGAGCAGCGTTGGCAACGAGCTATCCGAAGTGCAGCCCGACCGAGATGATGGGGCTGCTGGTCCTGGTGAACTCCCACAACGGGTCCGAGGACGTGGCGCGACTGGCGGACGACCTCGACCTCGAGATCGACGAGATCCTTCCCTCCGTCGACTACGCCGCGGTGCTCCAATTGGTCAAGGTCTCCGACGGGAACGCCACCCTCACCGACCTCGGCAAGAAGTTCCTGGCGGCCACCATCCGCGACCGGAAGTCGATCCTCCGGGATCAGCTCTCCCGCACTACGCTCTTCCGCACCCTCCTCCGGGCGCTCGACCGGGCCCCGGACCGCCAACTGAGCGACGAGGAGCTCGGTTCCATCGTTTCGCTCGCGCAGGCCCCCCTCGAGGACGCGGTCCAGAACATCGTCAACTGGGGTCGGTACGCCGAGCTGTTCCGGTATGACTCGGACGAGCACCGCCTGACCGCGATCACCCACCCTCCGGTCAAGTCCGCCGGCGGGTCGCGGCCTCCCCCCCCATCTTCGCCCTCGGAGCCCCGGTCCCGTGCGCCCCCGCCCCGAACACCACGGAGCGGGTCGGACGCCGAGACCCGAACGGCGCCGCTCGCCGCCATGGCCACCTAGACTCTTAGCTCACCCGTTCGTTGCGACGGGACGCGGTCGACTCTAGGACCGGAGACCCGGCGGGGCCTCCGCCAACCGCCCCGCGGTCAGAAGTCCTTAAAGTGGGTCGGCCCTCCCTCGCGCCGCTGGGCACGTAGATCAGCGGAAGATCGCTGCTTTCGCAAAGCAGAGGTCGGGGGTTCAAATCCCCCCGTGTCCATATCCCCGAGCACTCCCTGGCCCATCCCCGGACCGGGGTACCCAAGCCTATCCGACCGGAGCGCTAGGCGTCGGGCGCCGATGTCCGTGCTCCGTTTCCTGGGGATCGTCGGGATGCTGACGGGTCTCACCATCTTCGTCGTCGGGGTCTTCCTCGCCGACCGGATCTCGGCGATCGTGGTCTCGTTGGTCGGACTCGCCATCATGATGGCGGGGGTCGCGGTCACAAACTATGCGCAACGGTCCGACGTGGGCCCGGGCTCCTGACCGAACCGCCGAGGTCGGTCACCCGGTCGGGTCGTCGTTCTCCAAGCGTTTCCCCATACTGATGGCCTCATCCACACCATACCCGATCCGGCGATAGAACTCGATCGCGTCCGAATTGGTAGTGCGGACCTGCAGGTTGACCTTGGGGCACCCCGCGCCACGCAACCGACGCTCCGCTTCCTCGACGATCGTTCGGCCCAGTCCCTTCCGCCGGTGGTCCGGATCCACCGCGAGGTAGTTCAACCACCCACGATGCCCCTCGTAACCAGCCATGACCGATGCGACGATCCTCCCGCGGGCTACTCCGACGAGGAAGAGGTCCGGGCGAACGGCCATCTTTCGACGGATGTCCTGGTGGGGGTCGTTCTGGGGACGGAGGAGACCGCAACGACGCCATAGATCGACGACCGCCTCCTCGTCCTGCGGTTCGAAGGATCGAATCTCCACTTCGCCCGCCCTCGGACCGGCCCCGACCGCGCCACGGCGGGTCCCTATTTAGTCCCAGGGCGGGGGATACGGGCCCGGTGTACCGACGAGCTCTCCCCCGGTACACTTTCGGCGGAGGGAACCGGCCGAACGCAGTCGCCCCCCGATTCGTCGTGCGATGGATTCGTCCTTCCCCCTCCGGGCCGCTCGAACGGCTAATCACGCCCGGCTCTATGGGAGGCCATGGAGTTTCGAAGTGAATGCGGGCGATGCCACGTCCCGGTGAGTCTTGAGGGTGCGGCGTACCACTGCGCGCACGAGTGCACCTTCTGTGCGACGTGCGTGCGGCAGCTGAAGTTCGTGTGCCCGAATTGCGGAGGAGAGCTTGTGCGACGGCCGCGAAAATCCACCGGGCCGCGTCCTGCGAGCACCCCCGGGCCCGAACCCGGGCTCACCGTCCGACGCGCGGTGCCGGCGGACCTCGACGCACTGTCGAGACTCTTTGACGGGTACCGGCAGTTCTACGGCCAGCCGTCGGACCCCTCCACCGGGCGGCGTTTCCTTTCGGAGCGGCTCGCCCGGAACGAATCGGTCGTATTGGTCGCCGAAGACCGGGGGACCGCGGTCGGCCTCACCCAACTTTACCCGTCGTTCACGTCCATCTCCCTCGGACCGATCTTCGTTTTGAATGACCTCTTCGTCTCACCGGAGGCCCGTCATAAGGGGGTCGGAGCCAGCCTCCTCGCCGCCGCCCGCGAGCATGGACGGGAGCAGGCCGCCCACTATCTCGAGCTGTCCACCGCGGTAGACAATCCCGCCCAGCGGCTCTACGAGGCGTCGGGTTGGATCCTCGACCGGGAGTTCCTCCACTACGAGCTTCCGTTGACGGGCGGCCTCCCGAGTCCCTGACGGGGGCCTCCCGGGCCCGTTCCGGGGGGGAAAAACAGGGGGGCG
>JBEKJG010000033.1:0-16081 GCA_050011355.1 Thermoplasmata archaeon | reverse complement strand
AGGCCGACCGAGAGGCTCAGGTTGACCCAGCTCGGAGTTTCGGACCCTGACCCGTTGAAGGTCCTGGGGGCATCTCCGGCCGACGAGGGGGTGGAGGAGGGCGACCCGGAGGGCGCCGGCGCCCCCCCGCTCCCGGCGACGGCGGCGGCCGAAGCCGGAGCACCGAGGTACGCCGCCCCTAGCGCCGAGACGAGCATGAACCCGACGAGCAGGAGGCAACCGAGGCCGGTGGCGCGATTCGAATCGCGCGCCGGCTCAGCCTCGGATGCCATGGGACACCCGTACCCAAGACGCGGTCCCGCGATATGGGCTTCGGAATAACCGAGCCCAAGCCACCCCTGGGCCCCGAACACTACGAAAATGTTGGCCAGTCGTCGGCATTCGAATCCTTTGCGGTTGGCGGGCGCGTTCGAAGGGGCCCGGTCCGGCCCAATCACGCATAGTGGCTGAGGCTCGTGCGGTCCTTCTTGGCGGCCTCGCGCTGCTGCTCGCCGCGTTCCTCTCGGCGCCGCTCGCGCTCGCACTCTTCCTCGGTGACCCACTTGAATTCGACGTCCTCGGGATGGTCGTGCGCGATGAATGCGCCCGCCTCGAACGCATTCGCGAGGAGATCCTCGAGGTTGTCCGGTTCGGTCCCTTCGAGCCGCCCCGCGGTGCGCCAGAACCAGTCGGGCGCTTTTCCGGCCGCTTCCAGGTACTCGGTGATGAGGTCGTAGATCGAGGTCCGCTCGTCCGCCATCCGGACATGCACGTGCCGGTCCCGCTCGGGAGTTTCGGGCGCACTCGTCTCGGCGGGAGGACTCATCGGGCCGTTCAGGTCGGTGCCCGCTATAACCCCTCGGACCGCGGATCGTTCGGGGACCCCGTCCCCTTCAAATCAGGCGCGGCCGTAGGCGTCGGTCGCGGGCCATGTGGGATCCGAACAACCCAACTTCTCCTCCGCCCGCCTCCGGCGGTGCGGCCAACCCCAACGCCCGCTACTCCTACCTCGCCGGGCGGCTCCGATCCCGTCAGATCACGATGGAGGAGGCGACCGAGCTGTTCGGTATCATGCAGGGGATGCTCCAGCGTTCGGAAGCCGGTCGGCAGGCGCTGATGGCCGCGAGCCGGTCGAGGGGGGTCTCCGCGGTGAACGCCCCCACCGCACCCTCCGCGCCGCGTACCCCGGCGGGCATGGGTGGCTCGGACGACATGTTGCTGTTCGGGCTGCTGGCGATGGGTGCAGGATCCGGTCTGGTCGCCGCATTGGCCAAGCGGATCCAGGATGGGGCTCCCCCTGCGGCGAGCTCCCCCACCCGCCCCAAGCCGTCCGCCACGTCGCCCCCGTAGGCAGGAGAAATGGGCCGGTTGGTCTTTGCCCATCTGGCCGACGCCCACGTCGGGGCCTGGGCGAGGAATCCTGCTCTTCGCGACCGGCTCCGAGGGAGCGTGCTCCGCGCGATCGAGGTCGCTTCGGAGCGTGGCGCGGAGTTCCTTCTGATCTCCGGCGACCTGTTCCACACTCCCGCGCCGGAGCCTTCCGAAGCCGCTCCCGTCGCCGCGGCCCTCCGTCGGTACGTGGAGGCGGGACATCGGATCTACGTGATCTACGGCTCGCACGATTATGTCGCCCATCGGACGAGCTGGTTGGATGTGCTCGCGGAAGCGGGGGTGTTCGTACGGGTCGCCCCCGAGGCCGTGCGTGCGGACGGTTCGGGATGGACCCTTCCTTGGACCCT
This sequence comes from Thermoplasmata archaeon, assembly GCA_050011355.1. Taxonomy (GTDB): domain Archaea; phylum Thermoplasmatota; class Thermoplasmata; order Lutacidiplasmatales; family UBA184; genus Lutacidiplasma. The sequence goes on along the minus strand of JBEKJG010000033.1, from coordinate 14,363 downwards.
CGACGGGCCGACGGGGGTCGTCATCGCGGGCATCTCCGGGCGCTCCCATGGGCTCGACCGGGAGTACTTCCGCTCTATGGACTCCCGGGAATTCTGCGCCGCCTCCGGGTTCAAGATCTTCCAGTTTCACGCGGCGGTCGAGGAGTACCTCCCCGCCCATCTACGCGACAAGATCCACGGGATCCGGGTCGAGGACCTACCGCCGGGGTGCGGGTACTACGCCGGCGGCCACATTCACTTCACCTACGTCGGCACGGGGCCCGGCGGAGGCCTCCTCGTCAACCCGGGCGCCGTCTTCGGCACGAGCCGGACGGACATCGAGAACGGGGAGGCGGGCCGGACCCATCGAGGGCTCGCGATCGTCACCGTGGAGGACGGACGCGCGTCGGTCGAGATGGTCGACACGATGGAGCCAGGGACGATCCGCACCGTCGACATCGACGTGTCGGGGCGCACCCCCGACGCGATCGCCGCCCTCGTCATCGCGCGCGTACGGGAGGAGGGAGCCCCGGCGGGGACCCTGGTCCTGCCCCGCCTGCACGGCGCCCTCGCGTCGGGCAAGGTCTCGCCCCTCGATCTTGGCCCGGCCCGGGAGGTCCTCGGCCGGGAGGGCGTGACCGTACAGGTCGATGTCCGGGACGTCGAGGGGAGCGCTCCGGATCCCGGGGCGCCGGTCGCCGAGAGCGCCGTGGAATCGGAGGAGGTGGATCGGCTGCTGGGACCCGCGGAGGGCCGGCCCGGCTGGCTCGCGGGGGCCGAAGGGGAGCGGTTGGTCCACGACCTCCTCGCGGCCCTCGGCGTCCCGAAAGCGGAGGGGGAGTCGAGCCTCGATTATTCCAACGCCCGGAGGGCCGACGCCCGAAGGCTCCTCGATGTTCCGGACGCGCTGGAGGGGTAGGAGAGTTCCGTGCGTATCTCCCGGATTCGAGTACGCAACATCCGTAGCTATGCGGACGCGACCCTCGAGCTGGCTCCGGGGACGACGCTCCTTGTCGGGGACGTCGGCGCCGGCAAGACCAGCCTGCTCTACGCGGTCGAGATGGCGCTGTTCGGCACGGCCGAGATCGAGGCGACGTTCCTCGTCCGCCATGGGGCGTCGGAGGCGGAGGTCGAGGTGACCCTCGAGGACGGAGAGCATCGCTACGAGGTCCTCCGAACGTTCCGACGGGTCCGGCGGAAGGGCAAGGAGACGTTCGAGCCCGGGCGCATCTCCTATCGCCAGGACGGCGCGACCACGAGCTACTCCGCGACCGAGCTCCGACAACAGGTCATCGAGCTGCTCGGGTTTCGGGACAACCCCAACCCCCGGGCCCACTCCGACCTCTGGAGGTGGGCGGTCTACATCCCTCAGGAGCGAATGCGCGAGATCCTTTCGGCCCCCCCGAAGGAACGGCTGGAGACGGTCCGTCGGGCGCTGGGGGTGGAGCGCTACCGCATCGCCGCGGAGAATGCGAAGGAGGTCGCCCGGGACCTCCGGCAGACCGCCGCTGCCCTCCGGAGCAGCGCCGAGCTCCTCCGCCGATTCACGGAAGATTTCCAGGCGGCGTCGCTCGAGATCCGACGCGTCGAGGAGCTTCGTTCGGCCGGTGACGTTCGCCGGGTCCGTCTCGACGAGGAGCGGACCCGGGCCCTGGCGGACGCCGCGGCGGCCCAGGAGGCGCTGCACCGCCTGGACGCCGACCGCCGTATCCGGACCACGCTGAGGGAAGAGGATTCGGCCGACCTGCGCGCGCTGGAGGCCCGGGAACAGGCCCGGACCGAGCAGATCCGTGAGGTCGACCAGGTAACGTTGGAGATCCGCGAACAGGAGCTCATCGCCGGCCGCGCCGCGAGCCTCCGGAAGGAGACGATCACCGCCGCGGAGGAGGTGGCCCGGCTCCGGAAGGAGGTCGAGGAGCGCGCCTCGGCCTCGGGGCTGCTCACGGTCGCCCACACACGTATCGGGGAGCTCGAGCGTCGCTTGAAATCCCTGGGCGGGGAGGAGGAGCGGACGCGAACCCAGGTCGAGCGCGCCCGGGCCCGGCTTGCCGAGATCGTCGGCGGTGTCGTGGGCGCGGAGCCGAGCCCGCCCACCCCGTTCTCCCTCGTCGACATCGACCGGCAACTCCTCGACGCGCGGGCCCACGAGACGAACGCGCGCGAAGCCGCCGCGGTCGCGCGTCGCGGCCTCTCCGAACTGGACGAGCTCGTCGCCGAGGGGGTCTGCCCCCGGTGCGGGCAGACGGTGCACTCGACCGAGTTCTCGACCCACCGCGAGGAAGCGGAGAAGGCGGTGGGGCTCGCCGACGACGAGGTGCGTTCGAGCGAGCTCGCCCGCCGCCGTTGGGAGTCCCTCCGGCAGGACCGGGACCTGTTCGAACGGGAGCTCGAGCGATGGTCCGAAGGGGCCCGCCGGCGGACCGACCTCGAGCAAGGGCTCACTACCGCCGAGGACGCCTACCGCCGGACCGAGACGGCGCTCGTGGAGAGCCGGGTCTCTCTCGAATCGGTCCGACGGGAGGCGGACCAGCTGGTACCGGCGGAGGCCGACCTCGCCCGGCACCGTGCCCGGCTTCTCTCGGCCGACCAGGCGCTCTCCGAATCGAGGACCCGGCTCGAGTCCTCCGAGCGGGCGCACGAGCGGGTCGCGTTGTTGCGGGAGCGGCTCCGGTCGCTCTCCTCGGACGCGGCTCGGGCCGCCGGCGAGGTCGAAGTGCTGCGTTCCCGGAGGAGCGCTCGCGCCGCGCGGCTCGAGGAGATCGAGTCGTCGCTCGCCCGGGAGCCCGAGGCCCGGGCGGCGGCGGAGGAGACCTCCCGCCGGCGCCAGGGTGCGGAGACGGCGTGGCAGCAGGTGACCCAGGAGCTGACCCGGTGGGCCACGCAGCTCGATTCGCTCCGTGAGCGGAAGACCCGGGCCGAGGAAGGCCAGCGGGAGCGTGCGCGCCTGGTCGAGGTGGCCGACACCACCGACGCGAAGGCGGTGTGGCTGAGCGGGGGGTTCCACGACGCCGTCCTCACGATGGAGGCCCGCGTGCTCGAGCGGGCGCAGGCCGACTTCGAGCACCATTTCCAGCGCTACTTCGCTGCCCTGATCGACGATCCCGAGATGCTGGCCGTCACCGACTCCGGCTTCTCTCCGGCGGCGGAGATCCGCGGCGTATGGACCCCGGCCGAGGCGCTGAGCGGAGGCGAACGGACGAGCCTGGCGCTCGCCTACCGGCTGGCCCTGGCCCGCGTGGTGCGGTCGGCGGGGCACCTCCGCCTCGACTCGCTGCTCCTGGACGAGCCGACCGACGGGTTCTCCCCGGAACAGGTCCAGAGCATGGGTCAGCTGCTCGAGGAACTCGGCCTGCCCCAGGTCCTGCTCGTCTCCCACGAACGGGAGCTCGAGTCGGTCGCCCAACGGGTCGTCTGGGTCGAGAAGGCCGAGGGACGTTCCGTCCTCCGCGGGCCCGGAACGGGTTCCCCCGCGGACGAGGCGGCCGGCGAACCTACGTGAGCCGGGCCCGGAACTCCGCCTCGCTCCACGGCGGGCGGCTCGCGAGCTCGAGGTTCTCGGAGAGATGCTCGGGCGTCTTCTGCCCGACGAGCGGGGCCAGGTTGCCCGGCGCCGACCGCGCGAACTGAAGGGCGGTCTGCGCCGCGCTCAGCCCGTCCGGCTGCACCTTCCCGCGGGTCAACCGTCCCTGGAGGAGGGGGACGCTCGTGAAGCAGCCGATCCCGTGGTGGAGGGCCGCCTCGAAGAGGGGTACGGCCCGGCTCCCGACGACCTGCGTCGGCCAGGTGGCCGCCTCGGGCATCGAGAGGTTGAACGGGAACTGGACGAATCGGAACCCGTGCTCTTTCCCACCCGCCCTCTCGGCGACCCGGACCGCCTCGGCCAGGCCGAAGTGCCCTTCCGCTTTGGGCGGGACGCGCAGGCAGTCCCAGGTGGCGAGCCCGTAGTAACCGAGCTCGCCGGCCCCACGCAGGGCTTCGCACAGGACGAACGCGGTCTCGAGCCGGCGGAGGAACTCGACCTCGCCCACGCTCGAAAGCTGGGCGTCCGGGGCATTGTGGAGGTAGAGCAGGTCCACGGTCTCGAGCCCGAGGTTCGCCCGGCTGCGACGGAACTGGTCGGAAAGGTACGACTCGCTCATCGCGTGGCTCCCGTCGACGACATCCTCGGGGTCGAGGATCCCGGGCCCGACGAGCTCGGTCGAGACCCACTGGTCGAGCGGCACCGACGATTCCGCATCGGGGGCCAGGTAGCCGATCTTGGTCGAGACGAACACTTCGTCCCGCCGCACCACTCCGCGGTCGAACGCCCGGTGCAGGGCCCGCCCGACACTGCGCTCGGCCCGCTGGTACCGGTAGTTGATCGCCGTGTCGAGGACGTTGACCCGTCCGGAAGCGATGCAGAGACCGACCGCTTGCTCCACCGCCACATCGGTGGGCGCGTCCGGCGCGCCGAGGTAGGTGCCCAATCCGAGGGAGGAGAGGCTCTCCCGTCCGGGAGCGGCCCGGAAGTGCGAAGCAGGGAGTTTCCGCTCTCGCACCGCGCGCTCGGCGAACCGGTGCGTCCCTTCGACCGTCGCCCGACCGGGGGTCGCTGCCACCGCCAGCGGGGAGCTCGGGACCTCAAAAGGTGGCCGTCCCACCGCGCATCCCACCCGGTTGAAATCCCCCGTCACTCTGCACCGCGGCGAGACCCATGCCCCGCCGCAAGTACGGCCACCTCCGGAAACCCATCCCTCCGGTATCCCCGGAGAAGTGTCGCTTCTGCCGGCTGCGGAGACGGTGCCCCGTCCACCCCCGAACGCGCGAGGACGGAGCGTCGCGTTAACGCGAGCGTCCCGTGTTCTTCCCGACGAGGAGCGGCCGGGCGACTCGCTCATGGAATCGGTCGGCGACCCGCGAGACCTGGGTCGCGAGCTCCGGGGAGATACGGTCCCGGGCGCGGCCAAGCGCCGCGTCCAAGCCGAACCGCGCTTGCTGCCAGCGGTAGAGGCGTTGGGGAAACGCCGCCTCGTACAGGAGCGAGCGACCCCCCGAACCCTTGGTCGCCGAGCGCTTGCGCCCCAGCAGGCGGTCCTTGACCGTCTGGTGGAACCGCGTCCCGGGGATGGGTACGGCGATGGAGACCGAGTACTCCTCCGGCGAGAATTTTCGGAACAGCCGTAGCGTCGCCTCGATATCCTCGAGCGTTTCGCCCGGGTACCCGAGCATGAGGAACCAGAACTGGCGGATCCCCTCGGCGCGGAGGGCCGTGGCGGTGCGCTCGACCTGGTGGAGCTTCGTGCCCCGGTTCATGAGGTCGAGCATTTTTTGCGAGCCGGACTCGACCCCCACGTAGACGCGCGCGAGACCGACCTCGCGGAGGCTGTGCAGCAGGTCGGGCTTCAGGAGGTCCACCCGGGCGAGGCACTCGAACTGGAGATCGAGCTCGGCTTCGGACATCCGTCGGATGAGCTCGTCGATCCACGGTCGGGAGATCCCAAAGACGTCGTCGCAGAACCGGACGTAGTCGACCCGATACCGGGCCTGGAGCGCCATCAGCTCTTCGACGACCCGGGCGGGTGATTGCTGGCGGTACGTCCGTCCGAAGGTCGGCTTCGAGCACCACGAGCAATCGAACGGGCACCCGCGCGACGTCAGCACCGCGGCCCGACGCTCCCCGGTCCGTTTCTGCCACTCCCCCAGGTAGCGCTCCATGTCGACCATGTCCCAGGCGGGCAGCGGGAGCGCGTCCAGCTCCTTCAGGAACGGGCGGTGAGGGCCGCGAACGAGCTGACCCTCGCGGCGCTGGACGAGTCCCGGGATCGCACCGAGCGCCTGGCCCGCGCGGACCTTCTGGGAAAGTTCGAGGAGCGTGAGCTCCCCCTCCCCGGGGACGACCGCGTCGAACCCGGCGTCGAGGTAGGACTCAACCCGGGTCGCCGAGTCCGGCCCGCCGGCGACGACGAATGCGCCGGCCGCCTTCGCCTCCGCCGCGATCTCGACGGAGCGGTCGAAGGTGAGGGTCTTGGTGTGCACTCCGACCAGTTGGGGCCGTTCCGAACGTAGGGCGCGCGAGAGGGGCGTGAGGTCTCGGGCGAACGTCAGGTCGACCATCGAGACATCCGTTCCGCGGGCCCGGAGGAACGCCCCGAGCTGGAGCAGGCCAAGGGAGGGGTACAGCTCCACGAACTTGCGTTCCATCGGGTCGGAACGCGACATGTACGGGTCGACGAGCAGAACCCGCGGGGGCTCGTCGGGAGGGGGCTGCGGTTCAGTCACGGTGGGGGCTCCGGACCCGGACCGGCCGTCCCCCGGTGATGGCCCCGACCGGGCAGTACGGAACACACCACCCGCACTCGGTGCAGTTCGACAGGACCTCGAGCCGGGTCGGCGTGAGCTCCATCGCATTGGGCGGGCAGACGCCGGTGCACAGGCCGCACAGGACGCAGATGTCGGGGTCGACCGTCACCACGGGCGGCTCCGGGTGCGGTCGGATTCGGGAGCAGCTTCTCCAACCACGGGAACGTCCCGGGGCTCATGCCGCCGGCTTCTGAAGTTCCGGATGGAGCGCCTTGCCGAGCGCCGTGAAACCGGTCAGTGCGCACTTCACGCGGACCGGGGAGAGCGGAATGCCGAGGAACTGGAGGACGTTGTCCCGCGTGATCGCCTCGGCGTCTTTCACCGAAACCCCGACGAGGTGTTCCGTGAGCATCGAGGTGCTCGCCATGCTGATCGCACAGCCGTCCCCCTCGAAGCGGACGGTCTCAATCTTCTGGGAGGTCGGGTCGAACTTGAGGTGGAGGGTGATGTGGTCTCCGCAGAGGGGGTTGGATTCCTCGCCCGTCCGGTCCGCGCCTTCCAACGGGCCGAAGTTCTTGGGGGTCCGGTAGTGCTGGAGGATGACCTCCTGGTACATGTCGTAAGCCATCTTCGCTACCGAGCCTTCGTACGCGGTTTCCGGTATAATACGAGCGTGCGCGGTACACCGGGCCGAACTTCTCCGAGAGGGAACCCCGCGACCTTATAAACACTATCAGGTGTCTAAATCCGATGGCAACGCCAGCCGCACGGTACGAGGAATGGCTGAGCCTCGACCGAGTGCGGAGCCTGTCGCGCTCGCTCTCCGACCCGCCTGCCCTGCGGGCGGCGAGGGAGGAAGCCCATGCCCGGTTCCTCTCCCTGCCGATCGAACCGAACCCCCTCTACCGGGGCTACGGATACTTCACCGGCGTCGACCTCTCCGAGATCGACCCCGAGCTGAAGGGCCCCCCCGTAGCGCTCCCCCCGCCGTTGCCGGGCACCCTCCGGGTCGTCCACGATGTCGCGGGGACCCACGTCGAAGTCCCCGAACGACTCCGGGGCCTGGGGGTGCACTTGACGACGCTCGACCAACTCCTGACCCACGGCGGGGAGTCACTCGACGAGTTTGGCGGGGGAACCGAAGAGCTGACCGACCGGCTGTCCGCACTCGCTGCCGCGGTACTCAACCGGGGGTATCGACTCGATATTCCGGACGGAATCCGCGAGCCGATCCGCCTCCAGGAGGTCACGGTCCTCTCCCAATCCCACGAGTCCCTCTCGATCCACCGGTCGATCCACGCCGGCAAGAACAGCCAACTGTTGGCGACCGAGGAGGTCTTCAGCACCCCGAACGGGCACTCCGGTCAGCGGCTGTACGCCTCCCGTTCCGACCTGGAGCTCGGGGACGATGCGAAGGTCGTCTACCTCGGGGTCCACGCGCCCGACCTGCAGGCGGTCTCGGTCTACCGCCGGACCGCGCGGACGGGCCGAAGTTCGCGCCTCGCCTGGTTGTGGAACGGGCTCGGGGGGTACCGGACGAAGATGCGCAACCATACGCGGCTGACCGGACCCGGTTCCACGGTCGAGGACCTCCAGGCGTTCTACGGGTCCGGACAGCAGTCGTACGACAGTTCGTTCGACCTGACCCACAGTTCGACCGACACCCACGGGCAGTCGATCACGCGCGGCGTTTTCACCGACTCCGCCCGCGGGATGAGCCGAGGGCTCGTCCGCATCGAGCCCGAGGCCCGGAAGACGGTCGCCGTCATCTCCGAGCACGCGATGCTGCTCTCGAAGGGCGCCCGGTCCGATACGATCCCGATCCTCGAGATCCTCTGCCGAGACGTGAAGGCGACCCACTCGACCTCGGTCGCCCCCGTCGACCCGGAGAAGGTCTTCTACCTCGAGTCCCGCGGCATGCCCCGGACCGATGCGATCCGGATGATCGGCGAGGGGTTCCTCTCCTACGTCTACGACCGAGCTCCCGTATCGGGCCTGCGCGACATGCTCTATCCCGCGCTCAGCACGCGCTGGGACGGCGGCCAGGTCGCCTGGACCGAAGCTTCGTTCCCGCTCCTCCCTCCGTTGAGCGTCACCGGAACCGAGGCGGCCCCCGAGTGGCGGTTCGACGCCAAGATGCGCTGAGGCGGAGACCGGCCCGTGCCCCTCGTGCTGGATCCGGAAGCCGTCCCCGAGCCGGTCCTCCGTGAACTCCACCGCTCGCTCTCGGACGACCTCGCCGAGACCCTCGAACTCGTCCGGAACCCGCGGGGCGCGGTGCGCGACCCGGCCAGTCTCGCGACGGCCGAGGACTTGATCGCGAGCGCCCGCGCCCTCCTCGGGCGGCCCGGACCGCGGGGCCGGACGGAACTCGCCGCAGAGGCGAATCTCGCCTACGCCACGATGCTCGCGGCGATCGACCTCGTGAAGTCGCACACGGACGTACCGTGGGTCCCGAAGGCTCGACCGAAGACCCCCTCGCCGCCGTAGGGCCTCGGCCGGCCCACCGCAGCCGGTACTGGCCTATCCGACCGCGCCCGTCATCTCGAGCTGGATGAGGCGGTTCAACTCGATGGCGTAGTCCATCGGGAGCTCCTTTGCGAACTCCGCGAGGAACCCCATCAGGATGAGGTGGATCGCGTCCGACTCGTTGAGACCGCGGCTCATGAGGTAGAAGATCTGCTCCTCGCCGATCTTGCCGACCACCGCCTCGTGCGTGATCGTCGCGTCCTCCTCGTGGATCTCGTTGTAGGGATAGGTGTCCGACCGTCCCTCTTCGTCGGGGAGGAGGGCGTCGCATCGGACCGCGGCCTTGACGCCGGTGGCCCCGGGCGCGACGTGAAGGAGGCCACGGTAGCTCGTCTGGCCGCCGCGGATCGCGATCGATTTGGCCACGATCTTGCTCGAGGTGTCGGGCGCCGAGTGGACCGCCTTCGCCCCCGAGTCGATGATCTGGCCCTGGCTCGCGAACGCGACCGACAGGATGTCGGCGCGGGCTCCGCGGCCCTTCAGGTAGACCGACGGGTACTTCATCGTCACCTTGGAGCCCATGTTCCCGTCGACCCACTCGACCAGTGCGTTCTCGTAGGCGACCGCGCGCTTGGTGACCAGGTTGTAGACGTTCTTCGACCAGTTCTGGACGGTCGTGTAGCGCATCTTGGCGTTCGGTTCCGCGACCACCTCGACCACGGCCGCGTGGAGCGAGTTGGTGGAATAGACGGGGGCCGTGCAGCCCTCGATGTAGTGGAGCTTCGCGCCCTTGTCGGCGATGAGGAGGGTCCTCTCGAACTGGCCCACGTTCTTCGCGTTGATGCGGAAGTAGGCCTGCAGCGGGATCCCGACGTCGACGCCCGGGGGCACGTAGACGAAACTGCCGCCCGACCATACCGCACTGTTCAGCGCGGCGAACTTGTTGTCGTTGTAGGGGACGATCTTCCCGAAGTACTTCTTGACGATCTCCGGGTGCTCTTTCACGGCCGTGTCGGTGTCGGTGAAGAGGACCCCTTTCGCCGAAAGGTCCGCGCGGATCTTGTGGTAGACGGTGCCGCTGTCGTACTGGGCGCCCACCCCACCGAAGTACTCCCGCTCGGCCTTGGGAATCCCCAGCTTCTCGAACGTGTTCTTGATGTCGGCCGGAACGTCGTCCCAGCTCTTCTTCGTCTCCCCCTCGAGCATGGGGTTCGCGTAGTACGTGTAGGCGTCGAAATCGATGTCCGCCAGGCTCGGGCCCCAATCGGGCATGGGCCGTTCGACGAAGTGCTTGTACGCGCGGAGGCGGTACTCCCGCATCCAGTCGGGCTCGCCCTTGAAATCGGAGATCTGCTCAACGACCTCCCGGGTGAGGCCCTTCGTGATCCGCAGGCGGTACGTCTCCGGATTCTTGAAATCGTACCGTGTGTAGTCGAGCGGGGTGACCTCGGAGCTACTGGGAGTCATGACTGCCTCGGGGAATTGGAACACCTGATAGTATTTAATTTAGGGGTCGGGCCGTGCGCTACAATTGCTCTCTGCCCTTGAAACGACTCGGCAAGGACGATCTGTTGCGCTCACAGCTACAACCGTTCCTAGGCGTTCTCCTTGGGGGGATGAACCCGCTACGGGGGTGGCGCGAAGAGGCGACGGGCCTTGCCGATGCTGTCGAGTAGGCGGTCGATCTCCTCGGCCGTGTTGTAGAGGTAGGGACTCGCCCGGGCCAGGGCCGGCACGCCCAACACGTCCATGAGCGGTTGCGCACAGTGGTGCCCCGCACGGATCGCGATCCCGTCCGAATCGAGTAGGCTCGCTAGGTCGTGGGGATGGACCCCGCGGACCGAGAAGGAGGCGACCGACTCACGGTCCGGGGACGGCGGGGGACCGTAGACCTTGAGGTCGTTCCCGAACCGCGACGCCGCGCCGTCCACAAACCTCTGGAAGAGTCGCCGTTCGTGGTCCTGGAGGGCCTCCCAACCGATCCGTTCGACGTAGTCGAGGGCGGCCGAGAGCCCTACGGCTCCCGCGACATTGGGGGTACCGGCCTCGAATCGGGCGGGCGGTTCTCGGTACTCGACCCGGTCCGTGTGGACCTCCGATATCATCTCCCCCCCGCCCATGTACGGCGGGAGCGCCGCCAGCAGCTCCGACCGCCCCCAGAGCACCCCAATCCCCATCGGGCCGAGCACTTTGTGTCCGGAAAAGGCGAGGAAGTCTGCGCCGAGGGCCCCGACGTCGACCGAGCGGTGGGGAACGGATTGGGCCGCGTCGACGATGACCAGAGCGCCCACTTCGTGGGCACGGTTGGCGATCTCTCGGATCGGGTTGACTGTCCCGAGCACGTTCGACACGTGCGTGACGGCGACCACTTTCGTCCGGGGTCCGATGAGACGGTCCAGGTCCTCGGTCCGGAGCCGACCGTCGGCGTCGATTCCCACGAAATCGAGCGCGACGCCCCGGCGGCTGCGGAGCTGGTGCCACGGAACGATGTTCGAATGGTGCTCCATGACGGTAGAGACGACCTGATCGCCCGTGCGAAGATGTTCCCGGCCGAGGCAGGTCGCGACGAGGTTGAGGGCCTCGGTCGTCCCCCGCACGAAGATCACCCCGTTGGGGTCTGGGGCATGGAGGAATCGCGCGACTCGGGCCCGGGCGGCCTCGTAGGCGTCCGTCGCCTCCACGCTGAGCGCGTAGACTCCCCGGTGGGGGTTCGCGTTCAGCTCCGAATAGTATCGAGCGACCGCGTCGATGACGGTGCGAGGTTTCTGCGAGGTAGCGGCGGAGTCGAGGTAGGCGAGCGGGTGTCCGTTGAACGACCGGGAAAGGACGGGGAAATCGTCCCGTAGCCGGGCCAGGTCCATGCGCCGCCCCGCCGGAGTACGCTACGTCGCGTTCGCGATTCCCACGCGGACCCAGTCGTAGCCCTTCGCCTCGAGCTCTTCGGCGAGCTCACGGCCGCCCGAGAGGGCGATGGCGCCGTCGACCATCACGTAGACCCGGTCGACCTTGATGTGCTTGAGGATCCGTTGATAGTGCGTGATGACTAGGATCCCCGCGTCGGGACGGTGCAGCTTGGCGACGGTGTCCCCAACCGCTCGGACCGCGTCGATGTCGAGGCCGGAGTCCGGTTCGTCCAGGATCGAGAAGATCGGCCGAAGCGTAGCCATCTGGAGGACCTCGGCGCGCTTCTTCTCGCCACCCGAGAAGCCCTCGTTCAGGCCCCGCTTCAGGAATGCGTCGTCCATGCCGAGGTATCCGAGGTGCGTCTTGAGGTCACGGTCGAACCCCGGCATGTCGGCATTCTCGGCGGTGTGCCGCTGCATGTACGAGGTCCAAAGGAACTTCTGAAGGGAGAGGCCCGAGACCTCCTGGGGGTACTGGAAGGCGAGGAACAGGCCGGCGCGGGCGCGCTGATCGACGGTCATTCCGAGGAGGTCCTTGCCGTCGAGCGAGACCGAACCGGACGTCACCTTGTACTTCGGGTGGCCCATGAGGGCGTAGGCGAGGGTGCTCTTTCCCGAGCCGTTCGGGCCCATGAGCGCAGTCAACTCTCCGCTTGCCAACGTGAGATTGACGCCCTTCAGGATCTCCTTGCCGGCGACCTCGGCGTGGAGGTCGTTGACGATGAGCTTGTGTTCTGTCGGTGCGCTCGCCATGTTGACTCGGGAGCGTACGAGCCGATACCGTTATTTAAGCATGGCGCGGTGTGTAAATCCCCGGAAGGCTTGGGCGGCAAGCAGGCGAGGAACAGCGAGGATGACCGCGGTCGACAGCGAGGCGCTCGGCGGGACGCGAGGGCGCATCCTGGAAGAGCTTGCCGTCGCCCCGCTCACGGCTCGAGACCTCGCCCGAAAGCTGGGGATCCAAGAGAGCGCCGCCCGCGGCCACCTGAGCCGGATGGAGGAGCGCGGGCTCGTCACCCCTACCTTCCGTCGCGAGGGAGTTGGGCGCCCCCGGAAACGGTTCGTACTCACCCCTCAAGGGCAGGACCTATTCCCCCGTAAGTACGACCTCATCCTCGACTCGGTGGTCGATGAACTGCTCTCGACCCAGGGCGAGGGGTTCGTCAGCGCCCTGTTCGCCGACGCCGCCCACCGGATGGCCCGAGAGGTCACGCGAACCCTGCCAGAGAACGCGTCGGAGGACGAGCGGATCCGTCATGTGGTCGGGGCGCTCAACGACCTTGGCTTCCGCTCCCGCCTGGAGCGGGGCGCGGACGGCCAGCGCCGCATCGTCCGCACGAACTGCATCTTCCACCACAGCGCCCTCACCCATCCGTTCCTGATGTGCGATGTCTTCGACAAGAACCTCACGGAAGCGTTGCTCGGGGAGTCGGGACTTTCTCTCGAGGATTCGATCGGACGGGGGGGAGTACGATGTTCCCACCTGATCCCACTGAGATGAAATCTTCCGTTGGTCCATAATCGGCGCGCCAAGCGCAGCAGATTGGGAAAGCACGTCAGCGGGCCGAAAAGAAGCAGTAAGTCGAACGGAAACTCACTGAATCAGAGCTCGAACCTCAGATTCAACGGGGTCCACGGTACCCCGGTCGAGGAACGGGCTTCTCAAAGAGCGGCCCCACAACTGATGCAGTGAACCGACCCGGCAGCGCAAAGAGACCCGCAGTGCTTGCAATGAAGGAACACGCTCGGCTGGGCGGGCGTCTGTTGAACGTGGACGACGACCGGCGCTTGCATTGCAGCGCCCGGGGAAACTGGGGCGGGTGCCTTTTCCCTCGCTAGATAGATGGTCTGGACCCATTCGTGGGCCCTTGGAGTGAGGAATGAGTACGCATAGGGGCCGGCTTCGACCCGCAAGGTATGGCGGTTGTTCGATCCTGGGACGCCTACAATATTTGTAATGTGGACCAAAGGCAAATCGAGGAGCGTGCGCGGAACCCACGTAGTCGAAGGGCCAAGCAGTTCGTATCCTCCGCCGGGAACCTGCTCGGGGACCATACCTTCGAATACCAGTCTGAGGTTCGTGAGATAAAGCGTGCCCCGGCTAACAGAGGGTCCCGCCACGCCCTCAACCGGCTCCGAGGCGATCCCGTGTTCTCCGGGATGAAGAATCATCAGCGAACAGGAAACAGACCAGTGCGGATTATGGTTCGGGTCGCAGGATTTCCGTGGAGCCAAAGCGACTAGTTCACAGCCGTTACCATCGAGTTCCCTAGGGTCACCGGGATTCGTGAGAGGGACTTTCCGTTCGCGGCCTATGGCCGCTCTCCTGCCTCCTCCTCGATTGCTGTTGTATGTTGAAGTAGGAACCCCCCTTCCCCGCGGAGGGTGGCCAGCAGAGTGAAAAGGGGCGTACGACTGACGTCGCCTGGCGCAGATGGAAGAGAGTCGAACGTGCCCTCAATGCCACGCCCCGATGGAGAAGGGGACCGTCGGGGCGGAGTCAATTACTGGCGGGGCAAAGTGGCACAAGTCCCGAACGGCGCTTGCGGTCGGCGGCGAGAAGATCGGCGATTATCGGTGGGATGGGATGGTCTGGTTTGATGGATTCCGATGCGTCAAGTGCCGGCTCCTGGTGTTGGCCTTCTGAACCTTGGCCGTTGCGAATCGTACCAACGGGGCCTGGCCCGGGCAGCCACCACGACGGAGTTGTACCGTGCCGTCGCCAGACGTTGC
>JBEKJG010000032.1:0-16626 GCA_050011355.1 Thermoplasmata archaeon | reverse complement strand
GCCCGTCCGCGGGTCGACCTGGGCCGCCACGGCGATCCCCGCGGACCGGGGGGGCGGAGCGCCCTCGGGAACGCACACGCGGACCGCCCGGACGACCGTGGATATCACACCCTCTGGACCGTCGTTCGAATGGGTGAATCGTCCGCTCCGGCGCACGATGCGACCGCGCTCGTCCAGGAGCAGCGCGACGACCTTGGTCGCCCCGAGGTCGATGCCGAGGAGGAAGCGCCGGCCCTCGGCCGGGGAGTGCGGCTTACTCTTCGGGGAGCTTGCCCGCGGACTGCGCTTCGGCATACTTGTGGACCACGTCGACGAACGTCGAGTGGGACCAGGTCAACGGGGTGGCGCTCTTGGGCTCGCCGGTCGTCCGGTCGATCTGCTCGGGGAGGAGCCGGGTGGGGGTCGCCCGCGCCGCGGACCACTCGATGAGCTCGCGGCACCGTTCCCGGTCTCCGAGGCGAAGGCGAGCTTCGGCGAGCCAGAGCGTGGTTACGATCCATGGGTTCTCGTTTCCGTAGTAGAGGTCGCCCTCGTACCGCGCGAGGCCGCCGACGACCGGCGACCACAGGCGGGCCTCGATGACGTCCACCGTCTGCTTCGCCCGAGGGTCCTCCCAGGGGAGGAGCCCGAGCTTCAGCGCGAGCAGGAGTGAGGCGTCGAGCCGGTCGTCCCGCGGCTGTATGGAACGGACGAACCGACCGCGGTCCACGTCCCAGAGGTGGCGGACGGCCGCCTCGCGGATCTGGTTCGATGCGGCGCGCCATGCGCTCGGGTCCTTCCCGATCTCTGCGGCGATGCGGGCCGCCCGCTCGAGGGCGTGGGCGACCGCGGCGGTCGAGTAGGCGTGGATCCCAAAGCGCTCCTCCCAGAGGTCGTAGCTGGGGGCAGGAAGCAGCGTGCCGGGATCGCGGAACGTCTCGAGGAAGGTCGCCGCCCCCTTCACGAGCGGCCAGAGGTCGAGGAGAACGTCCGGGTCCGCGCCGCGCTTGAAATGGTGCCAGACGGCCGCGATGACGGTCGCGGTCTGGTCGATCTGCAGGAAGGGCGGGGGGTGCCAGGTGCTCCCGATCGCACCGTCCGGGAAGTGCCGGTGAAAGAACGAGCCGTCCGGGTTCTGGCAGGCCCGCGCGAACTCGAGGAAGCGGGCCGCGTTCTCGTAGAGGCCGGCCTCGTCCATCGCCTTGGAGACATACCCCCCGTCGCGCCACCAGCAGTAGTTGTACGTGTCCCCGGCCGCGACGAGCGAGCGAGTGTCGGGGGACGCGATCACCGATCCGTTGGTCCCGGTGCAGTGGCGGAGCAGAAGCACGCTCGACCGGTAGACGTCTTGCGCCGCCGGTCCGAGTCCCGGGGGCGCGTGGGGCAGCCGCCGCTGGACCCAGGTCTCCCAGAACCGCTCGGATTCACGGACGAAACGCGTGTACCCGCCGTTCCGCACGTACTCGCGGACCTGGTGCACCGCCGGGAGCGAACGCCCCACGGCCATGAACAGCCGAACCTCGGTGTCCGCGTCCGGACGCGCCTCGACGTCCCACTGCATCACGCTGTCCGCTGCGCCGTGGGCGACCGACCGCCCCTCGAGCCGTCCGTCCTCGGCGTCGACGTACGTGCCCCGGAGGCCTTTCAGCGTGTGCTCGCCACAGACCGCGCGGGCGTAGGGCGGGTCCGAGAAGAATTCGAAGAAATACCCGCGCTTGTAGTGGACCAGTGAAGGGACGTTCGGGTCGACGTACGCCGTGTCCTGGTACATCGATTCGGCGATCTGGAACGCGTGGTAGTCGAACAGCCGGATCGAGCGCGCGGGGTCCGCCCGCACTCGGTACACCCGGGCGATCAGGTCGTGGTTCGGGTGCACGTGGTCCCGGATCCCGAGCGTGATCCCGTGGCCGGTCCAGACCGAGTCCGGGAGGTGGCCGGTCCCGTGGGGGGACTGGGCGACCTCGTAGCCGTTGCCCCGGCGGAGCCAATCGAAGCGGGACTCGGCCACGTCGTAGATGCCCAGCCGCTGCTCCCGCAGGTGCTGGAACTGCCCGGGGTAGGGGTAGAACAGTTCGTTCCAGTCCCCGTGCTCGTTGACGGTCAGCAGCACCCGGCCGTTGCCGGCGAGGCCGGTGATCACGGCGTCGCCTCAGGTCCCCCGACGCCGTCTCGGGGCACCGTGGTCCGCATTCGACGACGGGGGAGTCCGGGCTCGTATAACCCTTGGGTTCGAATGGTCCGCGTGTCCCAACGCGGGCCGGCCCCCGCTACTTCAGGATCGGCACGCCGAGCCGCTCGTGGGCCCGGCGGCGGAGGTCGGTCAAGGCGTTCATGTAGTTCGCGTAGGCGTCGTACGGGCTGTCGTAGCTCGAGAAGTACTCGTGGACGCCCTGGTCCGCCCCGTGGCCGCTGACGTACATGTAGTAGAAGTGGTCGGAGGTGAGAAGCTTCCTCCAGTCGGTCAGGATCTCGGGGTCGTTCGCCTGGCGGACCGCGAGTCCGACCTTCTTCGCCGCCTCGAAGGCGGAGCGCTGCAGGTCGTTCCCGAGCCACGCGCCGAGGTCGCGGTTCTGGTCGGCCCAGCTCATCGTGTAGGGTACGGACAGTGGTTCGTGCGGAGGACCCTGGATCGCTTCGTCCACGGTGGCCCAGTCGACGCCGGGATGGGACCGGACCGCCCCCGGAAGGGCGCTCAGGAACTCCAGAATCCCCGTGCGGGCTTGGTGGTGCTCGCCGAACGTTTCGAAGTCCATGAACAGCCCGACAAGCTCGCCGGGCGTCGCGGCCAGCCAGTCGGCGTACTTCTCGGCGGTGAGCGGATATTCATTCCAACCGGTCGAGGAAAAGCGGAACCCGACGTCGTCGCTCAGGGGATAGTGGCGGAGGAGCAGCATCACGGTGGGCGCCGGCGCGGCACAGTACCGCATCGTCGGGGCCCCGCCCCGGAGGATCCCTTCCCATCCCTCCGCGAGCATCCCGTGGAAGCGCTCCCGCTCGGCGAACCGGGCGAGGTCGTCGGAGTAGGCGAGCTCCGTCATGCGCAGCACCTTCGGGACGGCCCCGAACTCCTTCCGAAGCATCTCCCGGTGCATCTCGACCTCCTCGTGGAGCTCGGGGGCGGGGAGGAGGAACGCGAGCGAATGGTAGTACGTCTCGGCGAGGAGCGCGACCCGGCCGGTGCGGTAGAGTCCGCGCAACCGGTCGAGGACGTCCGGGGCGGCGAGGCGCGCCTGCTCCAGGAAGGTGCCCGTGATCGACAGGCTCAGCCGGAACTCGGGGTGCTCGTCGAGCGCGCGGGCGAGCCGTTCGAGCGTGGGACGGTAGCAGCGTTCGGCGATCCCCCGGAAGATGGACAGGTTGCGCTCGAGGTCGAAGTACGACCGACCCGAGCCGAGGTCCAGGTACCGGAAGCGCGCCAGCCGCCACGGCTGATGCATGTGGAGGTAGAGGACGATCTTCAACGGGAGTCCCCCGCCCGCAGGGACTCGACGTAGACGCTGACCGTCTCCCGGGCCCGCTCGGGCCACCCCTCGCGCAGCGCCTCCCAGCGGCCCTGCTCGCCCATCGCGCGGCGCAGGGTGGGGTATTCGAGGAGTTCCGCGATGCGGCTCGCGAACTCGTCGACGTCCCAGAAGTCCACCCGGAACGCCCCCGACGTGATCTCGGCGACCCCGCTCGTCTTGGAGATGATCGCCGGCACGCCCGCCGCCATCGCCTCGAGGGCGGCGATCCCGAACGGCTCCACGACGGACGGGAGGACGAACACCGAACTGCCGGCCAGCAGGATCTCCCGCTCCTCGTCCGAGACCTTGCCGAGGAACATCACCTGGTCGCCGATGCCCAGCGCGGCCGTCAGGTGGAGGAGGTGCGAGTACTCCGACCCCTCCCCGGCGATGACGAACAGGACGTCCGGGAATTGAGGAACGACGCGACCGGCGGCCCGCAGGAACGTATCGACGCCCTTCATGGCGGCGAGCCGGCCCACGTACAGGACCACGCGCCGGTGCGGGTCGATCTGGGCGAGCCGTTCGCTGGGCCGCACGGCATTGTAGATGACCCGTACCTTGCGGGGGTCCGCGTGGTACCGCTCGATCAACTGCTGTCGGAGGTGGCGGCTGACGGCGATCACCCGGGTCGCGGAGGAGATCCCGCGCTCTTCCCGCTCGAGGATATGCTGCCAGGGGTGGCCCAGCGACCGGTCGTACTCGGTGGAATGGACGGTCATGACCAGCGGTCGGCCGAGACGGTGGGCGAGGGCGGCCGCCCCGTCGGTCCCGAACCAATCGTGGACGTGGACCACATCGACCCCCTCCACTCCCGAGAGCTCCGCGACCCAGGAGTTGTAGCCGTCGGTTGCGTTCCAGAACGGGCTGTCCGGCGTCGCACCGGTCCAGTACGCGGGAGGGAACGGGGAGGGAGTCTCTCCGCTCGGTCCGCCGGGGAACCGGAAGGTCACGCCCTCCACCGGGGTGAACGGGCCCGGGAACGGCGTCAGGAAGGTGATCCGGTGGCCGAGGCGGGTGAGCTCTTTGCAGAGCTCGTAACTGTGGACCCCCAGCCCCCCCGTGTGGCTCGGCGGCCACTCCCAGCCGACCATGACGATGTGGAGGGGTCGCGTCGGTACGAGCAACCGCCGGCTGGGGACCTCCCGGCCCGCACGAGCGACCGGCACCGGGCTCTCGGTGAGCTCGTCCAGGCGCGTGCGGTCGAGCGGCGGGGCTCCCTCGCGGCGAGTGCGGGGCACTCCGCGTCCCTTCGAGCTCCCCCGGCCCCGCTTGCGGCGTCGCCGGGCCGGGGTCGAACCCGCCTTGGCCGACGAGCGGGCGGACTCGGTATCGCGAGATCTGGGGGACACGGCGCCGACCTCAGGAGGCGTGGACACTTGAATACGCCGGAGGCCCGAACCCGGACCGGACGCACCGCGCCCTAGAACCCCGCGAGGAGCTCGACGATCGCGGCCCGGGGGGACGGAGCCCGCGTCACCGCGCTCGCGACCAGGACCCCGACCGCACCCAGCTCGATCGCCCGCCGGACATCCCGGCGGTCGTGGATCCCCGCTCCGCAGAGGACCGAGACCGAGGGGGCGACCGACCGGACGGCGGAGACGGTGTCGGAGATGACGGCCGGACGTGCGGTCGATACGGCACGATCCCCACCGATGAGTTCGGGTGGCTCGACCGCCAGGTACGGTGCCTCCGGGGTCGCCAGGCGCCGCGCCGCGGCGACCGTCGGTGCGCAGAGGACCGCTACGAGGTCGGCCGCGACCAGCCGCCCGACCGTCTCCCGAACCTGGAGGGCCGTAAGGGGGTGTTCCGAGTGGTTCACGAGACTGCCGCGGGCTCCGGAGGCCCGCACCGACTCGGCCGGCACGAACCCGGTGTGCGCCCCGGCCGAGACCCGGTCGGTGTGCTGCGCCAGTACGGGGATGCCCACGGCGGCCGACACCCTCCCCAGATCCGGCGTCGCCGGCGCGATCGCCACCGGAACCCCTGCGTCCCGGCCCGCGGCCTCCAGGTCGAGGGCGATGCGCTCGGAGGCGGCCCCGAGGCACTCGGGGTAGACCTTCAGGTTGAGCAGGAACAGCGGCCGCCCGAGCGCCGGTGGGCTAGTGGACGGCCGTCGCACGGGTTCGCTTCGGGCGGGAACAGATTGCGTACTCGTCGCCGTCGAAGAAGACCTCCCGGTCCGGGTGCTTGCGCTGGAGCTCGGAGATCCGGGAGAGGACGTCCTCGAGAGTGGTCGACTCGTCATTGGGATCGATCCGAACGTGAACGGTCTTTTCCGGCCGGTCGTGCGCACGCGCCGCTGCGACCATGGGGTTCCGAGAGAGCCGGAAGCCGGGGGGGGGCTATAAGGGTTCGAGAAGGGGCGGGAAGCAGGATAACCACCGATTGGACACTCGGCAGGACCCCCACCGCGAACCGCATTGCCGGGCGGGCATTCCTCCGGTTCCTCCGAGTTCTGGCCCCCGAAATGTCCCCTGTACCGGGGGCCCCGATCGCGCCAAGAGAGGGCCCCGCCCCCACCGGTCGCCCCCGCTCCCCCACTCGGAGCGGGGGCCGTTGGGATCAGGTGTCCTGGGAACCGAACCCCTTGATGTCGTCCGGAGCGGGCGTCTTCTTGACGACCGGCGCAGCGCCCTGGACCTGGACCCGGATCTGCTCGACCACTTCGGGGTTGGCGAGCGTCGTGATGTCCCCGTAATCGAGTTGGTTGGAGATCGACGCCAGCACCCGGCGCATGATCTTGCCCGACCGCGTCTTCGGCATGTCGGGCACGATGCGGACGACACGCGGACGAGCGATCTTCCCGATCACGGTCTCGATCGCGAGGCTGACCTTCTCGGCCACGCCCTCCGGCTTCACTCCCGGCTTCAGGGCGACGTAGACCTCCGGGACCCGGCCCTTGTCCGGGTCGACGGTCGGGACCACCGCCGCCTCGGCGACCTCGGGGACGGTGAGGCACGCCGATTCGATCTCCTTCGTACCGAGCCGGTGCCCGGCCACGTTGATGACGTCGTCCACGCGCCCGAGGATCCGCAAGTACCCGTCGGCGGCCCAGACGGCGCCGTCTCCGGCGAAGTAGGGCCAGTCGTGCCAATCGGTGCTCCGTTCGTTCCGATTGTACTTTGCGTAGTAGGTGAGGACGAATCGCTTCGGGTCGCCCCAGATCGTCTGGAAGATGCCGGGCCAGGGGTTGCGGATGCAGATGTTCCCCGCCTTACCGGCCCCCGGGGGGATCTCCTTGCCGTTCTCATCGTAGATGATCGGGTAGATCCCGATCATCGGCGGGCCGGCGCTCCCGGGCTTCATCGGGTCGATCGCGGGCTTGGTCGACGCGAGGAATCCACCGTTCTCGGTCTGCCACCAGGTGTCGGTGATCGCCGCCTGGCCCTGGCCGACCGTCTCGTAGTACCACTTCCACGCTTCGGGCTCGATCGGCTCGCCCACCGTGGTCATGTTCTTGAACCGGTAGTGGTACTTCTTCGGCTCGTCGGGTCCCAACTTCCGAAGGGCGCGAATGGCGGTGGGGGACGTGTGGAAGATGTTGACCCCCAAGCGCTCGGCGATCCGCCAGGGCCGGCCCGCGTCCGGGTAGGTCGGAACTCCTTCGTAGATGACGGACGTCGCGGCGAGCGCGAGGGGCCCGTAGACGATGTAGGAATGTCCGGTGATCCAGCCGATGTCGGCCATGCACCAGTAGACGTCGGTCGGGTGGATGTCCTGGATGTACTTGGACGTCCCGGCCACGTAGGCGAGGTATCCGCCCGTGCTGTGCTGGCACCCCTTCGGCTTACCGGTCGAACCGCTCGTGTACATCAGGAACAGCGGCGCCTCGGCCGGCATCGACACCGGGGGGACCCGCTTTCCGACGAACTCCTTCAAGAGGTCGTTGATGATGAAATCTCGGCCCGCGACGAGCGGGGTCGGGCTCGCCGACTTGTCACGGAAGCGCCGCCAGATCAGCACCTTCTCGATCTGGGTGCCCTCCTCGGCCGCCTTGCGAACCGCGATGTCCGCGTTGGCCTTGTGGTCGAGGAGCTTGCCGCTCCGATAGTACCCGTCCATGGTGATCAGGACGCGGCTCCCCGAATCGACGATCCGGGTCCCGCACGCCTCGCCGCTGAATCCCCCGAAGACGACCGAGTGGATCACCCCGAGCCGGGCGCACGCGAGCATCGTGATCGGGAGCTCGGCGACCATCGGCATGTGGATGGTGACCCGGTCGCCGGTCTTGAGCCCGCACTGGTCGCGGAGCAGCGCCGCCATCTCGTTCACGCGAACGAACAGTTCCTGGTAGGTGATCGCGACCGGCGGCTCCTCCTCGACTTCCGAGACGAAGATGATCGCCGCCTTGTTTCGGTACTTTTCGAGGTGGCGGTCCACGCAGTTGTAGCTCGCGTTCAGCTTCCCGCCGACGAACCACTTCCAGAACGGCGCGTTGGAGGTATCGAGCGTGGTGGTCCAGTACTTCTCCCACGTCAGCAGGTCCGCGTACTCGCGGAAGCATTCCGGAAAGTTCTTCTCCGCGAACCGTTCGTTGACGCTCGGGTCGGTCAGGTTAGCCTGGCCGATGAAGCTCGGCCGCGGGTAGAAGACCGCCTCCTCCTTCCAGTGGACGGCGATCTCGGCCTCAGAGAGTCGGGATTCCTCTTCCTTCCCCGTCTTGGCGCCGGTAGCTGCGGACATATCGGGAACCTCTCCGCCAACGTCAGGGAATCCACGGGATATAACGGGTTACAACCTAGCATGCGCCGACGTCGCATGCCTCCCCGGGCCCTGAGGCCACCGACGGGTTGAGCAGAGGAGTGCGCGGCTGGAATGTAGGTCGGGGAGGCTTGGAAGACGACGAGTTCGGACCCGTCTACGAGCCGGCCACGCCCGCCAACTTGGAGGGTGCATAGGTGGGAATCCGGGCGAGGTGTACGCCCACCACGATCGCCCAGAGGAGGACGGGGGCGACGATCAACCGCTCCATCCCACCGACACCGAGACCCGCATAATCTTTCGAAGCGAACAGGACGAGCGCCACCAGGCCCACCAGGCCGCACAGGATCGAGAAGGCGCGGAACCCGTCCCAGCGAGTGTCCCGGAACATGGCGAAGCCGAGCACGACCAGGGCAAGTCCTCCACCCGCGAAGGCCAGGAGAGCGGAGAGGGAGTGGACGGTAATGTTGACATCTTCCGGCGAGAGTCCCACACCGATCGCGCCGATCCCGGCGATCGCGAGGAGTCCCAGGCCGATCGTTCGGCTGCGGCGTGCCGGGAAGGCGGTCTGGATGAGGAACACCGCCAGCACGAGGAGGAGGCCCATGATGACGGTCGAAACGTTGAACACGTCGTGCCACGGAGAGCACGCATAGTGGCCCGGGAAGGAGCCGGATCCGCCGAAGAAGCCGCAGTTCACCGCACCCAGGTCCGAGATGTAGTTGTTGCTGAGGCTGTACGAGGAGCCGTACCCGATCTGGGTGACGATGTTCCCGACAATGAACTGGACGGCGGCGATAACGAGGACGATCGCCCCATGGCGCACCGAACGGTGGACGAGGGGCCCCCGGCGTCCGGTCGGGGACGAGGATTCGGACACAGCGAGGCTCGACGACCGGCGTTCAGTCCCGCCGGGCGTTCTTCTCGTACGAGGCGTCGCTCGCCCGCTTCAATCGGGCCCCGTCGCGGTCGCAGATCGGGCGGGCGCTCGGTGGGACGTCGATGACGTACCCCCCTCCGCACTTCGGGCACTCGTAGTAGGGCATCCGGTCGACCTCGACCAACCGAGGGGACCTGAGTAATAAAGGGGTGTCCTTCCAGCGGCAGGGGCCTTTCCATCGGCGGGGCGGCGCGGAGAGGCGCATCGCGTCGGGAGAGCGACCCACGGGCTGGCGCGCCGTCGCCCACCCGGAACGAACGACCCCCACGCTCTAACCCTGCGGCGGCCCCCGGCCCTCGGGAACGATTTGAACAGCTCGACCCGTACCGGGTCGACCGGGAATGGCTCCGGTACGAAGGGACCGCCCAGCGCGACCTCTTTCGTGTGCTCCGCATCCGCTTCCTCCGGCGTCACCCGGCCCCGGGTCTATGGGCCGCCGACATCGGCTCCGGACCCGGCCGGTTCCTGCCCCACATCGGCCCCGAGGGCTGCCGGCGAGTCGCCCTCGACCTTTCGCAGGAGATGCTGCTCCGCATTGATAGCGCCGCGAATCCGTCGGTCCACCGAGTCCGCGGCGATGGGGGGATCCCCCCGTTGGCCCGGGGCGAGTTCGCGAACGTCGCCGTCCTGGGGAACGCACTGGGGTTCGCGGGCCGGGATTCGGAACGACTGCTCAACTCGGCGGAGGAGCTCGTGGCCCCCGAGGGTCGCCTCCTCCTCGAGGTGGTAGCCGGTCCCGGGGAGCGGTCTCGCTACTTGCACCGGCTGCCTCCGAAGTCGGCCGCCCGTCTTTTGAGGTCACCCGTCGAGGTCGTCTACCGACGGACGCTCCGCGAAGGGTTCGCCCGGGAGCCGCCCCGCAAACCCGAAGAGGGAGAGTTCCGCCGATTCGACCCGGCCGACCTGGCGGAGCGGCTCGGGGCCCGCGGCTGGGTGACCGAGGAGATCCTCGCGGTCGCCCCGTGCCTTGGCGCCTCCCCCGATGCCCTCAAGGCCGTGCGCTCCGACGAGAAGGGTTGGGGGCATGTGGTCGAGCTCGAGGAGCGGATGGGAGTCGTACCGGACCGCTGGGGCTCGGCGGCGGCCGTCCTTCTTGCGTTCTCTCGCCCTCCACCGACCCGCCCGTACGATTAAGTAGCCCGCGGCCCCCATTCTAAGACTGACGTAGGATGGCATCATCGCCACCGGCCAAGCAGTCCGCGCCCGCCCCCGCCACCCGTTCGGTCACGGTGCCCGCACCCGAAGATCTCGAACTGGCGAAGGAGGATGCGCTACTTCAGCTTCGGATCGGCCGCTCCGCCCATCTCTACGCCGTGCTGATCTCGGCCGCCCTGGCGCTCGACGGAATCATCCTGCTCCTGTTCGATTCCGGTCTTCCCGTCCTGCCCGCGGGCGTGACGGGGCTGGCCGCCCTCAACGACTCGTCGTTCCTCCTGATCCCGCTCGCCGCGGGGCTGGCCATCTCGATCATCGGCGTCACGACGAAGTGGGAGGCGTTCCAGTTGTGGCCCTGGGAAGCCCACTTCTCGACGACCGTGGGCGCCCTCGGCATCAACGTTCTCCTGGTCCTGACGTACGCCGCGCGCATCGCCGGTGCGGGTCCGTTCGCCCACCTCGCGATCGTTCCCTGGTTCTACCCGGCCGCCCTGGTGGGGATCAGCGTCGCGATGATCGGGCTCGTCATGACCTGGACGAGCTGGTCCCTCCGCCAATGGGCGAGCGCGCTCTGCGCGGGGCTACCGGTCGCCACGTCCGTGCTCCTATGGGTGGGGACGGCGAGTTCCGCCAACGCCGTGGCCGGGCTTTCGATCAGTCTGTTCCTCTCGGCGATCCTCTTCCAGACGAGCGGCTCGTTCCTCCATCTGATTTCGTCCGGCACCCGCCCGCACGAACGGGAGCTCATCACCTCGGGACAGAGCCGGATGTTCCGGATGGCGGACGAGGTTCGCCAGAAGGACGAGGCCCTCCACTTCCGCGAAGCTGCTCTCCTGAAGCGTGAGGCGGACGCGGAGAACATGGATGCCTCCATCCGCCGCCAACGCGAATCCCTGGCGGAGGCGCGGCAGCAACTGGAGGACCTCGAGACCGATTACCGGGCGCGCTCGGACGCTCTCGCCGCGACGGAACGGGATTCGGCGGGCCACCTCGCCGAGATGGACGCCCAGAAGCGGCTGCTGGAAGACCAGCGGAAGGCGCTCGAGCTCCGGGAACAGGAGGTCGCCCGCCAGCTCCCCCAGATCTCGGCACGGGAGCAACGGCTGGTCGACCGAGAGTCGGAGCAGACCCGGCGGGATGTCGAACTGGCCCAGCGGAAGCTGGACCTGGACCGGAGAGCGGCGGCCCTGCCCGAAACGGAATCGCGCCTCGAGGCCCGACGGCGGGAACTCGACCAAAAGGCGGCCGAGCTGCTCCGCCGCGAGGGGGAGATCACCACGCTCGAAGGGGCCATGGCCTCGGGGTCGGCCGCCCCCTCCCCGGCGGTCGCCGACCTCTCCGCGCGCGAAGTCAAACTCCAACAGTTCAAGGCCGTCCTGGACGAGCAGAACCTGAGCCTGGGCCGAAAGGCCCGGGAGACGTCGGAGCGGGCTCGGGCGGCGGAAGAGACCTTGCGCCAGGCCGCCGACCGCGAAGCCGGTCTTGCCGCGCGCGAGGCTGCGCTCCAGCAGCGGGAGGCGGATCTCGCGCTGCAATCGAAGGGTGCGACCGATATCCGGTCCCAGTACGAGACGGCGTCGCGCGATTACGGCCTCCGGCTCTCCGAACTGGCCCGCCAGCAGGCCGAGCTGGCGGCGAAGGGCACCGACCTCGAGCGGTCGCGCAAGAGCGTGACCGACCGGGAAGCGGCCGTTACCGACAAGGAACGGCGGCTCGCGTCCGGGCGGGAGGAGCTCGAGATGCGAGAGCAGACCTTGACGGCCCGGGAACGGCGGGTCGAGGCCGTCGAAGCCGAGGTCGGACTGCGCCGAGCGGAGCTGGCCGGAGGCAGCGTCCTCGCCGTCACGGGCGTCGGCGACTCCCGGTCCAGCGGGACCGTATCCCCCGTCGGGAGGACCACGGGTGGTGTCGACCGCCCGACCAGCGGCTCCGATTCCTTGAGGCCGCCGACCTCGGCCCCCAAGGCCGGATTGATGCCCACCGGGATCCCCCGGTTGGACGATCTGCTGCTCGGGGGCCTTCCCAGCCGGGCCCACGTCGTGCTGCTGGGCGATGCGTTCGTCGGAAAGGAGATCGTCCTCTACTCGTTCATCGCGGAAGGCTTGAAGCGGGGTGAGCCCGCCGTCCTCGTGACGGCGGCCCGCTCCCCGGAAGAGGTCGCCTCCACCCTCGGAGTCGTACTCCCGCAATTCCGGGAATACGAACAGCTGGGTCTGGTGACCTGGATCGATGCGTCCGGTTCCAAGGTCCCCGCCACCCCTCAGCGGCTGGTCGTCACCGGCTCGGACGATCGGGCCGGGATCCTTTCCAGCCTCGTGAAGGCGACCAAGGCCTACGCGGACGCCGGTCGAGCCCCCGTGCGCGTCGGCTTCCTCGGCCTTTCGGCCGTCCTCGCCCACGGGGACGAGCGCGCCGGCTTCTCCTTCCTGCAGAACGTCGTCGGGATCCTCAAGCCGAGGGACGCGCTCGCGATGTACTCGCTGGAGGGCGGTGCCGTCTCGGACGCCCAGGTCGAGGCGCTGCTCGGTCGGATGGACGGAGCGATCGCCTTCCGCCAGGACCGCGACAAGACGTTCCTCTCGGTCCGGGGGCTCGGCGAGGTGCAGACCCACGACTGGGTCGAGTGCCGCGCCACCAACCGGGCGCTGATCATCGGCTCGTTCTCCCTCGAACGTATCCGCTGAGGCACAGAACGCCGGCGTCCGCCCGGAGGCAGCCGCTCGCCCGTGGAGTCCTCGCCGAGATGCCGGGCGGGTCCACCCACAAGAGGGTTCCTTGCCCTCTACCGGAGACGGGGTGCGGAGGCCTCGGGCGCGGGAGCCTCCGCGGCGGCGACCGCCGTCGACCCGGGCGGATCCACGTAGTCCGTCGGGTCCGCCAGGTAGAGGGGCTCCTCGCCACGGAAGAACCGGGCGAGGTTCTCGAGGACCCGGCCGAGACTGTACGACATCGCCTCGGGGACCGCCCCCGAGTTGTGCGGCGAGCCGGTGAGGTTCGGAAGATCGGTCCAGGGGTGGGTCCGTCCGAGCTGGCCGTCCGCGAACCCCTCGTCCCACCAGACGTCAATGCCGGCACGAAACTCGGGGTGGTCCCGGAGGTGCTCGTAGAGCGCCTGTTCGACGACCGTCGCGGCCCTCCCGACGTTCACGAACACCGCGGCCGGTCGCATACGGGCGAACTGCGCCGCACCGAGCGAACCGCGGGTCTCACGCGTCAGAGGGCGGACCTCGAAGACCACGTCGGCCTCCCCGAGCGCTTCGTCCAGCCGGTCGGCCGGATACATCGCGTCGACCCCGGGCGCCATCCGGCCGGTCCGGTTCAGGCCGAGAATGCGCATATCGAAGCCGGCGAGCCGGGCCGCAATCTCCCGGCCGATCGACCCGTAGCCGAGGATCAGCGCGGTCCTTCCGCGAAAGGTGGAGGCCGTCGGCGGGGGGCGAAGCCGGCCCTGGGCGACCATCGCGTGGGCGGCGACGGTCGATCGCGCCGCCGCGAGGGCGAGCGTCACGGCGCCCTCCGCCACGAACGGGCCGAATCCCCCGACGTTCCCTGCGACTCGGATCGGCGGTGGGAACCGTTCGAACGGAAACCCGTCCAGCCCCGTGTAGACCCGTTGGACGAACCGCAACTTCGGGAGCGTAGCCGGGTCGACCTTCCCGAGCTCCCCCTCGACCGAGCCGACCAGCATCGCTTCCACGAGCGCCCGCTGGGACGGGTCGGTGGACTCGAGATATCCGAACGCCACCCCGGGCAGGGTCGCGGCGATCGCCCGGTCGAGTCCGTCGGACGGTTTCAGTGCGACCAACAGTCGCGGCGGCACCGGACTCATCGGTCGACCCCGGACCGCGGAGGGCAGGCTCCGTGCCGGTGGGAGCGTCCGAGCCGGCCGGCAGAGAATTCGCGTCCGGGCCGGCTCACGGGTGAGCATCTCCTGCGGGCGACGGCGAGCGGATGACGATCGCCGCTTCCACGGCGTGGGCCGCCTTCTCGGCGAAGGTCCGCGCTTCCTCGATGGTACGGCCCCGGGCCACCGCGACGCCCAACCGCCGGTCGGGGTAGGCCTCGGGCTTGCCGAACAGGAACAACCGAACGCCGGAGCTCCCCAGGGCCGCCGTGAGCCCGCCGTACGATGGGGCCCAACCGGAGGCCGAGGAGAGGATCACATGCGCCGCTGCGAGGGTGGTGGGTTCCGGTCCCCGGTAGGGCAGTCCCAGGATCGCCCGCGCATGCAGGGCGAATTCGCTGTTCCACTGGCTTCCGAGGGTGACGAGCCCCGTGTCGTGCGGACGAGGCGAGACCTCGCTGAAGTAGGTCGTCCCCCCCCGGACGAAGCACTCCACGCCGAAGATCCCCACGCCCCCGAGCTCGTCGGTCACGGCGGTCGCCGTCGCCTCGAGAGAACGTCGCACGTCGACCGGGAACGGCTCGGGCTGCCAGCTCTCGTGGTAGAGCGTCCCCGGCCTCACATGGGCGATCGGCTCCATCACCGTCGTCTCGACACGGCCCTCCGGGGAGTAGTGCCGAAGGGCGAGCATCGTCACCTCTCGGTCGAACGGGATGAATTCCTCGATCATCACGCGCCGGTGGCGGACCCGGCCGTGCTCACTGGCCTCCCGGTACGCCGCCTCGACCGCGCCCGGGTCGCGGACCACCGACATGCCGTGGCCCGAGCTCGACATCATCGACTTGAACACGCAGGGAACTCCGAGGTCGAGGACCGCACTTCGGGCCTCCTCGACGTTCTCGACGAACGCGAAGCGACTCGTTCGGACGTGGGCCTTCTCCGCCGCCAGACGGCGGATCCGCTCCCGGTCCATGGTCGTGCGGGCGGACTCGGCTCGCGGGATCACCGTCCAGCCCTCCTCCTCCAGACGGACGAGCTCCCCGGTCGCGATCTGCTCGATCTCCGGAACGATCACGTCCGGTGCCTCCCGGTGGACCAGTGCCCGAAGCGCCGCCGCGTCGGTCATCGCGACGACGTGGTGGCGGTGGGCCACCTGCATCGCGGGGGCGTTGGCGTAGCGATCGACCGCAACGACCTCCGCACCAAGGCGCATCGCCTCGATCGCGATCTCTCGCCCAAGCTCCCCGCTCCCGAGGAGCATCACCTTCGGTGCGTCCCCGACGAGCGGTGTCCCGATCCGGTCCCGAAAGGTCACTCCGGCGACGCGCTGCTCGGCCGGCATGTGGGGGGTATCGCCTGCTCGGGAAGAACCCTGCGCCTGCGATTCCAGGTAGCCGGGCCGGTGAGGGGAACGGCCGGTGCCTACTCCGCGCCCATCGTTCGAGGCTGCGGGATGACCTTCGGCTGGTCGGCCTCGGTGGGGGTCCCGGTCTTGCCCTCGACGATGTCGCAGTCGCGCCAGCTTACCCCGACCGTCACGCGGGGGAAGGCGACCTTCAGCGTGTAGTTCGCGAGCTTGCCGATGACGAGGCCCTGGGAGCCCGCGGACAGGTTCGGGTTCATGACCGTGAGATCGCGGGTGAGGATGACCCAGGTCTTGCCGAAGACGATCCGTGAGAGGTCGTTGCGGTCTTCCATGGCCGGTCGTTCGAGGCGCCCCGAGGCATAAGTTTGGCGTTGCCCCGGAGCGCCCTCTGCGAAGGTCGAGGTCAGCTGCCGACAGTAACGCCCCGGCAAGCGCTGAAGGCCGACCGGTTACGCATTATACGTGCAGGTCCGGACTTTATGTAGATGAAAATCATGAGCCGTGCTAACATGTCAGCCTCCGGGCAGACCATGGAGTCGGCACGCGGCATGCAAGAGGCACCGCCGAAGGTCGAGGAAAAGCCGGAATGGTGGGCCAGTCCCGCAACCCTGGGTTTGCTGGGGTTCGGAACCACCACGATTCTGGCCGGGCTACACGTGGGGGGGTGGATCGGCACGGGAGCCGTCCTCGCGATGGCCATCTTCTTCGGAGGGATTGCGCAGCTGATCGCCGGCGTCATCGGTCTCCGCAAGGGGAACATGTTCGCCACGGCGTTCGCATGCTACGGTGCGTTCTGGCTGGCGTTCGATTGGATGCTGACCTCCACCGCGGTCCCGTTTGACCTGTACGGGGTCGCCGCGTTCATGTTCGTCTGGTTCCTCGTGACCCTGACCTTCACGCTCAGTGCTCCCAAGCACGGGATCGGGATCACCCTGGTCTTCGTCACGCTGCTGGTCGCGTTCATCCTGCTGACCTGGCAGTTCGACACGCTCGCCGCGGGGAACACGGTCTCTAAGACCACGGCCGAGGGGATCGGCGCCGAGATCATCCTGACGGGCCTGCTCGCCTGGTTCGTCGCGACGGCGGACCTGACGAACTGGAACTACGGTCGGAAGATCATCCCGGTGTAATCCGA
>JBEKJG010000031.1:0-18909 GCA_050011355.1 Thermoplasmata archaeon | reverse complement strand
CTCATCGGCTCGATGGATGTCCTCGAGGACGACCACGGTCGGGCCCCGCCGGGTGAACTCGAGGACCTGGGCCGCGATCCCGTTCAGGAGGGAGAGCCGCCCCGCCGCCCCGTGCTCGTCCGCCGTGTCGAGCGCCTCCAGCAGGCGGTCCTCGATCTGGACGGGCGCCGAGAACGCCCCGTCGTCCAGGCGGGGAGCGAATCCGATGAGGAAGCCTTCGGGCGGACGTCCTACCTCGTCGGCCGAGGTCGGCCCTCCCGAGGTGCGACCGCTTTCGATGGCGGCACGGATCAACGTGAACGGCGGCGGGGCGTCCAGCGGCGCCGCGCGGGCCTCCAAGACCCGCACATCTCGCTCCCGTATCGTGCGGACGAGGTTGGTGAGGAGCTCCGTCTTTCCGACGCCGGTCTCGCCGACGAGGAGCGTGACTCCCCCGTGCCCCGCACGTGCGTCCTCGAACCGACGGCGGAGGGCTTCGACAGCCTCCGCGCGGCCGACGAACGGTCGGCCGTCCCCGGAATCGGCCGTCATCTCTTGAACGGAGAATGGGGCCTTCCCAGTATTTACGCTCGCGTCCTGACGGCCCGCGACCGAAGCGGACCGAGGAGGCGTCGGGCACGTGCGCCCTCCGATGCCCCCGCTCGAACGGTGGCGCGCCATCTCCGGGACTCCCGGCATTGCGGGTTGGTACCGATAGTGGTCGAAGCGACTTCGACCCGGAGCTGGCTTTGCATCCAGCGCGGGTCCGAGCCGCCGAGATTGCTGGACCCCGATTCACCAGCGGAAACTCGGGCACGCTGCCCCGCAGGTCCGAGGTGCACCGCCAGGGGCTCCCGTCCATCGACGGGTCGAACATCGACCGGAACACCCCCAAAGACGGCCGTCGAACGACGGCTTTGGCCATATATCGACCTCCCGGTGTCGCTGGGCGATGGCGCTCACAGAGGTGACCTTCCGCAACCAGTACGACTACCCGTTCCTCGCGCTCTCCAACCAACTGCCCGGCACCGCGCTCTCGATGTGGTGCATCTGGAACCGGGAGCTCCTCCAGGTGCCGACCCGGGACCCGGCGGTCCTCAAGGTGGTCGAGAAGGCGATCCGCGACGCGGGCCACGTGGTCGACGAATGGGTCGACGCCCGCGGGGGACGGATCTTCCTGCTCGAGTGCACGTGCGGCCGCCACCACAGCATGTGGAACGTCTTCGACGAGCACCAGTGCCTCGACAGCCCGCCCGCCGTCTTCCTCGACGGCTGGGCCTACCACCGGTTCCTGAGCTTCGACCCGGAGCGGACGCGGCTCCTGTTCAAGGCCCTCCGCGCCCTCGGCCCGACCGTCCTCCTCCAGAAGCGGGAGCTCCCGCTCCACGTGCTCCCGTCGAGCATCTGGGCCGGATCGCTGTTCGGTGACCTGACGGGACGACAGGTCGACGCCGTCCTGCGCGCCCACCGCTCCGGCTACTACTCGAGCCCCCGCTCGGTCACGACCGACGACCTCGCCCACGAGCTCGGACTGAGCCGCTCGACGTTCGAGGAGCA
This sequence comes from Thermoplasmata archaeon, assembly GCA_050011355.1. Classification (GTDB taxonomy): domain Archaea; phylum Thermoplasmatota; class Thermoplasmata; order Lutacidiplasmatales; family UBA184; genus Lutacidiplasma. The sequence goes on along the minus strand of JBEKJG010000031.1, from coordinate 17,373 downwards.
CCTGCGGAAGGCGGAGAACCGCCTCATCAACGCCCTCATCCCGTACCTCGAACTGTACGCCACGGCGGACCGGCCACCGGAGAAGATGGCCTCGCGGGGCCCGCCGCTCGACGCGGCGCTCTCCCCGCGCGCCCGCGCCACCGGGAAGGCCTAGGCCGGTTTCGGGGGAGCCCGGAACGGTAGCGGCACGACCCGCGCGGGCACGTCCTTCCCGCGGATCGTCAACGTCACTTCGGTGCCCGGTGCGGAATGGTCCTTGGGAAGGTAGGCGAGCGCGATCCCGTAGTTGAGCGTGGGCGACAGGCCGCCGCTCGTGAGCTCGCCGGCCGGAGTGTCACCGACCCGCACCGGGGTCCCGTGGCGGGGGATGGCGTCCGGAGTACGGACCTCGAGCCCGACGAGGCGCACGGCCGGCCCCTCCGCCCGTTGCTTCTCGAGCGGCCCCCGGCCCACGAACTCGTGGTCGAACTCGACGAACCGGTCCTGGCCCGCCTCGAGGGGCGTGTGGTCCCGGTGGAACTCCTGCCCGGAGAGCAGGTAACCCTGCTCGAGGCGGAGCGTGTCCCGGGCCGCGAGACCGACGGGGAGGGCACCGCCGGCGACCAGGCGTTCGGCCACCGCGTCCCCCTCCTCCGCGCGCAGCACGATCTCGTATCCGCGCTCGCCGGTGTAGCCGGTACGGCTCACGAGGTGGAACGACCCCAGACCCTGGGCGACCGAAAGTCCGAGCCGGCCCTTCGGGTCGCCCGTTCCGGGAACCGAGGGGAACCACGCGGCCCGGTAGAACCCGAGGCCGGAGAGGTCCCAGCTGAACGTCCTTTCGAGCAGCTCGCGGGAGCGGGGACCCTGGACGGCGAGCAGCGCGGTCTTCCCGTTCCAGCGGACCAGGGTCGTGTCGGGCAGGCGGTGCTGACGCAGGATCTCCTCGACCTCGTCGGCACGGCCGGCGTTGGGCACCGCGAGGTACTCGCGGGCGAGCGAGGTGCCGTCGTCCAGCCGGGAGATGAGCAGGTCGTCGACGATCCCGCCGGAGGTCTCGAGGAAGAAGGTGTACCGGACCTGACCCGGCGTGAGGCGCGGAACGTTCGCGGTCGTCCGACGCGCGAGGAGGTCCGCCGCGTGGTCGCCCGAGACGGAGATCACGCCCATGTGGGAGACATCGAACAGGCCCACCGCCTCTCGGACGGCCCGGTGCTCGGCGATGATGCTCGAGTAATAGAGCGGCATCTCCCATCCGGCGAACGGGACCATGTGGGCCCCGTGGCGGGTGTGGAAGGCCGCGAGCGGGGTCCGGCGCAGCGCGACGGCCGCCGGGGCGTGGGGGATCATGTGACGACCTCCGGAAGACGCTCTGCGGCGATCGCGCGCCGGATCTCCAGCGCGATCCGTCGGCCGGTGCTCATCGGTCCTCGCCACAATGCATTGCCATACGGATGGCCAAGCCCCAGGTGCACATTGGTTCCGCCCCCGATGCGCGCGGCCACATCAAAGACCACCGGTCGGCCGCCGCTGTCGATGCAGGTCTGGAGGCAGAAGGGACCGAGGATGCCGGGCGGGTAGCGGGCCTGCGACGCCTCCACGAACCGTTCCCCCAGTCGGAACACCTCCTCCAGGATCGACTCCCGCACCGTCAGCGTTCCGTGCCCGACGACCGTGAACTCGGGGATACGGTCTCCCTCGGGCAGCTCGAGCTGCTGGGCCGCGGGAAGGCGGACGAGGCCGTCCAGGTTGCTCTCCCGCCGCTCGTCCACGCCGAGGAGCTCGAGGCCCTCCTCGCGGGGCACCAGCGGGGAGAAGAAGAAGTTGAAATTGAAGACCGGGCCGAGGACGTACTTCTCGATGCGGGCGTGCGGGAGGTCGTCCCGCGCGACCACGCCGCGGGCGACCAGCCGTTCGACCTTGGCGGCGTACTCCGCGGGACTCGCCGCGGTGAAGAACCCCCGCTCGAGCCGACGGGTCGCGTGCGGAAGCTTCACGATCGAGAGCGCGTCGATCGCCTCGGGGCCCGCGACGACCTTCGGGGTCGGGATCCCGGCCGACTCGAGCAGCGTGTAGTAGTTCTCGCGCTCGGTGCGCTCCTCGATACGAAGCATCGCCCGGCTCCCGACGATCGGGACGCGCAACTCGTTCTCGACCGTCTCGAGCGAGAGGTAGGAGCTGAGGGCGCGGTTCGGCACCAGGAGGGCGCCGCGGGCCCGCAGCCGTTCCTGGGAGGCAGGGGAGGCGAGCTCGGAGAACTTCGGCAGCACCCAGACCTCGTCCACGCACCCCCGGGTGCGGTCCCCGTCCGGTCCGCGGACGGTAAGGAAGTAGCGGGAGTAGGTCGCGTCCCGGCCCCGCTCGGCCAGGACGAGGCTCACGAATCCCTCGGTCACGGCGCCGTCGGCGACATCGAGGGCCGAGTGCGAGCCCACGGTCGCGACGACCGGTGGGGTCGGATACCGGTCGAGCAGCGCGTGGATCTCCTCTCGGGGAAGCCCCATCGGCGGGGGCACGGTCAGAGGAGCTTAAGCGCTCGCGCCACGCGCTCCGCGGACAACGGGAGCTCGGTCGCATGCGCCCCGCACGCCGCCCGGGTGGCGAGGGCGACCGTCGCGGGTACGGGGACGATCGGGGGCTCGCCCAGTCCCTTCGCCCCGAACGGGCCGGCCCCCGCGAATCCCTCGATGAACTCCACCGAGATCGGGGGGATCTCCCCGAGCGTCGGGATCCGATAGTCGAGCAGCCCGTCGTTGACGAGCCGTCCCTCGTCGGACCAGATCGCTTCCTCGGTCAATGCGGTGCCGAGGCCCATCGCCACCCCTCCCTCGACCTGCGCCTGGGCCGCGCCCGGGTCGACCACCGTCCCCGCGTCCTGGAAGGCGGCATACCGTACGACGCGGACCGCACCGGTCGCGGGGTCGACGGCGACCTCGGCAACGTGGGCCGCCCCCGTGAAGTCGGTGTACGGGTAGAACGACCCGGCGACGACCCGACGCTCGTCGATCGTGCCCCCCGGAGCGAAGTGCCGACCGTCGGCGACCACTCCTCCCGAGGCCCGTTCCTCCTCGGTCAGGAGCACCGTGAGGGCCGCGCGCCGCTCCCCGGCTTCGGCGTAGATCTCCCCCCGCTCGACCGACAGCTCGGCCTGGCCGCGGGCCCCGAGCCGCTCGGCGAGCGTGCGGCGGAGCCGCACCACCGCCTCCTCGATCGCCCGCCCGAGGGCGCCGAGGGTACGGCTGCCGTAGACTCCCGAGTCGAACGGGGCTTCGGCCGTGGAACCGTACTCGATCGATATTCGGTCGCGGGGGAGCCCGGTGACCCGGACCGCGACCGCGGAAAGTCCGGCCAGCACGCTCCCGCTCCCGATCTCCCGCTCGCCCTCAAGGACGACCAGTCGCTGGGGACCGAGCCGCAGGCGGACCTCCCCACCGGCGCCGGTGCTGGTCGACCAGAACCCGCACCCGATGCCGACCCCGTTCCCCGGCGGGGCTTCGGCCCGCCATTGGCGCGCCGTCGCCTGCGCCTTCTCGAACGCGAGGGCCAGTCCGAAGGGGCCGACCTTCTGCCCGAGCGCCGTAGAGTCCCCCTCCCGCCAGAGGTGGCGGTGCCGGAACTCTTCGGGGTCGAGGTTCAGCTCCCGCGCGACGTGGTCGAGATGCGATTCGACGACGAACGCGCACTGAGGGGCGAACGGGGCGCGGTGGGGGCCGAACGGGGGCTTGTGGGTCCGGACCGCGTACCCCTCGACCTCGAACGACACGGTCCGGTACGGGCCGAGCAGGAATCCGATCGAGTAGCCGGTGGCGAAGTCGCGCCCGGGGAGCGAGTTCCCGACGTCCAGCAGGAGGCGGACCCGCCGGGCGCGGATCTGGCCGCCCGTGACCGCTGTGTCCATACGGACGACTGCCGGGAGCGTGGTCCGGCCCAACCGGAACTCCTCCGCGTAGGTCAGCGCGAGTCGTACCGGGCGTCCCGTCGCGCGAGCCATGAGGAGGGCGTACGGCTCGAGGAACGAGCTTCCCTTCCCGCCGAACCCGCCACCGACCCATGTGCCGTCGACCACGATCGAAGCTTCCGGCACTCCGAGGAGGGCGGCCGCGTCCTCGCGGACGCCGAACGGGCTTTGGGTCGAGGTGCGGACGTACCACGTCTCCCCGCGGATCTCGGCGACGCACGCGTGAGGCTCCAGGGCGACCTGGTGTACGCTCGCGGTCCGGTACGTCTCGGACACGACCCGGTCCGCGGTGGCGAACTCTGACTCGACATTCCCGTGCCGCGCGCGGACGTGTCCCGCCACGTGCGGGGAGGCGTCGGCCGAAGACCCCGGCCACTCCGGAAAAACGCTCTCGAGGTCGGCGACGATCGGGAGCGGTTCGACCTCGACCCGAACGGCGGCCACGGCCGCACGCGCCTCGAGCGCCGACGGGGCGGCGACCAGCGCGAGCGGTTGATTCCGGTACGTGATCTCTCCAGAAGCGAAGAGGGGACGTTCCAGGTCGCGGTCGCCCGGGCCGAGCAGGCGGGGGAGGTCCTCGGGCCCGATCACGGTCACGCCCGGGAGGGCGCGGGCCCCGCGGAGGTCCAGGCTTCGGATACGGCCGTGCGCCATCGGCGCCGGCACGAACGCCGCCCAGAGCATGCCGGGGACGTCCAGGTCGGTGCCGTAGACCGCGGTCCCGTCGAGCTTGACCCCGGCGTCCGGCCGCACGGCGGCCGTCACGGGACCTCCGTCCGCAACGCGTCGACCGCCCGCACGATAGCGGAGTACCCCGTGCACCGGCAGAGGTTCCCGCCGAGCCCCTCCAGGAACTCCTCGCGCGGGGCCGCGGTCCCCCGCTCGCGCAGGAGCCCGGCGACCGCCATCACGAACCCCGGCGTGCAGTACCCGCACTGAAGGGCACCGGCTTTCTCGAACGCCTCCCGCACTCGCGCGACCAGCGCATCCTCCGGCCCGACCTCGATCGTCGTGACCGCGCCTCCCTCGACCTCATGGGTGAGCGTGAGGCAGGAGAGGCAGGAGCGTCCGTCGACGAGGACCGTGCACGCCCCGCAGTCCCCGGACCGGCACCCTTCCTTCGTCCCCTTGAACCCCAGGCGCCAGCGCAGAGTGTCGAGCAATCGCTCCGGTGCGGGAACGTCCGCAAGATCCACCGCCCGGCCGTTCACCGTAAGGTGGAGGTGCGACGTCATCGGGGGAACCCCTCGGCGGCCACGGTCGAGGCCACGGCCCGCCCGAGCAGGGTGCCCACGAGCTGGCGACGATACTCCTCCGAGGCCCGGACGTCGGTGACGAACGTGACCCGCTCGGCAGCCGATTCGGCCGCGCGACGGACCGCGTCGGGGGTCGGTCGCCCGGTCCCGAGCTTCGCGGCGGACTCGGGGAGCAGCACGGAGCGGGGGGCCACTCCTCCCACCGCGACCCGCCACGACCGCTCGCTCGGAGAGAACGCCGCCGCCACGACGACCTGGGAGATGTCGTTGGCCGGACGGACGCGTTGCCAGAAGAAGGCCGAGGGACGGGCCTCGGGAAGGCGGACCGACCGTACGAGCTCGCCGGGCCGAAGGTCGGTGCGCCGCGACGCCTGGACGAACCGGTCGACCGACACGCGCCGGTCCCCGTGGGGACCGACCAGGTCGAGGTCGGCGTCCAGCGTGAGGAGGACGGGAATGAGGTCGGAGGCAGGCGAGGCCCGCACGAGGTTGCCTCCAAGGGTCGCTCGGTGGCGGAGGGCGACCCCGCCGACGTTCCGTACCGCTTCGTACAATCCCGGATATTTCGCCCGTACCCGCGGGTCGTCCTCGAGCGACCGCAGCGGCAGCGTGCTCCCGATGGTCAGCGCGTCGCCGGTCCAATCGAGGGTCCGCCACGGAAGCTGGCGCAGGGAGATGACCCGACGGGGCGCGATCCGGCCGGAATCGAGGTCGAAGAGGAGGTTCGTCCCTCCCGCGATCGGGGTGGCCTCGCCGGGACCGAGGGTCTGAAGGGCGGCAACCGCCTCCTCGGCCGTCGTGGGCGTGACGAGCTCGAACGCCCCCATCGGGCGCCCATCTCGGCGTACCCGCATATCTTTTGGCGCGTCGGAAGTCGCGCACAGCCCCGGCCTTATTATCCAACAAGTGGCTGGGTCACCCGCCCGGCATGCCGTTTGAAATTGCGTTGCGTTACAGCACTCCGCTCACCCCCATCGACGACCTGGACGAGGTGCTGAGGGAGTTCCTCCGGCTGGTCGGCTACCTGCCCGACGGGGAGGAGGGGCGGGGGTCGGAGGGGCCGGTCGCCCAGAGCCTCGCCTACCGGCTCGTCCGGGACTGCCTCCTCCGGGACCCCGCACGGCCGTGGTACATCGAGGAGCTGACGGCGGTGCTCAAGACCTCGAAACCGACCATCTATCGGCACATCAACAAGCTAAAGGCACTCGACCTGCTCGAAGAGGTCGGAGGCGTCGCCGATGGGAAGGGCCGGAAGGGGTATCGACTGCGGTACGGCAACCTCGCCCGGGCCTGGGATTTCACCGAGGCGAACGCCCAGAACGCGCTGCGTCGGTATCGGGAGACGGTGAATCACTTGCAGGGTTTGATCGAGAAGAAGGCGACCGAGACGCCCCCGCCGAAAGCCGCTGCCCGGGAACGCGGGGCCGCGCGATGAGCGACAGCGCCCCGACCAAGCGCCCTCCCATCGCCCTCGTACCGGGCTCGCACGTCCGGGTCCGCTCCGCCGGACCGGACGACCAGGCGATCGACTCGACCGGCCTCTTCCGCGGTCTCGTCTCGATCGGCGGGGACAACACCCTCGCCATCGAGCTCGACGGCAGCGGCGGCGACGAGAAAGGACGGATCCGGCTCGTCCCCGTGCCCGCCCTGCTCGCGGTCGACATCCTCGAAGCCGCCAAGCCCGAGGAGGAGAAGCGCTCCGACCCGAACCAGGCGGCGGGGTACTTCCGGTAGCGACCCCCGAGCGGGCTTGCTGGGAGTTCCGTCGCCGGCGCCGCCGGCGATTTCGAACCCAGGTCGTTGGCTTCGAAGGCCAACAGGATAGTCCAGACTACCCCACAAGCCCGCGGCCCTTCCACGGGAGGGGGGCTATTTGGACGTTCCGCGCCCCCGCCGTTGGCTCAGGGCTCGGCCGGCGCGGACGCCGTCGGCGGAGGGAACTGGTCGAGCGTCCGCTGGGAGGCGGCTCCGGGGAAGAGGGTGGCGAGCGAGTCCGCGAGGACCTGGATCCGCTGCCGGACGTACGGCGTGATCCCCTCGATCGAGCCGAGCCGCTGCGAGAGCGCGAGGTACTTCCGCACCGAGCCCTCGTAGACGGTGGAGAGGAGCTCCCCGTCACACCGCCCACCGCCGGGGCGCAACGCGGTGCACCGGCTCGTGAGGGGCGGACGCCGGTAGGAGACCGCGCAGACCTTGCACCGGAACTTCTGCGTGGCGTAGCTCTTCAGGTTCCCCATGAGGTCGGGGAGGAAGTGCGCGTTGAGGACGAGGGTGACCGCTTCCGCCACGTCGACCGCCCGGATCTGGGCGGCGAGGAGCACCGAGCGCTCGACCATGTCGTTCATCGAGCGGGCGTCGCGGTAGGCGGAGCGCACCGGACCGGCGGCGATGCGCTCGGTGTCGTGGGTGAACGAGTAGCCGCAGAGCGCGCGCTCGGTTCCCAGCCGGCCGGAGACCTGCTCGATCAGCGACTCGACCTCCTTCGCGGGGCGACGATCGGCCGCCGCCCGGTAGAAGGCGAGCGGGTACCGGTCGCCGATGTCGACGTGGTGCGCCTCCTTATCGACCTCGGTCGCCTCGAGCCGGGTCGTCAGCACCAGCGGCTTGTCCATCAGCGCGCCGCGGCTCTCGGGAAGGTACGACCGGGAAAAGTTGAGGAGCGCGTCCAGAAGCAGGGTCACCGAATCCTCGTCCCCGTCGCAGTTGCGCCGCTTCGCGGCGTGGAAGACGGGGTGCGCAAAGCAGGCCTCGGCGTTCGAGAACCCGACGATGCGTCCGGCGACCCCTCCCGAGGTGTGCGGTGCGAGGGCGACCACGATCGCACCCACCAGGTCGGCCGGCCGATTGGCCCGGTAGAACGGGTCGAGGTTGTAGAGGCGGAGGAGCTCGTCGTCGACGAACTGGGCGAGCCGCGTGAGGTACTCCCCGCACGAACGGGCCACGACCAGGTCCTGCGGGAGGAGCTCGAGCAGCTGCTCGCCCTGGGTCAGCTCCTCGCCCGCCCAATCCCGGGTGTACCCCAGCTCGCGCAGCCGGGCGACCGGGGTCCCGACCTCGTTGGGCCGGAAGTGCGTGAGCGGCAGGTCGGTGAGGTCAAAGCGAGCGGTCCCGTCCTGGTAGACCGAGATCTGGTGCGACGCGCGGAGGATCCCCTTCTCGACCGGCTCCGGGACCTTCCCCGGTGAGGTGAGCCCCTTCACGCCCTTCACGACCGGTGTCTTGGCCAGGTGGAGACGCGCGACCGCGTCGCTCCAGATGCGCGCGATCGGCAGGGGCTCGCTGACCGTCCTCCCGTCCGGCTCGGTGTGCGTCCCGCACGTGCACCGGTTCCAGACCGTCGTTCGGTGGCACGACGGGCAAAGGCGCACGCCGAGCTCCACCCGGATCCCCTCGCGCATCGTCTGACGGGCCGCCTCGGGGACCGAGCGGGTCGGGCCGCCCGCGGCGCCCACCGGGAACAGTGCGTGGACGTTCGGCTCCATCGAGCGCTGGTACGCTTTCTCGGGGCGGCCGACGCGCCCGCCGATCCTGGACGGGCCCCGCCCGCGGACCGTGACGCCGGCGAGGCGGCTGACGTAGGCGAGGGGGTCCTCGTCCGATGGGTCGAGCGAGACCCGGCGCAGAAGTAACCCGTCCCCGGGCTCGAGGCCCAGGCCGCCGACGAGCGCGGCGCTCGGGTCCGGTTCGCCCTGCCACTGGTCCGGCCCGGAGGGACCCATCAGGAAACCGAGCCGGACCAGGACCTCCCTCCAGGCTGGGTCGTGGGGCACCTCGAGCCGGCCGTCGTGCCAGCGTCCGGTCCGCTCCACGAACTCGGAGAGGGAACGGATCTCCCCGGGCGAGAGGTCGTGCCAGAAGAGGAGCCATCGGGGGTGGAGCGGTACTCGGAAGGTGGTCGACGTCCGCACCGCCTCCTCGTAGGTCGAGGCCGCGATGGCACTCCGGTCGGCCCCGGCGGCTTTCAGCTCCTCCGCGTGCCAGTCGAGGGAGTACGCGCCCGGCGCGAGGGCCCGGTTGTTCTCGAGGAACTCGCCGTAGCTGACCAGGATCTCCCCCAGGTCCACGATGCGCCGGACCTGCGAGAGGAGCTCGGCCGCCCGCACGGGCTCGTGTACCGCCGTGAGGGTGCCGTCCTCCAACTCAACGATCGGCCCCTCGATCGTGTCGCAGACGCCCATCGCCGTCGCCTTGCCAGGGTACTCGAGCTTCACCTGGGTGCCGACAGCGACGAAATGTTGCAGGATGACCATCGTGGCCGGATTGACGGCACAGGCTGCGAGGCCGGTGGTGCGGGCCCGGCCGTAGACGAGGCGGAACCCACCGGGGTGGCTCGGATGGGCCAATACCGGCCGCCCCCCTACCGAGTCCTGGAGGTACTTCGGAGTGTGCGCGTCCTCGTCGTCCGTGGCGTGGTGCCCGAGCTCGGCGAGGAACTCCCACCCATCGAGCCCCAGCTTGTCGACGATGCGGCGCAACTTCGATGCCTTCTGGCAGAGTCCCTCCGCGATGACGAGACACGCCCCGCCCCGGATCCCGTTGGTCGGCACGCGGGGGAGGTTTCGGAAGGCGCTCACCTCCGCGTCCCCTTCGGTCGACTCCCCCGAGATCGCGACCGGGACGTTCCGTACGACGAGCGCGATCTCCTCGGCGGTCGGGACGTATTGGAGGTGCTGGTGGTACTTGTACAGCGGGATCTCCTCCTGGTACCGTTCGACCTCCTCGCGGTCCGGCCGGAAACGCGCCAGCCCGAGGTCGCGGCGTACGATGTCGGCGAGGAGCACGCTCAGCGCCTGGGCCGTTCCCCCCGCGGCCCGGATTGGGCCGGCGAAGTAGAGTTCGATGTACTGGCCGTCGGGGCCCGGCCGGATGTGGACCTCGGCGAGCCCCTCGAGGGGAGCGACGAGGATCCCCTCGGTCAGGATCGCGAGGCCCACGCGGAGCGCGACATCGACCCGAGTCGTCGCGTCCCCACGGTTCGGGTCGGACGCGAGCCGGCGGGCGATGCGGACCGCGACCTCCTCGCGGGGGAGGGTCGCGGCGAGGGTCCGTATCTCCTCGGAGATCCCGTCGACCTTGAGGTGGGAGAGGAGCTTCTCGACCCGCATCGCCATGTCCTGGGCTCGGGGGATCTCAGGGTGGGTCTCGGGGTCGAGACCCTCCTCCCGCGCCTTCTGGGCGACGACGTAGGCCCGGTCGACTTCGGACTCGATGGCCCGAAAGTAGGGCTCCACGGGCGGCCCACAGTCCACTCAAGGATAAGTGCGTGCGAGCCCGCTCGACGTCGGGACGCTCGCGAGACCGAGCGGAGACCGTTCCAGGCTCCCCTTTAATCCCCCGAACCCGCGTCGCGCCGGCGGTAGGCGTGTCGATTCCGGGCCCCGCCGCTACCACCATTCCCCCTCCCTCCTGGCTCCGGCGAAACCTCCCTCTCCTCGCCCTGATCTTCCTCTCGTTCGTCATCCCGGAACTCCTGACGGGGTCGACGACGGTGCCCGGCCTGGTCACCTCGGCCAACCTGCTGCTGGGCCTCCCGCTGTACGGGAGCGGGGTCGTCCTGGCCCGCGAGTCCGCCCTCCGCTGGAAGAGGGGCTGGATCGGGATCCTGCTGCTCGGGCTGGCGTACGGCATCGTCGAAGAGGGGCTCGCCACCAAGACGATGATCAACCCGTCCGCCGGGGCCGCGGGTGCCCTCGGCGTTTACGGCCACTTCCTCGGCGTCAACTGGATCTTCGCCGTGGAGATCGACCTGTTCCACGCGATCTTCAGCATCGCGCTGCCCATCCTCCTCGTGGGACTCGTCTGGCCGGAGCAGCGTGCGGAGCGGCTCGTCACCGACCGGGGAGTCGTGGTCGCCCTGGTCGTCCTGGCGGCCGAGGCGGTGCTCGGGTACGAAGTGCTGACCCGGGGCTACATGCCCGCCACGCCGGTCCTCGCGTTCCTGCTCGCGACCATCGCGGGACTGGTCGCTGCGTTCTTCCTCGTCCCGACGGAATGGTTCCGCCTCCGGTCCCGCCGGCCTACCGCCTCCCCCCGCCAGTTCGGGTTCGTCGCCGGAACGCTCGTATTCGCGCTGTTCGGACTCACCCTCCTCTCCCCGTACCTACGGATCCCGCCGGTGCTCGTGGTCGTGGTCCAGGTCGCACTCGCCGCCGCGGCCTTCGCCTTCCTGCTCCGCTGCGCAGGCTACGAGCAGAACGAACTTGCCAAGGTCGCGTTCGCCGCCGGCCTGCTATCGTTCTGGGTGCCGTGGGACGTCGCCCTGGAGCTGTTGGGCGACACGGGGGTTCTCGTGGTTCCCTTCCTGCTGTACGTCCTCCTCTACCGACTGCGCCGGCGGTACGGCTCCCCATCCGTACCGTCCGGTGGAGGACGAATCTCTCCCTCGTGACGGAAGTCGGGGAACGGTCGAAGCGATTTGACCCATGGGCGGGGGCGGGAGAGGCACTTTATTCCGCCCACTCTGACACCCGCCGGTGGTCCCGCTGGAGGTCTCGAATTCGTACGGGCAGGCGACCTACCGGCGGGCTGTCCTGCCCGACGCGGGACGACTCGCGGATGTCCACATCCGGGTCCTGATGGTCGCGTACCGGGGAATCGATCCCCAGGAGTGGCTCGACAGCCTCCCGAAGCAGCTGGGGGAACGCGAGGAACGGTGGAAGTACCGACTCGTCAACTTGCCGGACGACCCGGTCGTTGTGGCCGAGGTGGAACCCGCGGGGATCGTTGGGTTCGCCGTCGGCGGTCGTGCTCGAGGCGAACCGCCGATCGGGTACGAGGGGGAACTGATTTCGCTGTACCTGTTGCCCGAACACCAACGACGCGGGATCGGACGGGAGCTGGTCCGCCGCGTCGCCCGATCCCTCCTTGACTCGGGATACCGGGGGATGCTCGTGCGAGTCCTCAGCGCGAACCCGGCCCGGCTGTTCTATGAGCGCCTCGGAGCCAAATCCCTCGGCACCGACACGGTGAACATCGGCGGCCAGGAGCTCGAGGAGACCGTCTACGGGTGGTCGAACATCGACCTGTATTTCCCTCCGTGAGCCGCGGTTGCCGGGTGAGAGGGTCCCTCCGACCGCCGGATTCAAATCACGCGGACGAAAGGATCGTGCCGACCGTCTGAATGGTAGCCCATCCCCGAGTGGTGGCGTGCGCCGCGAACGCGCGCTCGACGACAGGGTTGGGGTACACGATGCGATCTCGGAGACGGCGGTACGCCCCGAAGACGTACCGTCCCTGGGCCGCAATGATCTTCGCCTCCCACTCCGCCTCGTCCGGGACGTGGATCGGGAGACGTGGGGGATGCGCCGACGGGCCGTCGAGCACGGTCAGGCACGCTTTCGCCTCGGGGGGGAGCGGGCCGAACGGGTCCGAGCGGAGCAGGTCAAGAATCTCGCGACCCGGACAGACGAGGACCTCGGTGGTGAACGGAAGGCGGTCGAGGATTGCCCGTCGCAGCTTTGCGTCGGGAACATTCGACTTGGCCACGAATGTGCCGGCCGCGCCGAGATTCACCAACTCGAACTCGGACAATTCCTTCGCCAACGCGCTGGGAAGGAACTTGCGCCCGCCGCCGACGTTCACGCCGCGCAGGAATACGACCGAACTCATGCCCCCTTCCCGGTCCCTCGCACCGAACCCACGGGCCGGCTCCGGCCTCGGTCCCCTTAGCTCAGGGGGTCCATATAGGCCCGATTCCTCGGGGACGCAGATGTCCCCCGGCCCGTCGAGCGACTCGGAGCCGTGGAGGTGGACCACCCCGTGAAGGTCCTCCTGCTCGGCGGCTCGGGGATGGTGGGTCAGGGGGTGCTCCGCGAGTGCCTGCTGGCCTCCGACGTGACGAGCGTCCTATCGGTCGGACGGAGCCCCACCGGCCGGACCGACCCGAAGCTCCTGGAGATCGTCCGGGCCGACCTCACCGACCTCGGGCCCGTCGAGCCGCAGTTGACGGGGTACGATGCCGGATTCTTCTGTCTCGGCGTCTCCTCGGTGGGGAAGACCGAGGCCGACTACCGTCGGGTGACCCACGACCTCACGCTGCGGGTCGCCGGGACCCTCGCCCGGCTGAATCCGGGCATGACGTTCGTCTACGTCTCGGGCGCGGGGACGGACAGCACCGGGAAAGGTCGGAGCATGTGGGCACGGGTCAAGGGCCAGACCGAGAACGACCTCCTCCGACTCCCGTTCAAGGCTGCCTACATGTTCCGACCGGGTGCGATCCAACCCCGGCACGGGATCCGGTCGAAGACGGCGGTATACCGGCTCGCCTACCTCATCGTCCGGCCGTTCCTGCCGATCATCTCCCGCGTCGCCCCGAATTCGATCACGACGACGGACCAGGTCGGCCGCGCGATGCTGGCCGTCGTTCGCCAGGGGCCGACCGAGCAGCGGGTCGAGACTCGGGACATCAACCGTCTGGGAGCCTAGGCCCATCGATCACACGGGGCCAGAGCCTCGTCGAGTGCGGAAGAAGCGACGGCGGCCCGCCCGTTCAGGGCGACTGGAGCCACTCCGCCAGCGGCTGGATGCTCCGGTAGAGGGACTGACCGGAATTCGTGAGGGAGTAGGCGCGGACGGGCCCCCGGGGTCCCTCCGCGGGTACGCGATGGATCAGTCGGGCCCGTTCGAGGGAGCGGAGCGTCGACGTCAGCGTGGCCGGACTGACTCCCGATAGGCACCGCTGGATCGGGCCGAACCGGACGGTCCCGTTCGCCCCCAGCAAGGAGACGACACAGACCGCCCATTTTTTTCCGACGACATCGATGAGCCCTACTGGAGGGCAGGGGCACCGCAGCTCGCCCTCGGCACATTGCGACACTACGTACGTACGTAGCGGTCCCTTATGACCACTTCACCTATTGAAGTGGTCGAGGTCATGGTCGGATGAAGACGAAAACAGGGCCCGACGTTTCCGACGAAGCCACGAGAGCCCATGTGCGGGAGCGGTACGGGAACATCGCGGCGGCTGGAAGCGGTGGCCGCTCGTCTGGGGCAGGGTCCTCCTGCTGCGGTGCTTCCGAGGGACCTTCGTGCTGCGGTGCTTCGGAAGGGTCCTCGTGCTGCGGCGAATCCCAGGTCGGGATTCAGCTCGGGTACACACCGGAGCAGCTCGCGACCCTTCCGGAAGGGGCCAACCTTGGCCTCGGCTGTGGCAACCCCACTGCCATCCTGGGCCTGAAGGCGGGCCAGACCGTGCTGGACCTGGGGAGTGGGGCGGGGATCGATTGCTTCCTCGCGGCGAAGAAGGTCGGACGGAGGGGTTCGGTGATCGGGGTGGACATGACTCCCGAGCTGCTGACCCAGGCTCGCGAGAACGGCCAGAAGGGCGGCTACCGGAACGTCGAGTTCCGACTGGGCGAGATCGAGCATCTTCCCGTCGGCGACGCGTCCGTCGACGTCGTCATCTCGAACTGCGTCATCAACCTGGCCCCTGACAAGGGGAAGGTCTACCGAGAGGCATTCCGGGTGCTCCGCTCGGGTGGCCAGCTCGCGGTGTCGGATGTGGTCGCCACGCGACCGATCAGTGCTCGAGAGCGCGCCGACCCTGCGCTCTGGTCCTCATGCTCGTCCGGAGCCCTCGAGGTGAAGGAAGTAAGGGGACTGCTTCGGCGCGCAGGTTTCGTGGATGTGAAGGTCGCTCTTCGATTGCCCGACCGGGTACCCGATTCGCTGACAGGGCAGGCCTCCCTCGGTGTCGTCTCGGCGGACATCGAGGCTACCAAGCCCGGGTCGAGGCACCCGTGACCGACAAGTTCGTGCTGTTCATTTGCGTCGAGAATGCGGGTCGCTCCCTCATGGCCGAGGCCTGCTTCAACGCGGACCCGCCGCCCGGCTGGCATGCGGTCTCGGCAGGAACCCGGCCGGCCGCGGCGCCAAACCCGCGGACGCAGGCGATGCTCCAGGAAGTGGGCCTGTCCATGCCCGGCCATCCCCCCCAGGAGCTCACGCCCGAACTCATGGATCGGGCGCTGGTCCGGGTCACGATGGGCTGTCTCGATGACGCCAGCTGCCCCGCCCGGCTGAAATCCCTGGAACTTCGCGATTGGCAGCTCGAAGACCCGGCCCGCTTGGATGACGAGGGGTTCCGCCGGGTCCGGGACAGCATACGGCGCCGGGTGCGCGGCCTCCGGACGGAGCTGATCCTCGCGGACCGGCGGGCCACCGACCTCGCGAGCACCGCACGACATTGAACCGCTCGATTCTCGGACGCGCGCTCTCCGAGGCCGCCGGGACCGCGCTTCTCGTCGGGATCGGGACGGGCACGATCGTTCTCGCCGCGCGCTCCGGCGGGATACCGCAGTGGGCCATGGCGGGCGCGTGGTTCCTCGCGGTTCTCGTCCCGATCCTCCTCCTCATCGGGGAGTCGGGCGCCCACCTGAACCCCGTGGTCACCCTCGCCTTGGCGGCAAGCGGACGGATCGCCTGGCGAGAACTTCCCGCCTACGTCCTCGGGCAGTTCGCCGGGGCGTTCGGGGCGAGCTCCGTCGTGCTCGCTACCCTGGGCGACCACGCCCGCCTGGGGGCGACCTTCCCGGCCCCCGGGTTCGGTGACTGGACGTTTCCCGCAGAACTGGTGTTCACGGCGGCGCTGATCGGCTCGGTGTTCGTCCTCGCGGACCGGGGCGAGGGACGGCATCGGTGGCGCCTCGCCTTGCCGCCTGCGGTGGTCGCGCTATCGACCTACGTGATCGGCCCGTGGACCGGCAGCTCGTTGAACCCGGCCCGCACGATCGCCCCCGCCGTCCTTTCGGGCACCTACTCCGACCTTTGGATCTACCTGACCGCCGTCCCCCTCGGCGCGCTGGCGGTCGCGGCCATCTGGCGGCCGAGAGCGGTGGACCGGCTGGACCGGGGTCCCGGACGGTTGACAACGGATAGCTGAATCCGTCGGGGTTGACCCGAGTTCGAACACGGGCCGACGCCGGCGGCCGCCGGTCAGTCGCAGAAGATCCCGCTGGACGTGATGGCGAACGGCCGCCATTCGGGGTCGTGCGCCGAGCCCCGCAGCCGGACCACCTTCAGGAAGCGGATCGAACGGTCCCCCACCCAGGCTCGGGAGAGCTGGATCTCCCCCCGGGTCAGGATCTCCTCGGGCGTGAGGGCCAGGGGGTCGCCGGTCGTGGCCGTGACGAGGGTGGTCGCGCCCTTCTCGCTCAGGAAGCGAAGCAACGACTGGACCTCGCTCCGACGAGCCTGGAGATCCCCCGTATTCCCCTGCGCGAGTTTCCGGATCGCGGTGATCGAATCTACCACGACGCGGGCGTAGTACTTCCGCCCCATTCCCTGCCGTAGTTTCGAGTGGATCGCCTGAAGCGTGATCTCGCCGCCCGCCGCCGCCCGGGGGCCCTCGTCCGAGAGCTCGGCCATCGAGTGCAGGTCGGAGAGCGCACGTCCTGGTTGGGCGTCCCCCTTCCCGCGGATGACCCGGGTTCCGGGGTTGGCGTCGAGCACCTGCACCCGGGAGAGGTCCCATCCGATCGACCGGAAGTTCTCCAGAATCTCACTGGGGGGCTCGTCCACGGCCACGAGGAGCACGTTCTCGCCGAGACGAAGCCCCTCCGCCAGGAACGTCAGCCCGAGGAGGGTCTTGCCCGCTCCCGGACCACCGGTCACGAGGTAGGGACGACCCGGGATCAACCCCCCGCCGAGCGCCTGATCGATCCCGGCGTTTCCCATCGACACTCTTGCCATCGGCCGGGCCCCCTCGCCGGATGGGGGAGGGGGCTCGGCCGAAGCGTTCGGCGGAGAGAGGTTCAGCTCGGCGAGCTGCTCCTGCACGATCGTGCGGGCACGGTCGACGTGGTGGGGGACCAGGTCCGTCCGGTGCTCCCGGTGTGCGGTCCGCGCGTGCTCGAGCTCCTCGCGCGCCGAGGCAGGGTCCCCTCCGAGCGCGGCCAGGTAGTTGATTTCTGCAACGAGCCGGACGATCTCGATGGCGGGGGCGAGGTGGGTCGGGGAGCTCCGACCCACGGAGGGCGCACTCGGGGCCGTGGGTCCCGCCGACGGAACTGGGCGCTCGACCGTCGTCTCGAGGTCAATCTCGAGTCCCCGCGGGGAGACGTCGTAGGGATGCAGCCGCAAGTCGTAGGCACTTCCCCGGAACTTTTCCACCGCGATGGCGCGTACGGTTCTTCCCTCGTGGTCCCACCGGAAGAGCCGAATCGAACCTCGGGCGAGCCGCCG
>JBEKJG010000030.1:0-20295 GCA_050011355.1 Thermoplasmata archaeon | reverse complement strand
CCGATCAGTATCCGCCCTGCTCCGACCCGAGAGCCCACGATACTTAGTGGTTCTCGTCGCTGCGCATGACCAGGGGGCCCCCCGCCCCGCTGTTCCCCGCGTGGGGCAGTACAGAAGGCACTGCGGGATTCAGCGTGAAGGCGATGTGGATCACCACTACTCCGTTCACGACGAGGTAGCCCGACGCGGGCGTACCGGTCCAGCCTGGCGCCGACGCGTGCCACGAGTCATTTCCATACGGCAGTTCGACGGTGATCGTGGTCGAGGTGGAACCGATCTGGAGACCGTGGATGGTCACGGACCAGGTCGAGCCCTTCGCTAAGCCGCTCTCGGTGAACACGACACTCGGCCCGTACGGCGCGTAGTCTCCGCGCACCTGGATCCCGTTCTCGTACGCCCCGACCAGCGGGGGCGGCGTGCCGCACGGGGCTCCCGGCGCCTGGATCGAACCGCACCCGAGCGGGAAGATGTACGACCAGTCGCTGTAGTAGAATCGGGAGACGTAGGGCATTCTCCAGTAGCCGTTGGGACCGGTCCCGTAGTTCCAGTAGTAGTTACCGCCCTGGGTGGCGACACCCGGGCCCAGGACGTTCCCCGTCAGCTTGAAGCCGTTGACCACGTCGGAGACCTTCCCGGCGGGCTGGGGAGTAACGTTCCAGATGTTGCCGACGACGTTGGCCTGATCGTTGTAGTACCAACCGTTGCCGGTCGCGTTGTTCGCGCACGGGCCCAACGATTGCGGTAAACAGTCCGCCACGTTCGGCCAATTGTACGGAAGGTACACGACCGGGTTGTCGACGCTGAAGTTGTTGTTGTAGATCAGGTCCCCGCCCTCTCCGAGCCCGAGTCCAGCGTACTGGCCGCGAGTGCTCAGACTCGCTCCGCGCGCGTTCGTGAACGTGTTGTCCCACACCACATTGTCGGTTCCGCCGTACAACACCAGCGCATCGGGC
Source organism: Thermoplasmata archaeon (assembly GCA_050011355.1). Taxonomy (GTDB): domain Archaea; phylum Thermoplasmatota; class Thermoplasmata; order Lutacidiplasmatales; family UBA184; genus Lutacidiplasma. Next base: position 19,342 of record JBEKJG010000030.1, on the reverse strand, counting down.
GGATTGCCGAACGAGGTGGTCCCCACGAACCGGTTCGACGCGATCAGGTCGTGCGTCGAGTTCCACACGAACACCTCGGCCTGGGGCATCGGGTTCTGCGACGCGGGCACCGAGAAGTAGAACGAGATCTCCCCCCACGCGGGCCAACCCTGCACGTCCGTATCGTGGGCCAGGGTGAGGTGCGACGTTTCGAAGAACTCGAGTCCGAGATAGAACTCCGTTCCGTAGGCGCTGCCGGCCGAGAACGTCGGCGGCGAGTTCAGGTCGACATACGCGGTCGTACCGGAGATCAGGACGCCCGGGAATGACGGGTAGTAGTAATCGTTGAAACTGAAGAAGAGCGGGTTCAGCTTCCCGGCTCGCGTTCCGCCGTAGCCCGTCGTCGGGTTGTTGAACGGGATGTATTGATGCGAGCGTGTGCCGTCCCCGGTCGCGGATATTCCGGCGAGCTGCCCGTTCCCAAACGCCCAGAGGGGCGTGTAGACCCCCATGAGGTCGTTGTAGTGAAGCGCGACCGAGAGCGTGACCGGCGACGAACCCACCACGATGTGCCCCGACGCGACATTGTAGTCGGCGAGCATGACCTCGTACCGGTAGACGCCGGGCATGAGGTACCAGGTGTGGACGTCGGGGGCCCACTGGAATCCTTGGCTCGAGAACGCCTTATTCTCAAAGAAGACAAAGACGTACGGTTGGGTAGCTAGCGCGCCCTCCGGGTCGCCCGTTACCCGGATCGAGTTCAGCACCTCGGTGTTGCCCGAGGCGACGCCGACCGAGCCGGTGTAGTTCCAGAGACCGTGCAAGATGAGGGGGCCGCCCGAGAGGTATGCCCGCGCTCCCACGTAGTTCACCGCGATACCGACCGTCCACTCGCCGGTCTGGCTGCCGAAGTTGACGGCAGCCGGAACGTTCGCATAGGCGAAATGGGACGGAGTGCAGTACGGCTTCGCGACGCAGTACTGGACCTGCATCGTCGCGTTCGCGCCGAGCATCAACTGGTTCGAACCGTCGTCCGCGCCGATGAACGCGTCGAATTCGTATCCCTCGGTGACGACGTGGTTGGTGATCGCGCTCGCCTCAAAGTCGGGGGGATGCACCGTGACCTTCGGTCCGCTCAGAGGCTGGGAGTGGAAGACGAGGTAGTCGTAGCTCCCGTCCCCGACGAAGTGGGACGGCGTCTGGATGCTGTAGTTGTACCAGAGCACCTGATCGCCGGCCGAATCTACGGAAGTGTTGACGTAGGCGATGACGGTGAAGGGGGTCGGGACGTGATAGTACTGGGAGTACGCCACCCATACGCCGGTGTAGTTGCTACCGGTCGGTGACCAGCCGACGAGTGAAGAGGAGAACATACTGGAACTGTAGCTCGTGAAGTTCCACGTGTCATCCACCATGTAGAGGGAGGCGTTCTGGGAATCGTAGGAGACTACGTTCTGGATCCAGAACGCGTAGTTGCCCTGGCCGGTCCGGGAGCACGGGGTGACGGGGCATTCATGACCGAAGAGGGTGACATTTGGAAGGACGACGTTCTCCTGGGCGCCCCAGACCGTCGGGGTCGCGCTTCCCGGGTAGAAGTCCTTCGGGGGCGAGTTGACGCGCAGGATTCCGGCGACACTGTTCGCATCCAAAGTGACATTCCTCGGAGAGTTGGAGGTGTCGATCTGGCCGTCGTACGCGACTCCGGTGGGGGCGGTCTGGGAACCCGCGGGCGCATCCCGATCGCACGCGGCCGTGAGCTGGCTACCCGCCATCGGAACACCGCCAACCGTCTGGTCCTCGATGGGACCGGCGTAGGGGAGGTGCAGGGCGGCGACCGGGAGGCCTTCCGCCTCCTCCGCTGCGGCCCGCCCCTGGACACGCGAAACAAAGGCCGCGTAGCCCGGATTGTTCGAAACGCTGGCCACCGAGGAGCAGTAGGAGGGAAGACTCGTCGTTGAGGGAGCCGCGGCGCTGGAAGGTAGCGCGTTCGAGGGATCCGACGAGGCTGGGAGCGGTACCAATGCGCCAGCATGGGTCGGGACCGTGGGCGAACCCACTGTCCCAATTCCGAATGCCACGATGGCACTGAGTACCATTAGGGCCGAGACCAAGACCACTCCGAGAAGCCGGCGGGCCATGCCTCACGGATTGCCGGCAGCTACTTGATTCCAATGGAGCGTGCAGTTTCGGTTGGCCTGGGCGTGGGTGAAAGCTGCATTGCGCCCACGGCGGAAGGGATGAACGCGGATTTCTCGATCATGATCAAGTTCATGGCCAAACTGGCCGCTCCGCCGGGGCCCCGAACCGCGACGATCAATGGACCGGCGGCCTTCAGAGGTTGGGAAACCGGGTGGATGCCGGAGAGTTTCCTCACTTCCGGTGGGCCCCGAGGTTGACGTGACCCAGTTCCTGACTCGCCGGAGCCGGGCCGGCCCCGGTCACCATCGCTCGGATTGAAGGGAGTGAACCAGGCGACGTTTCGGGGAGGCACCGGAGGTCGGATTGCCGAGTCGATTCTTACGACTTGGCGGCCGGAAGCCGGTCAAAGGTTCGGTAGGCGATTAGGACGACCAGCGCAACCACGGTCACCGTAATCAGGGGCGCGTACGGGCGGGCGTAGACTAGGAGGAAGGCACCCAACGTCGCTCCCAGGAAGAGAGAGATAACGGCCCACCCGGCCCTCCGCTGGGCGGTGCCCGAAATACCGAGGGCAGGGAGGTCGACCATGAAGCCGGTGAGGGCGCCCGTGACGACCGTCGTCGTTAGTCCGGGGACGGCTAAGTGCCGAGCCACCGCATTCTGTATCCCCATTCCGAACGAACTTAGCGCGATAAGTGCGAACAATACCCCCGCGGACGGCCCACCGCCCACGGTCGCCCAGATTACGGCAAAGGCGACCATGCATGCGAGCTCAGCCCCCAGAAGCATGGTCGCGGGCCGGGGCCACGGGCCCGGCGGGCGCGGTCTGGGAACCGGGCGACCGGCTGCGAGAGCCCCGAGTGAGAAGGCGATGAGGGCGGCCACGGAATGCAGGGCCGTAGGGAGGTTGCCTTCCCCGACAGCCAACGCTAGGAAGACCACATTCCCCGTCATGTTGGCCGTGAAGATCTGACCCAGGCCGAGGTAACTCACAGCGTCCACCACGCCTGCGGCAAAAGTCAACCCAATCAGCAGAGCGTCGCGTCGACGCTCGGACGGGGCCACGCCAGCGAAGGGGGAAGTCGGTTCGCGGGGCCCGGGTCCAACTACGCCCATCCCGAACCGGCCCACCTCAGCGACGGTTCATGAACTTCGCGGGGCCGCGGGGGCCCGGGACATTGGCCCGTCTCGGTCCCCCGATCGTGTTGACTCATTCAGTTGCGGAACGTGGTGTCGGTGCGCAAGTGCAGGTACGGGCAAGATGGGAGTCGGCCTCCCGGAGCGATCCAGACGGCAGTGAACGGATCACTCCATTGTGCATGGGCCCCTGCTCCGCAATGCCCGCGCCCGCAATGTAGCGTCGACACGGCAGCAGGACTCCCCCCGAAAGGGAGTCATCCGCAAGTGCGATTGCCGAACATGTCGCCGGAGCACCTGCCTGACCGGTAGGCCCCAACCCCGAACTTTACGACGACGACTGCTTGAATCGATTCAAGGGGCGGTTGAAGTGCTCCGCGAGAGTGCACCCGTCATGGGAGTACTTGGTTGGATCGTCGTAATCGTCGTGGCCGCCGTGATCTTGTTCTGGATCGGCATCATCCACTGATCTGCGCCGTGAAGGGATAGTCGTCCCCCGCGTGCCAATCGGCAAGATCAACACGACCCCGTCAGCTGTCGACGGTGCGCGTCGGATTCTGCGTAACTCGGGGGACGCGCTCGCTTCCTGAGTGAAGGCCTATGGCCGTACCACTCACGGAAGGACTGAGACTAAAGCAGGAACTCGCGGATCCCTTGCGGGATAGCCGGGACAACCGCGAGGCCCGGGCCGGCGTTCGTGAGAAACGGCCTCCCCGACGGACCGGCATCGGAGCCGAGTCGAACGGAGTTCGCGACATCGTAGCTGTCGGGCGGGTAAGTTCTGGGCGACGCACAGCCCACCCACCGGAGCCAGGACCGGCCGAGCGAATGGCTTCCCGAGAGCAGGGGGCGGGGGGAGGTTCGGCCCCGGTCCGAATAGGAGGCTAAGTCACCGGGAGCCTCGCCTCAACGCCCCGAACGGCGCCGGAGGCGGAATGTATACGCGCCGACGGGCGCCGCTTTGCCGGGGACGATTTACTGCGAACTGCGACCCCGAATTCTACCCTACACCTCGGATACCTAGAGCGCCCACCCGAATTCGGATGCCGACCTCAACATCTATGTGGTGACGGCCGGTTCGGTGCCGAGACGGGCGGTCCGTCGTAGGGTCGGATCTTGTGAGCGACGAGCGACGGCCGATCGTGGCGTTCCTGGTGGCCATGCTCGGAGCGCTGTTCATCCTGGCGGAGGGAATTGTTGTGGTCGTCCTGGGGGACCTCCTCAGCAGTCTGGGGGCGATCACGGCCGGTACCGCCTTCTCGTGGATCGGGGCCCTGGTTGTGCTCTTCGGGTTGATCTTGTTCTTCCTCGCCGTCGGAGTACTTCTCGCTCCGGAGTATCATCTGGGGATCGGCATCACCATCCTTGTCCTCTCCCTCCTGAGCTTCCTTTTCGGAGGTGGATTCGTTTTCGGCGGGGTCCTCGGGTGCATCGGGGGAGCCCTCGCGATCCTATTCCAGGAGGAATCCAACCTCCCGAGACCCACACGACGTTCGTTGCCGAGTCCGATCCCACCCACCGATCGGACGTGCCGTGCGTGCGGGAAGCTGTTCTCGGGCCGCGCCCCCGAGTGCCAGTTCTGCCACAGTGCGGCGTAGGGACGACGGAGAGCAGGCCGCCGTTTGGAAAAGGCCGCTCTGAGTCCCGATCCGTCGGGGGACCTCGAAGGAAACATTAACAATCCGCGGAGGACGTTTTCGGCTCGGGGGACTCGGATCGGCGCTCCATCCACTTCGTCGGCTCCCGCCACCCGGCCCCCCGGGAAGGGGAACGTCTACCTTCTCGCCGGATTCACCCTGCTCCTGGTCGTACTGATCGTCCTGTGGTACACCGCTCCGGCGTGGGAGGGGTCATTCGGCCTGGGGCCCAAGCCCTCGCCTTCACCTCAGTCGTACGTGTCCCTCAACATCACCGAGTGGGACTTCCACGGACCGAACGCCTGCTGGCAGGTGCCGGTGTTCAGCAACGGAGGGACGGTGATCCTGGGCGGGACGTTCCAGGGATCGGTCAGCCTCCCTTACCCCGGAGGGTCGAGCGGTCCGGACTGCACCGCGGAATCGGTCCAGGTCGAGACGTCGGGGTTCGTTCTGCAGAACACGAACGCGCCCGTCACGGTCGGACCCGGTGGATCGGAACGCCTTTTCGTCAACGTGACCGTGCCGGATTCCGTGTATACCGGCTCGCTGTCGATTTCGATCACGACCGTATCGCCCTAGGCGAGCCGATCTCGATCTCCGCGCAGTTCAACGGGGGACCTAGGGCGAGGCCCCCGGCGGCCTGGCCGATCGAGTACTGCTCGTCCGGGCTCGCTCTTCGGGGTCGGGCCCGAAGGACCGGCGACCGTCAGAGCGGCAACGACCCGCTGATGATCGACCCGTTGGCGGCGCCGTCTACCTCGAAGCCCCGGCCCGAGTTGGCCAGCGAAGTGTAGGAGACGAGGACGATCGTCGATCCGTCCTGCACACCGAAGTTCCACGCGCCCGGCCCCACGGCCACCCACCCCGCGCCGACGGTGTACGTTGCCAGGTTCGTGCCGTTCGGTCCTTCCAGGGCGACGTACCACTTGGCGCTCGAGCTGGGCGCGGCGCCGGCACAGTCGTTGGACGGTGTCACGTTCGCGGCGGCACCGGGGTCCCCGATGAAGTCTCCGTCCCAGATCTCGATGACCCGGACAGTGAAATCGCCCGTGGTGATCGGTTGGGTCGAATTTACCCACGGGATGCGTTCGACGGAGGCGGTCCCGCCCTGGCTGCAGTTGGCCACCGCCACGGTCGGGGTGCCGAACCGAACCACGATCGGCGGGCCCGGCGTGGGCAGGTGATAGCCGGACGAGGTGGAGTACGGCCGAGCCGTAACGATCGTGTAAATCCCGACCGCCAGGATGAGCAGTACGAGGAAGACGCCGATCTGCTCCCGTTGCGCACTGCGTCGCTGGGTCTGGCTTCGACGAAAGGAGCTGGCCCGGCCGGCCGCCGGCGGAGAGGGCGTCCCAGCAAAGGCCGGTTCCGGGGCGACGAGTGGGGCCCCTTCTCCGGCGGCAGCGCCGGGGCCCGGGCGTCCTGCCGATATCGGAGTCGGCCCTGGGTCGCTCACGCCTCGTCTCCGGTCTTCGGGATCAGCTCGAGATAGGCCTCCTCCAGGACCAGCGAAGTGTTGGCAAACTGTACCACGTGGCCCAGGGTCTGGCACGCCTGGAGCAGGCGGATCCGGGTCTCGTCGCTCCCGTCGAAGGAGAACCTCCACCGAAGGTCGGATACCGGCGTGACTTCGGCCGCGAGCGCACCGAGCCCGGCGATGGATGCGGCGGTCAGCGGACGGTCGAACTCGACGTCGACCTGTCGGGACCGGATACGGCCCGCCACCCGGTCGACCCGGTCCTGGAGGAGGATCCGGCCCTTGTGGAGGAAGACGAGGTGATCGCAGACTTCGGTGACCTCGAACATCTGGTGGGAGCTCATGAACACGAGGTGGTCGCGTTTCAAGCGATTCAGCAGACGCCGCACGAGGACCCGCTCGGCCGGGTCGAGCCCACTCGTGGGCTCGTCCAGGAGCAGCACCGACGGGTCGCCCATCAGCGCCGAGGCGAGCGCGACACGCTGCCGTTGGCCCTTAGAGAGCCACCCCACCCGCAGTCCGAGCGGAGGCAGGTCGAGCAGTTCGTGACACCGGTCGATCTCCCGGTCGACGTCGTCCCGGGCCAAGCCCCGGGCGCGGCCGACCGCGTCGAGCGCTTCGTGCACGTTGAGGGTGGGATACGGCTCGGGAGTTTCGATGAGCGCTCCCGCGTCCCAGAGGGCCCGCTTCCGGTCCGCCATCGGGTCGACGCCGTTGAGCAGCGCGTGGCCCTGGGAGGGCCGAAGGAGTCCGACCAGCAGTTTCAGGGTCGTCGTCTTTCCCGCGCCGTTCGGCCCGAGATAGCCGACCGCGCCGGCGCCTTCGTACCGGAAGGAAAGGTCGCTCAAGGCGGGCGGGCCGGTGCGGAACGATTTGGACAGGGAGGCGACCTCGATCGAGCCCATGGTTCAACCGGTCGACTCCTTTCGTTGGTAGAGGTACGCGCTCAAGGGCAGGAACACGGCGATGTAGGCCGCCATGATCGCGAGCCCCTCGGCCACGGTGGCCGACCAGATCGTGTAGTACTGGTCCTCCCCGAGCGGTACGGCTTGGACATGGACGAAATCGGTGTCGAGGACGGCGGCCATGGCCCCGCCGGCGTAGCTGAGTGAGAACCAGGGCTCCACCCCCGCGAGCTCCATCGTCGCTTGCAAGGTGACGAACCCCACATACAGCGCCAGCACCGTGACGAGGACCCCCGCGGAGGGGGACCGGACGAAGGCGCTCACGCAGAAAGCGACGCTGAGCGCCGCCAGGGCGAACACGATCGCGATTCCCAACGAAGCCGCCAGAAGGGCCCAAGGGACGGTGGCCGCGCCGAAAAAGTAGACGGCCCCGACCGTGCCGAACACGTAGTACACCCCAATCACGGCCAGCGTGACCAGGGTGGCCGCCGCGTAGCGTCCCGCGAGGAGGGCGGAGCGCCGGATCGGGAGCACCAGCATGTAGTAGCCGGCGCCCGTGGAGAAGTCGACGCTCAGGGCATCCCCCCCGAAGAACGCGGCGGCCAGCACGACAAAGAGCCCCGTATACACGAGGTAGTTGCTGAGGTACTCCGAGGGCCGGTACAGTTGCTGGACCTGGACGGTGGCGACGCCGGCGTCGACCTCAAAGGCGAGCGTGAGCCCGGCGATCAGGACCACGAAACCGAGGAGGCCGTAGAACCGGTTGGTGCGGAGATAGTGGCCCAGCTGGTGCGCGGTGACGATGCGCCAGTCCTCGAAGTCGGAGACCCGATGTCGCGCCACGGCCGCTCCGGCGGCCGGAGGGCTAGTCGTCGCTGAGTTGAGGACCACGGTGCGCATCCTATCCCGACACTCTTCCCGTCGCCGAATCGAGCTTCCGACGAGACAGGGACCGAACACGGTCCGAGTGTCCCGTCATTGTCCGCCTAGAACAGCCCCCGATGCGGGCTTAAATCTTGGGTCAGCCGCGCCCCACCGGCGGAAGTCGGAATCGCGTTCCAAAGCGGGACGGGCCATGGCCGGCGCCCGTTCGGGGGCCGGAACTCCCCAGCTTGCGTCCTCGTCAATTCGAATCGCCGGGGGGTCTATGTAGCCAGGAAGGGCTAGAATCTCTGTCGACCCAGTGAGGACCCCAGAATGAGCGCGTTGAGGGTGGCCGTGCTCGCGATCGTCGTAGTGCTCGCGGGGGGGCTGGGCGGGTCCCCCGTCCACCATTCACAGGTCCCCCAACCGAGCTCGGACGCGAGCGAAGTTACCGCCTCGATCACCGTCGCCGCGACCGCCGACTACGGCTACCGACCGGATACGTTTCAGCAACTCCCGATCGATGCCAACATCACGGTGACCTTCACCGATACGGATGTCCTTCCCCACTCCTTCACGATCTCCTCGCGCGAAGGGTTCGTGATCCCGACGACCGACACTCCGACCCAGCTCAGCGCGTTGTTCACTGCCTACCCCGCGATCTACTCCGTCCTCCTGGGTGGGATGGGGGACCAGGACGTTGGGACGTTCCGGTCGCCGGCCGCTCCGGGCTGGTACGAGTTCGTCTGCAACGTGTCGGGCCACTTTCAGGACGGAATGTACGGGTTCATCGCGTTCGGGGAGAGCCTTCCGTCCAACCTGACGCCTCCGACCCGTACGGGACTTGGCGGTGCCGCCATTACCCCGCTCCAGGCTGGAATCGTGGGTGGGGTCGTCGTGGTGGTCATCCTGGGTCTGATCTACTGGATTACTCGCCGGGTCCCGCCGCAATACCCCTCCTCGACGGGTCCCCCGCCCCGCCCGGTCCCGAGTACGACGGGGGAGGGATCGCACGAAGGCAATCGTCCATAATCGACCCTTGGTCGCGCTGGCCATGAAGGGTGGGCCTGTGGTGGGTCGTTGGGCTAGGTTACCCGGCCCGTTCAGCTTCCGAGCGCATCCACGGTCAGGTCGACCGTGAACGATGTCGTGGTCGAGACCGAAGGGGCCGTGAGGAACACCCTCAGGAACCAATCGTCCTCCCCCGCCAGCACGACCCGCGGGGTGGCGGGAGTCGTGCTCGTCACCACAAACGGGGATGTCGCCGTGACCGAGTGGATCGTGTGATTCACCGAGTCGAGGTTCGAGAGGCCCAAGACGAGGACAAAGGAATTTCCGGGACTCACCGAGAACGGAAGCCCGGCTGTGTCGGTCTGATTTATGGTGTTCGGGCCGAACCAACCAAACCCGCTCGCGGTCGTCCCCTGCTCGATCGTCCATTCCACCCCGACAATCCGAACCTCGGTCGTTCCCGAGGGCGGCAGGAAGAGGACACCGGTGGCGACCAGCACGACAAGGATCGCGACAACGCCAGCGGCAAGGCCGAGCGCGAGATTCAACCAACGGTGCGGGGGGGGCTGTCCGATCATTTCGGGGCTCCCCTCCCGGTCGGAATGCGGGCGGGGAGCTTCGGCCCCGGCGGCCAACGCCATTCGGGGGTGTGTCCCGGACGCACGCCGTATACCGATGAGGGCATTCGGTGAGACGCGCTGGGACGAGACGATTTCCGCGCGCGACGAGGGTCGACCGTGATTCCAATGAGGGGAGTGAGCGGCACTGCCGGCCGACGCGTTCGAACCGCCGGGGCCTCGGACCAAGGCGCGCAATTCGCAGCGGACACGGGTGACCGATGTACCACGTCGCTCCGAGGGTAAGATAGCTCGCGTTTGGAGCGGAACTCAGGGTGGAACGGGGAATCGAGTTCGGTCCGCCTGCGGCTGCCCCTATTGGCCCAGCGGCAGGCGGGCTGGGTACCCTCGAGCGAGGGCGGGGAGCTAACCTTCAGCCGGCACCGGAAGAGGGAACGGTGCGATCGCGCGGGCGGGCAGAGACGAAGGTCGCACCTCGTGCGGAACACGAGCTGCCATTCTGGCCGCCGCGTGGAGAAGATACTCCGTGTATTCCGCGTCTTCGACGTCGCACACGAGCCATCCAACCCGAGTCTCCGATATAATCCGCTCGGCCGCCGTCCGACCAGGGCGGACTCCGGTGGAGGCGCAAACCGTATGGTCCAGCTCGTCGCTACGACCGGAGGTCTATGACCGAGGTGGATTCCGGGGGGACCGTCGTCCAGCTGAACCGGAAACCCGAGGTGGCCGGTGAACACGGGCTCCCGAAAGTCCCGATCCCGACCGCCCGGATCACTCGGGCGGGCGTGGAAGGCGATTTCAACCGCTATCGGACCGAAGAGAAGCACTCCGACCCGGACATGGCGATCCTGCTCCTCCCGCTGGAAGTGATCTCCGCGCTCAACGCGGAGGGCTGGCCGGTCCGCCCGGGCGACCTGGGCGAGAATCTGACGACCTCGGGTCTTTCGAACGAGTCGTTCCGTCCGGCGCGTACGTTACGGGCCGGTACGGTACGCCTTCAGGTCGCCAAACCCTGTGACCCTTGCAGCAACCTCTACCTCCTTCCGTACGTCGGACCATCGCGGGGGCCCGCCTTCCTCCGCACGACCCTCGGGCGACGCGGTTGGTACTGCCGGGTGGTCGAGGAAGGGGACGTCCGAGTCGGCGACTCCGTGCGATTCGAATCGACCTGACGGCCGAAGTTCCACGACCCCCTCCGACGTTCGAACGTCTTGATCCCGACGCTCCGCTTCGGCCCCGTCGGGGCGTTGCAAGAGCCCGCGGCACCCATGAACCGGCTCGCTCGCCGGGGCACACCTCCCTTTTCTCCCTCTGCGCCCCTGTCGGTCCGATGGTCGATCCGGTCTCTTGTGAGCTGCACGAGGTCGCCATCCTCGCCGGACCCGACGACTCCGAGGACCTCCTGAGGCTGGCCCGCAGCCCCATCGCCGACGAATGCCGGATGTGCAATGTTTGCCGGTACGCTCGAGAGTACGTGGAGCTCCGCATGGCGGAACGTTCGGGGCAGGTGTTCCCTCCCCAAGAGAACTCGGAAGCGGTCCTGCGGCGACTGCAGTCCGCGGTCCACGCGGTCAAAGGGACCGTTCACCGCACCAAGTAGGCGGACCCGCGCACCCCAGAGCGGTTCTTGCTCGCCCAGCAGCCTTCGGGGGCCGAACGGTCTGTTCGGAACTCGGCCGTGCCCCGCCCGCCGCGCTTTCTTTAGCCGGTCGCGCCTTGGGCGGGCCGAGGCGGAACAGGTGGAGGAGGGTCGCGAACCGGGCTTCGCCCGAACGCCGCAGTGATGTCTCCCGACTTTGATGTCGCCATCGCGGGCGCGGGCATCGTCGGGGCGAGCTGCGCGCGCGAGTGCGCACGCGCGGGATTGCGGGTCGCCCTCATCGAGCCGGGTATCACAGGCGGAGGAGCCTCCGCGGCGAACATGGGCCAACTGGTCGTCGAGGACGGGTCCGAGGCGGAATTCCTGATCACGCAGTACTCCCTCCGCCTCTGGCGAGAGTTCCAGGCGGAACTTCCGGCGACCGCCGAGTTCGGTTCCGTCGGCTCCGTATGGCTCGCATCGAACGAGAGCGAGCGAAAGGGGCTCGAGCAGAAGCACCGTACGTACACCCGACGCGGCGTCTCCGCGAACCTGCTGGATTCGGCCGAACTGGCCCGCTTGGAACCGCACTTACGTCCCGGCCTTGCGGGGGGGCTGCTGACCCCCGAGGACCTGGTCATCTATCCTCCACCGGCGTGCGAGGTCCTGGTCGCGCAGGCGCGCGCCCGAGGATGTCGGGTCTTCCGAGGGGTAGCGGCGCGGACGTTCGAGCGTTCGGCCGTCCGGCTGACCAACGGGACCACCGTCGCGGCGCACACGATAGTTAACGCAGCGGGAGTGGCCGCACCGAGCCTCTCTCCGGGCGTGCCGGTGCGACCGCGCAAGGGGCAATTGGCGATCACGGACCGCTACCCCGGCTGGATCCGGCATCAGCTCGTGGAAATGGGGTACGTCGAACGCGCGACGAGCGACGCTCCCGAATCGATCTCCTTCGACCTCCAGCCCCGCCAGACCGGACAGCTGCTGATCGGATCGTCCCGTCAGCTTGGCAACGATGACCCTCGGGTCGATCCGAGGATCCTTCGGTCGATGTTGGACCGGGCGGTGGAATTCGTTCCGAGCCTGGCCCAGCTCTCCGTCCTCCGCACGTGGGCCGGCTTCCGGCCCGCCACGCCGGACCACCTACCGCTGATCGGTCCCTGGCCCCTCCAAGAGGGCGTTTACCTTGCGACGGGACATGACGGACTGGGGGTCACGATGGCGCTGGCCACGGGGCGCCTGATCGCCGACCAGTTGACCGGTCGAGTCCCAGAGATCCCCATCACCCCGTACCTGCCGGCGCGGCTGGGGGAGGTCGCGAGTGCCCCCTGATCCGATACGGATACTGATCGATAGGACGCCCGTCCTCGTCCCCCCCGGGACGACCGTCGCCGCTGCGATGCTCCACGCCGGCGTGGACCGGTTCCACGATTCGGTGGGCGGAAGCCCCCGGGGACCGGTGTGCGGCATGGGAACATGCTTCGAGTGCGTGGTCACCATCGACCGGCGCCGCTGGGTCCGGAGCTGCCTCGTCGAGTGCGTCGAGGGGATGGAGGTGTCGACCCATGAACGGAATCCCTGAATCCGCAGACACGGTCGTGGTCGGCGGGGGCCCAGCCGGTATCGCCGCGGCGGGGGCCGCCGCCGAGACTGGTAGGAGCGTGCTGTTGGTCGATCGGCGCCCGAACCTCGGGGGGAACATTTGGTACCGGGCGGTGGGGGAAGGGCCGGCGGCGGATGCCCTCTCCGACCTACGGCGGTTGGAACGAGGGAACCTCCGGGTCGTTGCCTCGGCCGAGGTCCTCGACGTTCCCCGGAGCGGGACTGCCCTGATCGGTCGCGGCACGGACGCTACGGAGGTCGCGTACGGGGCGTTGGTGCTGGCGACGGGGGCACGGGAACGTTTCCTCCCATTTCCCGGTTGGACCCTTCCGAACGTAACCGGAGCGGGGGGACTCCAGCTGTTGGCCAAGGCCGGGGCGCCCCTGAAGGGCCGACGGGTCGTGGTGGCCGGCACCGGCCCCCTGCTCCTCGCCGCGGGCGCCTATCTCCGGGGGCGGGGGGCCGACGTTCGGCTCATCGCAGAGCAGACTTCCCGCCGCCGAGTTTGGACGCTCGCGCTGGGCTTGATCCGGGACCGTCAGCGACTCCGCCAGGCGCTCGACCTGCGCCGTCAACTGCGAGGCATCCCGTACCTCACCGACTGCTGGCCACTCCGTGCGGAAGGGGAAGGGCGGGTGCAACGGGTCACCCTCCGGCACGGGCGAAAGGAGTGGTCCGAGGAGTGCGACCTCCTCGCCTGCGGGTATCACCTGGTCCCGAACACGGAGCTGGCGGAGCTGCTGGGCTGCCGGATGGAGTCCGGGTTCGTTACGGTCGACGAGTTCCAAGCGACGTCGGTGCCCCGGGTGTTCGCGGCCGGCGAGCCGGTCGGGATCGGGGGAATGGAATTGGCGCGCATCGAGGGCGAGATCGCCGGGCGCGCCGCGACCGAGCAACGCGAGCGCGCCCGGGGACTGTTCGGTGAACGGCGTCGCCTCGCGCGATTCCGCCCGGCGCTCGACCGGGCCTTTCGACTCTCGCCACAGCTCCGGGGGTTGCCCTCGCCCGAGACGATCATCTGTCGGTGCGAGGACGTGAGCGCCGGAGCGCTGAGGGGGTACGGCTCGGGACGGGAAGCCCGACTGCAGACCCGGTGCGGGATGGGGCGCTGTCAGGGACGCGTCTGCGGGCCCTCGACCGAGTTCTTGTGGGGATGGAGTTTGCGCGGCACCCGACCGCCGATCGTTCCGGCCACCGTGAGCCAGTTGACGCTCCGACCGGATTCCCCTCCGACGATGCGCCAGTCCTGAGCGCCAGCCGGCAAGGTCCCGTCGCCGCTTCGCCCGGCGTCGCGCGTGACCTCAGTTCCGGTCGGGAACGGCTGTCGGCGGCCTAGGGCACCTATATAATCACGGGCGGTCGGCGCGTCCGAGGCGAAAGCGGTGCGGATCTACGGTCTCGATGAATTGCCCCGCGCGCTCCGACCCCAGCTCGCGACGTTCGCCGTGAGCGATGGGGACCCGCCGCAGGACTACGCTCTGCTGCAGGAGCTGCGGCGCAGGGGCCATCCGGCGTCCGATTACTGGGGCGTCTACGCGGTCGAGGACCATCGGATCCACTCTCGGGTCGAGACCCTCTGGCTCCCCTTCACGGGCCGGGAGGGACCGGAGACGGTGGTAGGTATCGCCGACGTGCTCACGCTCCCCACCGCCACTGGTCGAGGATTTGCTCGGGCCCTGCTCGAGGAGGTTCATCGCCGCGAGACGACCCGAGGAGCGCGGTGGTGTTTTCTTTGGACGCACCGCACATGGGGGGCGCATCGCCTCTACCAGTCGCTCGGGTACGAGGACGTGTATTCGTCTCCCAACGCCCTTCGCGGCATACCCGCGACCGCGCGCCGCACCCCGCCGAGCGGTTACCGCTGGACGACGGCCCGAGCGCGCGACGCCGATCGGCTCGACCGGATTCTTGCGACGGCCACGTATCGTCGGCTCGGTTTCGTTCCCCGAAGCCGCGGCTCGACGCGCGTCCGGTTCCACTTCGAATGGAGACGGCCGGAGAATCATCGGATCCTATGGCACGGCCGCCGTGCGGTGGGGTATGCCCACCTATCCTCCAGCAGCGGACGATACCTCATCGTCAACGAGGCCCTCGTCACCGCGCCGGACCACCTCGAAAGGATGATCGACGGCCTCGAGGCGCTGGCGCGAGGACGCTGGCTCACGTTCCAGGGTACTTCGCTCGTCCGGGACGCCGAGGCGTCGCTCCGGGACCGCGGATACCTCCTCGTGCCGAGTTCGCACTCGGTCCTGATGGCCAAGCCGCTCGGCCCTATGCCCGCCGGCGGGGAGGACCTTCGCGCCGTGTTCACGGACCCCCGATTCTCGAGCCACCGCGGGGACATGTTCTAGGCCGCGCACCCGTTCGGCCCCGGGCGGGCGCCCGGAGGGCCGGCGGTGTAGGAGGGACCGCCCGCGGTCCCTCCATTCCGGCGCCGCCGAAGCTCAGGTCAGGACGTGGATGTTCTTCTTCGCGCTGATCTCCGTCAGGATCTTGGGCCAGACCGTAACGCTGACCTCCCCGATGTGGGCCTTGCGCAGCAGGAGCATCTGGGTCCGCGACTGGCCGATCCCGCTGCCGATGCTGAGCGGGAGCTCCCCCGAGGCGATCCCCTGGTGGTAGGGGAATCGCAGGAAATCGAGTTGCCCGCTCATCCCGAGTTGGGTGCGGAGGGCCGGGCCGTCAACCCGGATGCCGCCGGACATCAGTTCGTGGCGGCGGCGGGTCACCGGATTGTACACGAGAATGTCCCCGTTGAGCCCGTGCATCACGCGTCCGTCGGGGAGCGTTACCTCGGTGGTCCAGTCGTCGTAGTCGGCGGCCCGCATCTCGTGCGGGTAGCCGTCCTTGAGGGGCCAGCCGATGCCGATGATGAAGACCGCGGGGTACTTCTTCACGAGCTCGGTCTCGCGCTGCTTGCGAGGGAGGTCCGGGTACGCGTCGAGAATCTCCTCCGCGTGGATGAACCGGATCTCCTCGGGGAGGGCGGGGTAGCGCGGGTCCTTCAGCTGGGGGAACAACGTCTCCACGTGCCGCTGGGCGCCGGTGATGACCTTCCAGATCCGCCGTACCGTGTCCTTGAGGTAGTCGAGGTTCCGGTCGGTAGCTCGGATCCGGCGCTCCCAGTCCCACTGGTCGACGTAGGCACTGTGGTCGTGGTCCAGGAAGTAGTCCTTCCGTACGGCCCGCATGTCGGTGCAGATTCCCTCCCCGGGTTCGAGGCCGAGCTCCTTCAGGGCCATCCGCTTCCACTTGGTTGCGGCCTGGACGACCTGTGCTTCGACCGGGTGGAGGTTGCGGTCGTTCGGGATGTGGAACTGGACGGGGGTTCTCGACCCGTCCCGGTCGAGCATGTCGTTGACGCCGGACTCGGCCGCCACGATCAGCGGGACCTGGACCATCATGAGGTTGAGTTCGCGGCACAGGTGCTCCTCGATGTACTTCTTCACCGCGTAGATCGCGACCTGGGTCTCCCGGGGGGTCAGCGTCGACCGGTAGTCGTCCGGAAGGACGCGCTCGACCTCTTCGTAGGTGCCGATCCCCGGCCCGGCCAGGTCCACGGCCTTGCGCGCTTGGATGTCCGTCGCCATGGGTCGGTGGTGGGGCTGGACTTCGATAAAGGGCTCGTCAAGCGCGTTCGACTCTACGAGAGGACCGCTCCACGCGGTCGCCCCGGAACCAACGCGTCCGGACACTGCACCGGAGCGGGGGTCGCCCCCGGTTCGGGCCGAGAGCACGGACCGTGCAGACTGCCTCCCCAAGACCTAATAGGGGGACGATGCCCCCGACGGCCGCATGCAGCTCCAGGCCATGGATTCCGTGGACCCGATCGGAGAAGCGCTCAAGGGCGCCGCGGACGCCGCGGCCGACCATACCGAGAACCATCCACTCACCCCCGAGCTGTTCTGGCTCTACCTCTCGGAGCACGGGTTTTCCTTCCACGGCAACCCCCCCGGGAGCGACGAGCACGGACGCTTTTTCGCCCACCTCGTCTTGGACCATGCGGTTGCGCTGGCCGTCATCTCCGGGAATACGGCCCTTCACCACTACTGGTCCAGCTGAGCCGCGGATACGGACCGCCATTTCAGCGCGCGCGCAGCTCGAGGCGCTCGGCTGGGGGTTTTGGTCACCTTCGCCGTGATTCGAGACTACCGCCACCGGGTAGGATCCTCGGCCCCGGACTCCACCTCGTGGACCGGGGCATCGATGGCGTTGCTGGTGGTGGGGTACCGTCGAGAACCTAGGCGTGGGGCCGACCCGGGTGCCCGATCCTTCGTGCCGAACGGATCGCTCCCGACCCCGAGAGCCCGAGCGCGAAGACGGTCATCGCGACCAGGGTCGCCCCGAGCGGCATCGATACGACTACAGCCTTGCCGCCGGTGGCGAGCGTCGTCGCGGGACTGGGCGACTTGCCGCCCGGCGGGGAGTTTCCCGTCGGCGGAGGTGGATTGGATCCGGTGGAATTCGTGGAGTTTCCCGAGCCGCCGGGGGCGCTCGTGCCCTTCGTGCCGTTGCCTTGGGAGGATCCGTCTCCGGAGTACGGGATGGCGGAGATGGTGAGGTAGAGCTTCTGCGGGACGAGGCTGTTCACGTCCACGCTCACGACCGTGTAGCGCCCCGGGCCGAGTTGGGCCGACTCGAACGTGCCGGCGAACGAGAGGTTCCCTACCGAGAACCCCCCGTCCAAACCCACGGTGGCATCGACCTGGGTGGACGAGCCGTTCTGCAACGAGAACGTGAGCTCGGCGTTCAGCCCCGCGGGGGCGGTCGAGTTGGAAAGGATGACGCTGCCCTCGATCGTCCAGGTCGAGGAGGAGGTGCCGTTGGAACCGCCGCCTCCGCCGGCTCCGCCCCCGCCGCCCCCACCGCCGCTGCCGCTACCGTTGCTAGGGGCCTGGAACATCTTTACCACAGCCGTGGACTCGGGTGGTAAGGTGAGGACCATCCCGGGGACGAACGGTTGTGTCGAGATTTCTCCGGAGCTGTCTTGAAGGTAGACCTCGCCGGTCCAGTTATCGGGGGATACTCCCGCGAGCGAAACGTTCTGAGCGGAGGTCAGGACCGCATTAGACAGGAGCAAAGAGCGGTCGGTCGAGTTGTCCGACCCCTCAGCGGCGAAGAGACCCGGGACAACTCCGTCCGAGAAGGTTACATTGCGGATCGATCGAATGTCCATATGGGTGAACAGCCCCGAGTAGAGTGTGTAAACGGGTGTGGGGGTGCCCGTTGCGGCATCGAACATGCAGTCCGGAGTGGACGAACAGTCGAATCGATAGTAGGCGAATTGGGGCATCCCCACCTCGAGCGCCTGGGCAATGTTCGCAGATACGAATACTGCGTCCGTAGGAGTTCCCAGGGCCGGGCACTCTTTCGGGCCGCTCCCCTTGAGTCCGATGTTGAACTCATGGGTGTAGACCGGTAGCCCCCCCGAGACAGCCACCGCCGACCTATACTGACGGGCGAGAGAGGTCAAGTTAGTTAGAGAAAGCAACGGTCCGGTACATTGAAGGTCAGGATAGGAGTGAATCGCCACCGCACTCGCGTTGGGGTCGCCCGATGCGAGCGCCGAGGTCCATGACTCGGTCCTCTTCGGGTTGGCGTTGTTTTCGATCCCAACTATGCACGCGTTGGGATAGGCATGACGAATCGCCGCGGTCAAGTTGGCAGCATCGGCTGCGAATTGTGCAGCCGTAGGCTGCGAATCGTCCTTGGCAGACCACTCGTCCCACGGGATGTTGAAGTGAGTCCAGTCCTGGGGTTCGTTCCCAATTGCCCAGCAATTGGGGGTCCAGCTCGTCTGGCCCGCCAGCCAGTGCAGGATGGACATCGTAGTGGTGACGTTGTTAATCTCCGCTGGCACCCCGAGGACGCACTGGTCGTGAAGCCACCGGCACAGGGTCCCAAACGACGTCGCGTTCTCTTCTGGAGCACTGCACTCGCTGTTGCCGTTATAGAAGCATCCGTTGGACCAGTTCGACTGGTCGGTAGCGTCGTCCCCGTACCGCAGGGTACGGATCGGAGTTGCATTGAGGAGCGCTGCCTGGTGGGAACTCGCGACATTCGTGGATCCACTAATGTCGACTGCCCAAAAGTACGGGGTCTCCGTCGCGGAGACACCGTTGATCGTCAAGGTCACAACACTGTTCGACGCAGGAACGACTTGACCCGCGCCGCTAGCGAGCGCGGTAGGGAGGGCAGTGAGGAGGAATGTCGACGCCAACACAATCGAGAGGGCAAGCCTGGCCCAGGAGCGACGATGACCCCTCATCCCCTGCCACGGGAGGGAAGCCCGGGGCCCCCGGGCCGTCCCGGGGTCGAGGCTTGCATCTGCCCTGGAGTAGGTGGAGACGTTCACAACTTCCCCGCGCGCGGTGAGGAATGGGATTGTGTGTTGTTCGTCGGGCGTACTATTTCAAGATGCGCATAAATGCGGA
>JBEKJG010000029.1:0-20313 GCA_050011355.1 Thermoplasmata archaeon | reverse complement strand
GGGCTCCCGAAGTGGGTCCAACCCGGCGGGGAGTTCCCGATTTCCCAGTAGGCCGGCTGGAACCGGAGGGTGTTGACTACGTAGCTCGCATAGTAGGCGGCCGTCTGGGGCTCGTCGATCTCGGCAGGGAGTTGCAGTATGGCATTGCAGTGGATCGTTCGGCACGTGGAGATGAACGAGGCAACGGTCGTTGTCGCCTGTTGGGTGGTGCCGTCCGAGTTGGTGATGAGCCCCGAGGTGTAGTTGAGGTCCTCTCCCAGCCCACCGCCGGGGAATCGTAGGAAGGTCGTCGGCGTCGCGGAAAGGTTGTTCGCGTCCGACGTACCGAACGCATCGGTCGCGACGACATTGGCGCCCCAGAATTGGTAGGGGAGTGCCTTGGCCTTGGTCAGGTTCGCGACGCTGATGTTCACTGCCCCCGGGGATGCGGGCGCGGGTGGCGTCGCTCCGGACGAAAGATGGGAAGGCGACGCCATGCTGGATGAGCCCTGGACCGTGGACGGCGGCGGAGTCGAAATGACCCCGGCGAAACCCGAGGGCAACATCAGAAGCACGAAGAGTACGACCGCGGCGAGGGCGAAAGCATTCCACGCTACTCGGTGCATTCGGGAGCGACTCATCGAGTGTGCAACGTCCTTGGGGGGCCGACCTGCAGACGCGGTTGGATATTTGAGGTCGGGTGCCGTGGGCGCGAATTTCGAGCACCGAAACTCGGACCGGGGGGGAAACTGAGACTCCTCACACCCACCACGCGAGGAAGCAGGTTCCCCCCGCGAGGGGCTTCGGATCCTGGTCGCCCGATCGTTACGGGGTGTTGTACGGCGGGAGGGAACACCCGAGTGCGTCGATGATCCCGGATTCGTTCAAGACGGCTCCGGCACCGGCTTGAACGGAAAGCGTCAGGGTCAGCAGATTATCCTCCTCGAGGACCGCACGCATCGGCAGTGCGGGCGTGGTGCTTACCAGCCGCAACGGAGGCGCAACCATCGCGCTGCAGATGGGGACGGCGAACGGCTCCCGGTTGACGATCACGAGGGAATCGTTGAACGTCCCTCCCGCGCGGATTTGGAACGGAAAGCCCCACAGCGGACCCGACTGGTTGATCCAAAGGGCGTTGAACTCTGTCGTACCGTTCGCCGGAGGTTGCTGCTCGATCTCCCAGTGGATCGCCGTGATCGTGACCGGGGGAGGGGGCGCCGCCGTAGGGATGAGGAACAGGAGCACGACCAGGATGACCAGGGCGGCGGCACACCCCCCCGCCACGTACCAGAACCCATACCGCGCCACGTCGATCACAGGTCACCCTCCTCGGAGAATGGTGGCGGCTTGGCTCGAAGCGCCGGTTGGAGACCCCACGGTGCCCTTCGGCACACGAGGGGGTCCGTGGCCGTCCGATCCTTCGATAGAGACCTCCACAGGTTCAAAGTGCCCGCAGGGTAGTTAATGGTAGTAGCCGAGATTGTAGCGCCTCGGTAAACGGGCCGGCGCGGGTCCTGCTGTTTTGCAAAGGTTCATAATCCCCTCCCCGGCATGTTTACGTCAATGGGTTCCCGATTCCCTCGTCGGCGACGGCCGCACCGCGGGGTGGCCAACATCATCGCGACCATCCTCCTCGTGGCGATCACCATCGTGGCGGGAGTGTTTCTGTGGACCTTCAAGTTCAACACGCCGGCCCCGGCGCCGATCATCTCCTTCTCGATCCGATCCGGTAGCAGCAATCCTGTGTGGGGAGATCCGACCGACTGCCTACCGTGGTTCCCCGCGTGGCTGGGCTACAACACCGCGGTCTCGACCTCCACGACCAACATCACGGACGATTACTACGAGAACGGCGGGAATTATGCGATCGCCGGCACCTTCACCGCAGGGCCGGTCGTGGCCGAGAACGGGAAGCATTACGGGAACAACTTCACGGCGTGGTGGAACGGGGGGTTGGCCAACGTGACCGGCGGAGTGAAGGGCAGCACGGTGCACGACACCGAGTGCAACGGGACTCCGCCCACCGGCGACTTCTCCCAGATGAACTCGACCCAGTTCATCATCGCGGCCCATAGCCCGAGTGTGATCCCGCTCAGCGACATCGAGCTGATTTTCGAGTGCAACAACACGGTCTTTGTCAACGGGACCCTCGACACCATGACCTGGTTCCCGGGCAGCTCCTCCGGTCCGGCTCCGGACGCCCCGCACCTCAACAAGTGCGGATCGTTCGTCCCGAGCGGCTCGTACTCGACGCTCTACAACCGGTTCGGGATCTTCGTCCCGATCAACCAGAATGCGACCAGCTATCTCGAAGACGGGGACACGTTCATCATGTATGTCCACACGTCGTCCCCGTTCGACCCGGACGTGGCGGGCGGAAACGACGGAGCCCACGGGGATTGCGGACCCGGACCGGACTGCGACGATTATCACGGCGCACCGGCGTGGTGCTTCCAGATCCCCGACGCGTGCACCCTCTCGTTCGTCTACGAGGGCCAGCCGAACAGCTTGCTCTGGTCCATCAGCCTGTACGACATCATCCGCGGCTGAACCGAACCCAATTCCGCCCGATTGCGGGGAGCGGGGGCTGCCCCCCCGAACACTTGGGGGGTGCGCCGACGATTCCCGCAGAGCGCGGGTGAAATCCAGATTCAGGGCGGTGACGGGCCTTTGGTCGGTGATGGCCCGGAGCCCCGCGCGATCCTTTCGAGCGCTCGCTTGACATGGGGGTTCGGTCCGATCGCTTCAACGACCTCGTCCACCCGTCCCGCTTCGTTGAGGAAGAACGTGACCCGCCGGGCGAAGCCCAGGAAACCAAGGACCCCGTAGGCCCTCGCGACCGACTTGTCCCCGTCCGAGACGAGCGGGAAGGACACATCGCACTTCGTCGCGAACGATTTCTGGGCGGTCACCGGGTCTACGCTCACCCCGACCACCGAGACCCCGGCCGCCTGGATCTCGGAGAAGTGATCGGCGAAGGCGCGCGTTTCGATCGTGCACCCCAGAGAGTTCGCGCGGGGGAAGAAGAACAGGATGACGGGCCGCCCTCGGAGCGAGGAGAGCTGGAACATCTGCCCCGAAGCCGAGGGCGCCGTGAAGTCCGGCGCGACGTCCCCCACCTCGAGCATGGGATTCGGAGCCGGGAGGGATATATGAGGGGTGGCCGGCGAACCTTAGCGTCCCACGTGCAGAGCCGCCGCGGAGGACGGTAGGACCCGGCGAAGCTCCTCGTCGGACAACGGCGGCCGCTCGAGCGCGTCGAGGATCTCGGCGAGGCGATCGGCCGTCGGGAGGGGGACGAGCACCGAGGCCGTCCACGGCCAACGGGCCGCAAACTGGATGGCCGCCTGGGCCAGCGTCCTGCGACCTGGCCCGGTTATGAATCCCAGCGCTAGGACCGGCCCGAACTCCTCCTGGAGGTCGCGTAGACGAACCGGACCGCTCCCCGGACCTCGTTCCACTCCCGTACCGGCCGCCCGAGTGCCGTCAAGTCGCCCTCCGGCGAACGGCTCGCGAGCCAAGAAGGCGAGAGGTCCGCGTTCGAGCCCGGACTCGAGCGTGGGAATCAATCGAGGGTCGAGGAGGGAGAGGGGGCCGGAGAATAACGAGAGGTTGGGTGAACGCCCACCACCGATAGGAAGTACCGTGACTCCCGCCTGCAGCCGCCGGCAACCGAACGAGCCCGGGGGATTCGCCCCGCCGCTAGGTCCGAACCGGTCGTACAGGGTCGCGGGAAGGTCCGGTTCCGTCCACTCCACGACTCCGAGCCGTTGGGGCATCAACCGACGGCGAGACTCGTCCAGGGTCCACTCCAGCCGCTCGCCGGCGCCGTCGCCCGAGTTTTGCGCCGGCCCGTGCGATCCCTCCCGGCGGATCAGGTCCTCCGTCCTGCGTCCCACGATGACGGAGATCTCCTCGTCACGATCCGGAAATGCTTCGCGGAGGAGTCGCTCCGACCATCGGGGGTCCGGGCTCCCGGCCACGTCGAAGGTCGTGACCCCGCGGGAACGTACGTGGCGTAGGCGCTCGATCGCGCTGCGGTCGCCGGTGGGCCCCGGCACGGGGGGCGGCAGAACGGTGACCCCGAGCAGCGACAGGCCGGGTCCGCCCGGCCCGAGGCTGCGGCGGGGGATTGGGGAGGGGGGTGCACCGGCCGTCACTCCCATCTCATAACCTCGAGGGATAGAGAAGGGTTCCGCGGGGTCGAACGTCGAGGTCGGGGGTGGCGCCGCCGGGCTCCGCCGGGGTGCGCCTCGCGGACCCCATATAGGTCGCTCCAGTAACGGTAGCGCGGGTGGACGTTACGGCCAGGAGCAATACGACACTCACAGATTCCACCGGACATTCGGAGTTTCGTCGGTTTCTTGAAGAGGACTGGACGCGATGGATCACCGAGTATCCGGAGATCGCCACAACGATCGGCACCCCGGGCCACAACGACCGTTGGACGGACGATTCCGAGGTCGGTATCGCCGCACGCCGGGACCATCTCGCGACGAGCCACGTCCGCCTCCGGACCTTCGACCGCGCCTCCCTTTCCGCGCGGGACCAGCTGGATTTCGACCTGTACCACTCCCTCCTTTCCAACGCCGAAGCGGGGGTCCGGCTCGGGTACGACCCCCTCCCGTTCGACTTTGGAGAACCCCACGACCTCCGAATGCCCATGAACCAGATGGAGGGCATTCACGTGACGGCGGTCGACCTTCTCGATATGGCGCCCCGGGAGAGGGTCTCCGATTATGACGACCGTCTCGCCCGGCTGAGGTCCCTCCCGGAGACGATTCGTCAGCAGCAGTCCCTCATGGAAGCGGGCCGAACGGCCGGGTTCACCCCTTGCCGCGTTGCCGTGGCGGGGTTGCCCGATCAGGTCCGCAACCTGCTCCGCGACCCGCCGGACGAAAGCGCCCTCCTGGCCCCGTTCCTCGAACTCCCTCCCCGGTTCGACCCGTCGGAGCGCTCCAGGGTCCTCCGGGAGGCCCGTAGAGCCTACTCGGACCTCGTGGCACCGGCCCTGAAGGAGCTCCACGAGTACCTCGTATCCCGCTACCTGCCGGCGTGCCGGGAGAAGGTCGGGGTGTCGGCCCTTCCGGGCGGCTCGGAGACCTACGCCTACCTCGTTCGACGCATGACGACGACGAACCTCACGCCCCAGGAGATCCATGAGATCGGTCTCCGCGAGGTGCGCCGGCTTCGGGTGGAGATGGACGCGGTCATGGTCCGGTCTGGATTCCAGGGTTCGTTCTCGGAATTCAAGGAGTTCCTTCGGAAGGACCCTCGGTTCTACATGTCCCGGGCGGAGGAGCTCCTCGATGGTTACCGTGTCATCGCGAAGAAGACCGACCCGCAGCTGGGCCGGCTGTTCGGCCGCCTCCCTCGGCTTCCGTACGGCGTCCTCCCCGTCCCGAAATTCCGCGAAACGTCCTCCCCGGCCGCGTACTACGTGTCGGGGGCCCCAGCCACCGGGCGAGCGGGGTACTTCTACGCGAACACCTATCAGGTCGGAATCCGACCGCGGTGGGAGATGGAGGGCCTCGCACTGCACGAAGCGGTCCCCGGGCACCACCTCCAGATCGCGATCGCCCAGGAGCTCGACCATCTCCCGGAGTACCGCCGCTGGACCGGGCCGACGGCGTTCATCGAAGGCTGGGGGTTGTATGCCGAGAGCCTCGGGGAGGAGTTGGGGTTCTACAAGGACCCCTACTCGAAGTTCGGGCAGCTCATGTTCGACGTCTGGAGGTCGACCCGGCTCGTCGTCGACACGGGGATGCACGCGATGGGGTGGACCCGCGACCGCGCGATCGAGTTCTTCCGCGAGAACACGGCGATGAGCGACGTCGGGATCGCGGTCGAGGTCGACCGGTACATCGTTTGGCCGGGACAGGCCCTGGCCTACAAACTCGGGCAGCTGAAGTTCCGCGAGTTGCGGACCCTGGGGGAGGCGCGGCTCGGCGAACGGTTCGACGTCCGCGCCTTCCACGACCTCCTTCTGGACGAGGGCGCGCTCCCCCTCCACCTGGTCGAGCGCCGGGCCAAGGATTGGATCGACGCCCGGGCGGCGGCATAGACTGCTCTGCGGACCGCCGCCGGGGGCTCACGCCGAGTCGTTAAGCCTCCGAACGCGTCGCCGTGACGATGGTCGAGTCCGTAGGGTCGCGGATCCCGCTCTCGGAACGCCATCGCCCCCACCGGCTGGACGAGGTCATCGGGGGAACCAAGGGACGCGCAGAAATCCGCGCTTGGGCAGACCAGTGGGCGTCCGGCCACCCGCCGGCCCGCCGCGCCATCGTCCTCGCGGGGCCCCCGGGCGTGGGGAAGACCACCACCGCTCTCGCGCTCGCGGAGGAATACGGTTGGACGCTGGTCGAGATGAACGCCTCCGACGCCCGCAACGAGACCGCGATCGAGCAGGTCGCCGGCCGGGCCTCGATCACGCACACGCTCACCTCCCGGCCCTCCCAGGGTCATCGGTCGCATGCCCTCATCCTCCTGGACGAGGCGGACTGCCTGACCGGGCGGCTGAGCGAGGCTGCGAAGACGACTCCGGCCGCTGTCGGGCTTAGAGAGTTCCTCCGGGGCCGGTACGGGACCGTGGACGCGCTCAACACGGCGTGGGGGCTCACCGCCGGCGGGAAACCCGCCCCGTTCAAGGAGTGGGACGACGTCCCTCGAACCGCCGGACGAGGAGGTTGGATCAAGCTCGTCCCGGCCCAGCGCGATGTGGGGGACTGGAAGGGCGGCACTCGCCCCCGGGACCTCACGGACCGGGGAGGTCTCGCCGCGATCACCCGCCTGGTGAAGGACACTCGCCAACCCCTGGTCCTCACGGTGAACGACGAGCGCACGCTCACCCGGTACTCGGCGGTCTTCCGGACCGGGGTCCTCCGGGTGCGGTTCTATCCACTCCGGGAGAACGAGATGGCGTCCCACCTCACGCGGGTCGCCCGAGCGGAGGGGATCGTGCTCGGCGAGGGGGTGATCGACGCGCTCGTTCGGAAGGCCCGGGGGGACCTGCGGGCCGCGCTGAACGACCTCGAGGCGATCACGCCGCTGCCCCCGGGGCCGGCCCAGCTGAGCGTCCTCGGCGTCCGAGACCTCACGTCCGATTTTGAACAGCTCACGGAGGAGGCGCTCACCGGGCGTCGATATTTCCGGTCGGTCGAGGTGCAGGACCGGCTGGATGCGCCACCGGACGACCTCCTTCCGTGGATCGAGGAGAACATCCCCCATTTCGCGCCGGACGCGGCCCATCGGGACGCCGCCTTCCGGGTGGTCGCCCAAGCCGACCTGTTCCTCCGGCGCGCCCGCCGCTCGCGGGTCTGGAGTTTGTGGAGCTACTCCTCCGAGCTCCTGACGGGCGGGGTGGGTTTTGCCATCCGCGAGCAGAGCGTCCCGGTCCGCCAGGGAGCCGCCTTCCCCCAGTTCCTGGGGGAGATGGGGCGTTCCCGCGGCCAACGTGCCCTCCGCGACGGCATCGTCACGAAGGCCGCCGAGCGATTCCACATGTCCAAGGAGAAGACTCGACTCTACACGCTCCTGCTGCTGGAGGGGGTCGTCGTGGCAGGGACCGAGAAGAACCCGCCCCCGGCGCAGCGCTCCACGGCCCGCGCTCTCGTTCGGGAGCTTGATCTCACGCGCGAGGAGGTAGGGTACCTGCTCGGGGTCGAGCCGGAGTCGCCCCGCGTGACCGGGCTGTTCGAACGACCGGGCGCGACGCCCCCGCCGTCCGTGGCACCGGAGAAGGAAGGAACGGCGGAGCTCCGTTCCCCACCCCCGGCTCCGAAGAAGGTCCAACGCTCGCTCTCGGAGTTTGGTGCGTGACCGGGCGACCCAAGGCGGTCGTGGCATGGAGCAGCGGCAAGGATTGCGCCTGGGCGCTCCACGCGGTCCGCACGGCGGGTCGGGTCGACATCGTCGGACTCCTCACGACCGTTACCGGGACGTTCGACCGGGTCTCGATGCACGGGGTACGGTCGGAGATCCTTCAAGCCCAGGCCGCGGCGCTTGGGCTCCCCGTCCGTCGGGTCTCCATTCCGTATCCCTGTCCTAACGAGGTCTACGAACGGGAGATGACCCGGGCGCTAGCGGCGCTCGCGGGCGAAGGGGTGTCCCAGGTCATCTTCGGGGACCTGTTCCTCGCGGACGTCCGAGCGTATCGGGAGCAGAGGATGGCGGGCACCGGCCTATCGCCCGTCTTCCCACTGTGGGGGAGGGACACCGGCCGGCTCGCCCAGGAGATGGTGTCCGGCGGTGTGGATGCGACGATCGTCTGCCTCGACCCGCGCAGGCTCCCCGCAAAACTCGCCGGCCGAAAGTTTGACGCGCGCCTGCTCTCGGAGCTCCCCGGGGACGTCGACCCGTGCGGGGAGCGCGGGGAGTTCCACACCTGCATCACCGGCGGACCGATGTTCGACCGGCCCCTCGACGTGCGCCCCGGGGCCGTGGTCGAGCGGGACGGGTTCGTGTTCGCCGACCTGGTGCTCGGACGGGGCGACCGCTAGGCGAGCTTGGCGTGGACCGTGATCGCGACGTTCCCCTTGAGGGCCCCGGAGATCGGGCAGCCCTGCCCGGCCCCCTGCGCGGCCGTCTCGAACTCCGCGGGCGTGATCCCCGGTACCTTCCCCGTTACTGCCAGCTCCATCGTCGTGACCTTCCAGGCTTCCCCCACCTTGTCGAAGGTCGCGGTCGCTCGCACTTCGAGCCGCTCGGGGGGCTTTTGCATCCGGCCCAACGCGCCGGAGAGCGCCATGGAAAAGCAGGCCGCGTGCGCTGCGGCCAGGAGCTCCTCGGGGCTGGTCTTTCCTCCGGACGCCTCGGTCCGGGCCGACCAGGAAACGCCCATCGGGGGGAGCGCGCCGCTCGTGCCCTGAACCGTGCCGTGACCTCGCAACAGATCGTGCTCCCAGACTGCTTGGGCGGTGCGTGACGCTGCCATCGGGTCCGCCAACCGGCCGTGCGATTTAACCCCGCGCCGACGAATGGCGTTCCGATCCACCGACCACGTTTTCATGACCGCCGCCTTCGGCTGTGCATGGCCACGGCGCTCCGGGACCTTCCCAAGTTCCTCGTCCTCGCCGGAGTCTCCACCGTCCGGCTCGAGATGCGCCTCGAGTCCCCGGCGTGCGAGATCGACGTGGAGCTGGAAAACCCTCGTCCGGGTCGCTCGTTTGTCCTGCTGATCGGACACCAGGAGGGGCCGTATGTCCAGCGGGTGCGCCTCTCGGGACGAGCGCGGATCCACTTCGACCCCCAGGCGCCGGGCGACTACCTCCTGCTCCTCGCGAACCCGAACCGCGAGCCGCTCGTGCTCCGGTTGAAGGCCCGAGACCTCGTGACGGGGAAACGCACGCCTAAGGTCCGCCCGGGGCGGTCTTCGACCAAGAAGCCCCCCGCTCGACGCTCACCCTCCCCTCCGGTCCGGTCCCCCCGGAAGCGCGCCGCCTCGACCCGAGCCGCGACCCGTACGGCCGATTGAACCGGGTCGGGGGAGCACCGGTGCTGAGCCGCGATCCCTCATGGCCCCGTGCCAGGGCGATGGCGTGGCGGCGGCGGTGGGACCTCCAGCAATCCTCCCTGCTCCCCGAGCGAGAGGCGCGGTTCGCCGCGATGCTCGATTGGGTCGAGGTCCTCGTGGGGCGCCGCCCCCGTTGCCTCGACCTCGGGTGTGGGACGGGGGCCATCTCGGAGCGCCTGCTGGCCCGCTTTCCTCGGGCCCGATCCGTGGGCCTCGATTACGATCCGGTACTGCTCCGGGTCGGGTCCACGGGACTCGGCGGGGTCGGCGGGAGGATGCGTTGGGTGGACGCCGACCTGAGGTCCCCGCGCTGGACGAGCGCCCTGCCCCGCGGGCGCTTCGATGCCGCGTTGTCCTCCACGGCCCTCCACTGGCTCACCGGCCCTCAGCTCGGGCGCTTCTATCGGAGCCTGGCTCGAGTGATCCGACCGGGGGGTTTGGTATTGAATGCCGACCTGATCCGGTTCCGTGGCAACTCCTCCCGGCTGGGCGCCGCGGCACGCGCGCTTCGGCACAAACGCGTCCGTGGCGCTCTTCCCGCCCGGGCCCCGAGGTCGGAGAACTGGGAGGAGTGGTGGTCGGCGATCGGACGGGAGCCCGGGCTGAGCGCCGAGCTCGAGTTGAGGGCCCGACGATTCCCGCACGAGCATATGGGAACTCCCACGCCCGATGCCGAGGGACATCGTGCCCGGCTGCTGGCCGCCGGCTTCCGCGAGGTCGAGACGGTCTGGTCGCTCGGGGAGAGCCGCCTCCTCGCCGCGGTCCGATAACGGTCCGGACGCAGGGTCGAAGCCTTGATGTGGCGGAGGGCTCCCTGCCTACGGTCCCGGGGGTGCCTCGATGTTCGACCTCGCGCTGTACGCGGCCATCATCGTCACCGTGTTCGCGCTGGTCGACCCGATCGGCGGACTTCCGTTCTTCGTGGCGCTCACGGAGGGCTACGATGCGAAGGACCGCCAGGTTGTCCTCCATCGCGCCATCCTCACCCTCGGGGCGGTCCTGACCACCTTCGCGCTCGTGGGCCGCTTCCTGTTCCTGGCGTTCGGGTTCACGCTGGCCGCGTTCGAGGTCGCCGGTGGGATCCTGCTGTTCCTGGTCGCGTACGACATGTTGCGCGGAGAGGTCACCCGAACGAAGCTCTCTCCGGACGACCGCGACGACTCCTCCCGGAGGGGCGAGGTGGGGATCGTTCCGCTGGGGATCCCGCTCCTCGCCGGCCCGGGGGCGATCTCGACCGTGATGATCTACGAGGGGAACGCCGGGAGCGACCCGCTCATCATCGTCGCGACGTTCGTCGCGATCGGGGTCGTCACGGCCCTGGCCTACGTCATCTTCCGTTACGGCCAGCGGATCCTGAGCCGTGTCGGACGGGTGGGCGTGATGGCGATGACCCGGGTCCTCGGGCTCATGCTCGCCGCGGTCGGCGTGCAGTTCGTGGCGAACGGGATCCTCGGGCTGTTCCCGCACCTGTAGCCCGGGCCTTGCCCGCACGGCCACGCGCGGATGCACCCGGGTTCCGGCGTTTGGGGCCGGAGTTCGCCCCCGATCGCGGGGAGGGTTTCGGGGTGGCCTTGGGGGCGGGCTTCGCGCCGGCCTTGGCGGCGCGGAACTTCGCCACCGCCTCGATCATGATCGACGAGGGGCTCGCCGGGTTCTGGTCGGCGGCCCACACCTTCTCTCCGGCCCGGATCGCGACCGGTAGGTCGTTCTCGGCCGGCGGGAACGCGCACTCGAAGTCCTCCGTGTACGCGCAGTAGGGGTTGAAGGCCCGATTGAAATCGAGGTCGTACTCGTCCGACTCGTTCAGCTCGAGCATCAGGTACCGGCCCGGGCCGTAGCTGTCCCGCCCGCTGGTAGAATCCCGGAACGGGACGAAGACGGAGGTTCCGACGCCCTCCCCCGCATGGTAGAGCCGGAGTTGGACGGGCGTCTTGCCGATGGTGAAGTGGAGGTCGCCGAGATAGCGCATCACCGCCGAACCGTCGCGGCTCGTCCGGAGGTACGCCTCCGACGGCACCGGCAGCCGCTCGAGGCGGGCCGTCACCCGGAACGCCGGGTCCACCGGAAAGTACCGCAGGTCGTGGAACGGCACTCGGGCGGAAACGAACGGGGACTCGCGATGGCGCGCCATGAAGTCGTCCTTCTGGCGGCGCTCCTCCTCGAGTTCGCTCCTCCACGCGTCCGTCGCGCCCATCGGGCGGTGCGAGCCCCCTCGGGGTTTAACGGTTCGGGCCCTCCGTCGGGGGGACCCATTTCGTGAGGTCGAGGTACATGAACTCCTCGTCGATATACCGCTCTCCCCGACGGATCGCCCGGGGGAGGAGGCCGTACGGCTGGAACCCCATTCGTCGGTAGAGCCCCTTGGCGCGGGTGTTGTCGGCGAACACGCTCAGCCGGACGATCTCGAACCTGCGCTTCGCTTCCTGGAGGCAGCGAACCATCATGGCCCGGCCGGCGCCCTGGCCCCGGTGCCGATGGTCGACGAGGATGCCGAGGACCCCGATGTGGCCCTGTTCGCCGTCCGCGCGGGCCGCCTGGGGTTGGACCGTGCAGTTCCCGATCGCCCGTCCGTCCGCCTCGCCGACCGACGTGAACCAATCCCCCTCGAGGCACTTCCGGTACAGGTTCGCGAACCATTCGACCTCATCCGCGAGGCTCGGACGCTCGGCAAAGAGCGTGATCCCGATCGATTCGCCGGCCGCGCGTTCGTCGTAGAGGTGGTAGTACATCTCGGTCAGCGCGTCGAAGTCGCCCCACCGAAGCTCCCGAACCATCATGCGGTGGGGCGAGCCGGGCCCGCCGCATCAACCTTCGCGTCGGAACCCCCGCCGTCGTCAGGCTCCGCGCGGGCGACCGATCACGCTGCCGTCGATCTCGTCGATCGTCCGGCGCCCGGTGAGCGCCATGGTCGTCAACAGGTCGACCAGGAGGAGGGAAAGGACACGGGCGACACCACGGGAACCGCCCGACCCGAGGCCCCAGAGGATCGGTCGGCCGACGCCGACCGCTCGGGCTCCGAGACCCAGCGCCATGACGATGTCGCTGCCCCGCCGTACGCCCCCGTCGAGGTAGACCTCGGCCCGGGAACCGACAGCATGGACGACCTCGGGGAGGGCGTCCAGGCTGGCCGGTGCTCCATCGAGCTGACGACCCCCGTGATTCGAGACGACGACCGCGCGGGCACCGTGCTCGACGGCCAGACGGGCGTCGTCCCCCGTCAGGATCCCCTTGACGACCACCGGCAGGTCGGTGACCTCTCGAAGTCGGTCGAGGATCTTCCATCCGACCCCGGATTCGGACCGAAGAGTGTAGACCGGACCGTCGCCTCCGAACCCCCGGGGAGGGCCGACGATATCGGCGCCGTTGCCGAGCGGTGGCCACGCCGCCAGGGCGAATCCGCCGTGGGCTTGCCGGTCGCGGTTCGCGAGCACCGGCAGGTCGACCGTCACGACCAGCGCCGAATACCCGGCCCGTTGCGCGCGCTCGACGAGCCGTCGGTTCGCGGAGAACTCGGGTTGGAGGTAGAGCTGGAACCACCGGGGTCCCGCCGGGGCCGCGGTAGCGATCTCCTCGAGGGAGAAGCTCGAGAGGGTGCTGAAAACCGCGAGAACCCCGGCCGCGCTCGCGGCCCGGGCGGTGCCGGGCTCGCCGTCGGGGTGGATCGAGCCGTGGTACGCCGTAGGGCAGACGAAGAACGGGGCATTCACCCGAGTTCCGAGGATCGACGTGGTCGGGTCGACCTCCGTGAGGTCCACGAGGACCCGGGGCCGAAGTGTCCGCCGCAGGAACGCGGCGCGATTGTCCCGGAGGGTCGTCTCCTCGGCCGCTCCCCCCTGGACGTAGTTCCAGAGCGCGGGCGGGACCTTACGGGACGCAGCCTCCTCGAGGTCACCCAGACTGACGAATCCCTCGGGGGGTGGTTCGACCCCGGAGCTCTCCGCCGCGGTCGTCTGCAGAGGAGCGGACACCCCGACCGGCCCCCGTACTCCGTTCCGACTCCGGAAAGGGATCCCGGTTGCGGCCGCTACATGTAGCCGAACTGGCGCTTGGCGAACTCGCTCATCCGTTCCGGACTCCAGGGTGGGTCCCAGATGAGGTCGACCTTCGCCCCGTGGATCTGGGGCACCTTCTCGATGGCATTCTTGACCTCCTCGGCCAGAATGCCCGCGACCGGGCATCCCGGCGCGGTGAGGGTCATCTTGAGCGTGACGTCGTCCCCGGCCCATTCGAATCCGTAGATCAAGCCCAGGTCCACGATGTTCATCGGTATCTCGGGGTCATAGATCTGCTTCAGGTTCTCAGTGATGAGGCGCTCCCGTTCGGCGTAGGGGCCGGCGGCCGCGCCCGTGGTGGAGGCAGGCGGGGTGGGCGCTCCGGAAACCGATTCGGGGCCGGCCGATGGGGGGGCGCTCGCGTTGTCGGTCATCGGAGTTGTCACCGGCTCGGCGGGTATAACCCTCTCGCTCGGGTTGAGAACGGCCCCACGCGGTCCGGCAACGGGTTTAAGGGGAGCCCTCGTGCGCGCCGTGATGAAGGACGTTCACGCGCTCGCACCGACCCGCGGGCACCTCCAGCTCCGGTCGGTAGGGCTCTCGGGGATCCGGAAGCCACTGTCCATCCGTCGCCCCGACCGGGTCAACGTTCTCGCGGCGACGATCGACCTTGCCGTCGACCTGCCGGCCGACCGCAAGGGGTCCGACCTCTCCCGCAACGCGGAGATCCTGGCGGAGATCGTCGACCGCACCGCCACCCAGCCGGTCGAGAGCCTCGAGTCCGCGTGCAGCTCGATCGCGCGCGAGCTGCTTCTGCGGCACGCCTACGCGACCGAAGCCACGGTCGAGGCTGAAGCGGAGTACTTCCTGCGTCGGGGGGTCTCTCCCGACCGTCTCAGCTTCGAGGACTTCCGCCTGCGCGCCGAGGCTCACGCGTTCCGTGTGAGCGACGCCTCGCTCAGTTTGCACCGGGCGATCGGAGCCGAAGCGGTCGGGATGACGGCCTGCCCGTGTGCCATGGAGACGACCCGGGCCTCTCTGGAGGCGGAATTCCCCTTGCTGGCCGACCCTCGACTTCGGGACCTCCCGATGATCACCCACAACCAGCGCAACCGGACCCGGCTTCTGTTCCTCTTCACCGGGGAGGGCGAGGTCGAGGTGGACGAGATCATCGATGCGATCGAGGCGGCCCAGTCCAGCCCCACCTACGCGATACTGAAACGGGGGGACGAGGGCCGGGTCGTCAGGGATGCCCATCGAAACCCAAAGTTCGTGGAAGACGTCATCCGCGACCTGATGGCCAGCCTGCCCGCACGTTTCCCCCGTCTGCCCGATGACGTGGTGGTCCGGGCGCATACGGTCAGCGAGGAATCGATCCACAAGTACAACGTCGAGGCTTCCCACGAGGCCACGATGGGGGAGCTACGACGGGCTGCGGCCGCGTAGGCCGCCCCGCGAGGTATCCGTGCCGTATGCGTGGGACTCCATTCGCCGGCGCCCGGGTCGCTCCGCCCTGACCTCCCTCGGCGTGGGCCTGGCGGTCGGGCTCGTCGTGCTCCTGCTGGCCCTCTCCTCCGGGATCCAAACCAGCGCCGCATCGCTGGCCGGTGCGAGCGGGGTTGACCTCCTCGTCGCCAGCGCGAACACCACCTTCGAGCAGGACACCTTCCCGCCGATCTCCCAGGCCCACGCTCTGGCGACCCGTATCCCGGCCGTCGACCCGAACGTCGCCACGGCGAGCCCGTGGCTGGTGAGCGACCTCGTGTTCGGGAACCGCTCGCTCTGGGCTGCGGCGAACTCGAGCTCCGTCCCTGCGAGATGGAGCCCCACCGGATCCGGGACGGTAGGGTGGATCCCGGGGGACAATTCTGGGATCGAAACGCCCGAGGTGTACAACGGTTCCGGATTCTCCTCGGCCGCGGACCCCCACTACGCGAACGGGAGCTACCGGGGCCCGCGAACGGGAGAGATCGAGCTCGACCAAGGGCTCGCGGGCGTCCTGGGCGTGAGCGTGGGGTCGACGGTATGGGCCGCCGCGTCGGCACCCACCGGACCCTCCCAGCTGACGGGATGGTACGCGAACGCAACCGGGTTCCGGGTCGTCGGGATCACGGGACCGTTCTGGTTGCTCCCCTCCGCACTGCTGGCGTTCACCTACCTCTCCGAGCTGCAGTCGATCGTCGGCGGCGCCTCGAGCTCGACCGACTACGGCTCGTTGGTCCTGGTCCATCTGTTCGACCCCACCCAAGCGACCGAAGACCAGTCCCGCATCGGGGCGGCGTTCCCGGGACTGACGGTCTTCACCCTCTCGGAGATCCTGGGCGCCGTCCAGCATGTGGTGGACCTGTACCGGACCTTCGGGGAGCTCATCGGTGCGATCGGGCTGGTCGTGGCCGCCCTGTTCACCACGACGGTCTTGCAAATGTCGGTTGACGACCGAAGTCGGGAGATCGCGCTCCTGCGCGCGATCGGTCACTCCCGGGCTCGCATCGCGGGCCTGATCGTGGAAGAGGCGCTCCTGCTCTCAGGGCTAGGTCTCATCGTCGGGCTCCCGGTAGCTTATCTCGGGGCGGTCGGGATCAATGCCTTCCTTCTTCGCCTGCTCGCCGGACTTCCGAGCGGGTTTTCGTTCGTCTCGTTCGACGCAACCGTCGTTCTTTTCGGGGTGGCGATCGTCGTCGGGATCGGTCTGATCGCGGGGATCGCCCCCGCGGCCCGGGCGATGCAACTGCCCGTGGCCGAGGAGCTGCGGGCCCCATGATGAGCACCGGAGGGAGCCGGCGGCATCGTCACGCCCGACTCCAGGCGATCCTCGCCGTGGCGGCGATCGCCACGGCTGTCGCGCTTCCGGTAGTCCTCATCAGCGTCGGCGGCGGCGTATCGAGCCATGAGCTCGCCGACCTGCAGGACGCGGGTTACCAGGTCGTGGTGAGCGCCGCAGGACTGCACGGGATCGCGAACGCGCACTCCCTCGAGGAAGAGATCCTCACGATCGGCTCGGTCGCCGCGGCCTCTCCGGTCCTGAGCGTGGCGATCGACGCCTTTCCGGGCGGAGGCGGTGCGTCGCCGGTCCTGGCCGAGGGAGTGATCCCCGGAGAGTTCGGACCCACGTTGGGGCCGGCGGAGTCGGGGTTGTTTCCCTTGCCACTCCCCCTCGGCGATCCCACCGACCGGGCGCACTACGACCATGGGACGTACGCCGGCCCGGCCACGTACGACGTTCTGGTCTCCTCCCCGTTCGCCCAGGCGTTCCATGTGGGGACCGGGGATACGCTCGCTCTCGGCCCGACCTCGAACTCGAGCGACTCGGTCGTCTACGACGTCACGGGAACCTTCGGAGTACCCCCTACGGCCCTTGGCCCCACCGGGGCCTTTGCGGTCGTCCTTCCTCTCTCGGACCTGCAGGTCATGACCGGGTACGCGAACGAAACGTCGGCCCCGGTGACGGACGCTGCCGACACGCTGGAGGTCGCCGTGGTCCCCTCCGCCACGACCCAACCGGGGGTCATTTCGTCGGTACGGAATCAGATCCAGGCGCTGGTGCCGTACTACGGCGTGAGCTCCCTCTCCCAGGAGGCTCAGCAGCTCGAGGCGGCGAGTGCGGTCCTCACGGGATTCTACCTGGCCCTCTCTTCGGTGGGTCTCTCGGTCGGCCTGGTGTTCCTCGCCCTGGTGCTCGTCCGTCGGGTCGAGTCGGAACGCCGGTCGATCGGTATCCGGCGAGCGATCGGACAGCCGGGTCGTTCGATCGCCTTCGCGGTGATCACGGACGGGGTCGTGCTCGCCGCTTCCGGCGCGGCCGTGGGCGTGCTGACCGGGTTCCTGATGGTCGAGGCTCTAGCGACGTGGGGGACGTCGACCGTGCAGGAGGCAGCGCAACTCGCGGTGTTCGTCCCCGTGACCCTGGCAGAGCTGGCGGCGGGGATCATCGTCCTCTCGCTCTTGGCCGGAGGGTGGGCTTCACGGACCGCGCTACGCATCGACCTCGCGGAGGCGCTCCGTTGAACGCCTCCCGTGCCCCCGCGCTCGAGCTGGTCGGCGTCGAACGCACCTACGCCGCAGGGGAGGCGGACGAAGTACGTGCCCTTCGGGGGGTCGACCTCACGGTGGCCCCCGGCGAGTTCGTCTCCCTCGAGGGTCCGAGCGGGTGCGGAAAGACCACCCTGCTCAACCTCATCGGCCTCTTGGACGCCCCCTCCACCGGTGAGATCCGCTGGGACGGGCGTTCGGTCGAGAGCCGCACCGACCGTGAGCGCTCGCGGCTTCGCCTCGAAGGCGTCGGGTTCATCTTTCAGCGATTCTACCTGCTCCCGTCCTTGACCGCGCGAGAGAACGTCGAGTTGCCGATGCGGGCGCTGGGGATCTCCCGCGCGCAGCGCCAGCGCCGGGCCTCGGAGCTCCTTTCCGAGGTCGGGCTGGGCGGCCGGGAGCGGGCCTACCCCCACCAGCTTTCGGGGGGTGAGGAGCAGCGGGTCGCGGTGGCCCGATCGCTCGCGAACCGTCCCGGTCTTCTCCTGGCGGATGAGCCCACGGGGGAGCTGGACCGGGTCAACACGGAAGGGATCCTCGCGCTCCTCGAACAGGTGCGCAGGGAGCGAGACGCCACGCTACTGCTCGTCACCCACAACCCGTCGGTCGCCCGACGGGCCCGGCGCCACCTGGCTCTCGAGGATGGCCGCATCGTCTCGGACGTTCGGGAGGCGTGAACGTGACGCGGATCGCGATCCTCCTCAACGACCGGTGCCACCCCAAGGAGTGCCAGTGGGAATGCCAGGCGTACTGCCCGCCGGTACGGATGGGTCAGGAATGCATCGTCGAGGGGCCGAACGGCAAACCG
Organism: Thermoplasmata archaeon; assembly: GCA_050011355.1. GTDB lineage: Archaea > Thermoplasmatota > Thermoplasmata > Lutacidiplasmatales > UBA184 > Lutacidiplasma. The sequence goes on along the minus strand of JBEKJG010000029.1, from coordinate 1,994 downwards.
ATCATCTCGGAAACGCTCTGCATCGGCTGTGGGATCTGCGTCCACAAGTGTCCCTTCGACGCCATCAAGATCCTGAACACCCCGCAGGCGGAAGAGTCGGAGATCGTCCACCGCTACGGGTACAACGGGTTCCGGCTCTATCGGCTACCGATCCCTCCTCCGACCGGGATCACCGGGCTCCTGGGCCCGAACGGGATCGGTAAGTCGACCGCGCTCCGCGTCCTCGCGGGCGTCGAGATCCCGAACCTCGGCCACTACGATCAACCCGCGGCCTGGGCCCCCGTCCTGGCGCACTACCGCGGCACCGCGTTGCACGCCCACTTTGAGCGGATCGCCCGCGGTGAGCTCAAGGCGGTCGTCAAACCCCAGTACGTTGATCGCCTCGCAGAAACGGGTGACCGGGTACGCGACTACGTCGGCGCGGGCGGCCCCCGGGCGGAGTCGGTGCTCGCCGAGGTCGGCCTGGCCCACCGCGCCGAGCGACCGATGACCGAACTCTCGGGGGGGGAGCTCCAGCTGGCCGCACTGGCCCGGGTCCTGGCGACCGACGCCGACCTGTACCTGATCGACGAGCCGTCCAGCTACCTCGACATCGTCCACCGGCTCTCCGTGGCCCGGATCCTCCGGCGGCTCGGGGAGTCGAAGAGCGTGATCGTGGTGGAGCACGACCTCGCGCTCCTCGACTATCTCGCCGACCAGGCCCACTTGCTCTACGGTGAGTCCGCCGCCTTCGGGGTCGTCAGTCACCCGATCCCGATGCGTTCGGCGATCAACACGTACCTCACCGGCTACCTGAAGGACGAGAACGTCCGATTCCGGACGGAGGCGGTGCGCTTCGTCTCCCACCCGCCCAAGCCCCCCGCGCGTCAGAATGCCCTCGTGGAGTTCCCGGAGCTCGAGAAGAGGTTTCCCGAGTTCCGGCTCCGGGTCGGGGCCGGGCAGATCGCCAAGGGGGAGACGGTCGGGATCGTCGGCCCCAACGCGACCGGAAAGACCACGTTCGTGCGGATGCTCGCCGGGGTCGAGGTTCCCTCCCGGGGGACACCGCCCGTGGGGGTCACCGTCAGCTACAAGCCGCAATACCTGAAGGCGACCCAGGCGGCTAGCCTCCGGGAACGAGCCAGTGCGCTCGCGAGCGAGCCGACGTTCGACCACCGCACCTTCGAGCGGGACCTCGTGCCCGGACTCCATCTGGACGAGATCCTCGACGTTCCGCTCCCCGACCTTTCCGGAGGGGAGCTGCAGCGCTCGGCCGTGGCCCTCGCGCTGGCCCGTACCGCGACCCTCTATCTTCTCGACGAGCCGTCGGCCTACCTCGACGCCGACGAGCGGATGGCCATGGCCCGGCTGATCCGCCGCCAGGTCGAGCGCCAGGCCGTCAGTGCGCTCGTCGTGGACCATGACGTCTACTTCCTCGACCTCGCCTCGGACGCGCTGATGGTGTTCAAACCCGAAGGCACGGACGGCACCGCCGGGGTGGGGGACGGGCCGTTCCCGATGCGGGAGGGGATGAACCGGCTCCTCCGCACGGTCGACGTGACGTTCCGCCGAGACGCGGAGACCCTCCGCCCCCGGATCAATCGCGAGGGCTCGGTCCTCGACCGAGAACAGCGGGCCCAGGGCGAGTTCTACTACGAACCCGCTTCCTGACGAAGGTGATGCCCGTTCACGTGGCGTTCACGGTGAGGTGCGGACCTCAACCGCACAACGGAGATTGGCCGGCGTGGGGCCTTCCTAGACTCTGAGATACCCAGCCGTGGCCGATCGGCCCGTGCGACCGGCGGCGGCAGTCGTGGAACCACGGAAACGGGAACGCGGGGACATCGGCCCCCGGGTTCGGCGTGGATTCAGCGCAGACGCTTCCTCGGGAAACCCTCAGCCCTGGTGGACCTCATGGATCTCGTCGGCGACGAGGCCATGGGCCTCCTTGTGGACCCGGGCGGCGGCCTCCGGACTGGGGGCTTCGACCAGACAGAAGATGGTTTCTGATTTCT
>JBEKJG010000028.1:0-20921 GCA_050011355.1 Thermoplasmata archaeon | reverse complement strand
ATCCGCGCCGCGGACAAGGCCGCCGCGCATTATCCCGGGGAGGTCGAGATCATCGTGGGGTCGGACGGCTCCACCGACCGGACGCTCGAGCTCGCGCGGGGCGCCATCGCGAAGCTGGAGCACGCGACGGGCTACGTGGTCGACCTCCCGCACGGGGGGAAATCGAACGCGCTCAACGGCGCGCTCGCGCTCGCCCGGCACGAGATCGTGCTCCGGTGCGACGCCGACACGCACATCGCCGAGTTCCCCGGGTTTGGCGAGATGATGCGCCACTTCGCCGACCCGACCGTCGGGGGGGTCCAGGGCGCCCTCCACCCGTACCAGCGCAACGGCTGGACCCGAAAGCTCCGGGCGCTGGAGGTCGCGTGGATGCACTACCTCCTTCGGCCCGCGAACATGGGCACCCGTTCGGCGGAGGTCATCGACGGCCTCTTCTCGGCGTTCCGGCGCAAGGACCTCGTCGAGCTGGGCGGATGGGTCCCATGGAACGGCGAGGACACCGAGATCTCGATGCGGGTGCAACGGCTCGGCTACCGCATCCGCATCGAGTTCGGCTCGCTCGCCTACGAGGACGTCCCGAAGGACTACGACAGCCTGCGGAAGCAGCGCGTCCGGTGGGCCCGGGGCATCCTGATGGCCAACGGCCAGCACTACCCCTCCCTGCTCGGACCGACGCCCGAGTACTGCGGGATCTCGATCTTCTTCTGGTTCCTCTTGATCATGCGCTCGGGCGTGCGCAGCCTGGTCTACCTCTACCTCGTCGTGCTGATCATCGTCCTCGGCGTGCCGGCGCTCGCGTTCACGGCCGCGCTGTTCCTCATCGCGATCGCGATCCGGGCGATCCCGATCGGCTACTTCCTCGTGAAGATGGGCCGGAAGGACGTACTGCTCTGGATCCCGTTCTTCCCAGTCGCCAACATCATCAAGCAGTCGTTCCGGTTCGAGGGGTACGGCACCCTCGGCCCCGGCGCCGCGCAGGAATACATCTAGGCCCGGGCGGGGCGGCGGCGGGGAGGCGCCGCCCCGGGGGCGCCGCGCGCTTACGCGCGGCGGCTCATGAAGAAGTTCTGGTGGTGGTGCGGGCCCTCGTAGCGGGCCGCGGCGAACTTGCACAGGCTGTCCGCGTTCGGCTCGCAGCCCCCGCAGTTGCGCTCGGCCGGTACCGGGGCACGGACCGGGTCCTCGCGGATCTGGCGGAGCGCCACCCGCAGCCAGCTCTGCTCGGCCTCCCCGTACGGAATGCGGACCCATCCCTCGCGCTGGCCGTCGCCGGCCTGGTCACCGTAGAGGACGATCCCGTACGGCACCTTTCGGCCGAACGCCGCCTCGACGAGCCGGCACTCGGCGACCGACTGCACCGTGTCGAACAGGCGCCCGTGGGCCTCGTGGTATCCGACGAACAGGTGCGTCTCCTTGTACTCGACCGGAACGAGCGAGCCGTCGGCGCGCTGGATGATGAGATCGGGCCGGCCGCGGAGCCCGAGCTCGGGGTCGCCGAGGGTCGAGCGGTTGCCCGAGAAGCGGATGTCGGGGCGGACGCGCTCGGGGGGGAACAGCATCGGCAGGTCGTCCTCCCCCTCGTCCTCGTAGACCAGGATGTCCTTCTCCGTCAGGTCGAGGCGGCCCTCGTTCACGAGCAGGTGGCCGAGCGGCGGGGCGAACAGGGGGGAGTGGCGGAGCGGAACGACGTCGATCGGGGTGCGGACCATCCCCAGCGCACCGCCCTCGAGCCGGTGGTGGTTCGCCCGAGAGAGCTCCATCTCGTGCGGGCAGCGGAAGTAGGTCACCAGGTCGTGCGGCGTGAGCGCCTCGGTCACCGGGGTCGTCTGGGGTGCGAGCATCGGCGGTCGTCGGCCGGAGGGGGCTATGAAGATAGGTGTCGACCGGCACGTCGCACGGCCGCCGGTTATACCGCAACGGAGCGGAGGAGGGCCTCGCGCGCCGCCGCCGGGAGGCTCGAGGAGTCGAGCAACTCGCGCAGCAAGTGGAGGTCCGGACCGCTCGTCCGGACGAGCTCCGAGAGGACGGGAACGCGTTCGCTCCTCTTGCGCTCCGCGTTCCGGACGAGCGCGTACTCGGGGCGTGCGACGCGCACCGCCATCCCGCCGACGCTGACCTCCAGGGTTCGTACGTCGGCCGGACGCCCGCTCCACTCGTCGGCCCCCCGGGGAGGTGTCGGCTCGATCGGCACCGCCCATTCGACGCGCGCTCCGTCCCGGAACGTCCCCACGAACGCGCGAGCCCCCCGAACGATCCCCCGGGAGGGCCAGTCGGTCGGACCGAGCGGTTCGATGAGATACTCGGGGATGAGCTGGGCGACCCGGTCGACGCCGGGGCGCGAGGTCCCGAGGTCGATATCCCCGGGCTCGAGCTTCGCGCCGAGGAGCCGCGCCGCGGTCGAGCCACCCACGTACCACTCGACGCCCTCGGCCCGCAGGGTCGGGGCGATCCGCCGGACCAGCTCTCCGAGAGCCGCGTCGACTCCGGGGCGGACGTTCCCGTAGGTCTGCGTCAGCATCGTCTCGAGGACAAACCGGAACCGGTTGTAGGCGAGCCGGACCTTCGGGGTCTCCGCGAACGGGAGGAGGAATCGTCGGTGCCAGCAGCGGGGGCCGCCGAACTGACACCCTTCGGTCGGATGAACGAACCCCAATGCGTTGAGCGGCCCGAGGGGCGGACCGTTCGCATCCTGACCCCCGTCCTGCGCGTGGTAGGTGAAGGTGGTTGCCTCGCCGGTCCGGTCGATCGTGAGCTGATGCAAGTACCCGCCGCCGAGGTCCGGACCCGAGAGCATCTCGCTCGCCACTCTAGCCTCCTCGGCGGGTGGAGGGCGCCGGATCTACGCGCGGACCATCGGGGGCGTGGGCAACTCGAAGTTCGGCAGGGCCGCAGTCCGGACCTCGATCCGGTCGCCGACCCGCCGTGCGTGCAGGTAGTTGCCGGACGGGAGAGAGGTCCAGTATCCGCCGGGGGTCCGGTCGAACGGCTCGCTGCCCACGATGACCCGGTGCCCCTCGTTGTGGTAGGTCATTTCGTAGTACGGACGGCTCTTGTCGAGCAGGCCGCATCCGTGGTCTCCCCGGGAGAGGCAGAACGCCCACAGCTCATCCGGCGAGGTGGAGAAGAGGACGTTCAGACCCGAGTACGGGGCCTCGAGGGGCCGGCCGACCGCGACCGAGACCCGGAGGAGGTCCTCCACGGTGTGGACGAAGGCGCGGAACGGGTCGTGCATCTCCTCGTTGTGCCGCATCAGCAGACGGAACAGCACCTCGCTGTCGTTGACCCCCCGGACCTCCTTCTCGTGGACGCCCAGGAAGGGGCGGGTCTCGTTCGGGAACGGGATCGACCCGTTGTGGGCGAAGAGGGCGGTGTGGGAGTCGAACGGCTGGGAGTTGAGCGGTCCGATGAGCTGTTCGCGGGGGAGGCTCAGCGGGTTGCTGGCGTGCCGCAGGTGACCGAGGACCAGGGTCCCCCGGGCCTCCCCCGCAGCCCGTACGAACCTCTCGCGCTCGCCGTCCTCGAACGCCCCGCCGAGGCCCTTCTCGACCCGGGCGTGACCTTGGCCGTCGAACCAGCCGATCCCCCATCCATCCTTCTGGGCGGTCTCGGGAGAGGCGTTCGACTGGGCCAGGAGGGAGCGGTCGGAGCGCACGAGCCAATGGTCCGCGGTCTGCGGTTCGACCGTAAGCATCCCGAGCAGCCGGCACATGGCTTCCGCTCACCCGGAGTCGGTAGATAAGCCTCTGTGAGCCCCGATGGAACGGTTGCGTTCACGCCAGCAACTCTTTTACCCGCCCACGCCGGTTCAAGGGTAGGTATTCCCCTCATGTCGCTCATCGAGGTCACTCCCGCGGCGCGGGACCAGGTCATCAAGATCATGGAGAAGCAGCACGCGGCGCCCGGCGCCGCCCTGCGGCTCTACGTCCAGGGCGGCGGCTGCTCCGGCCTCACCTACGGGATGTCGTTCGACAAGCAGGAGACGGGGGACGAGGTCGCCTTTCAGGACCCCCAGCTGACGGTCGTGGTCGACAAGGCCAGCGCCCCGCTCCTCCAGGGCGTCAAGGTCGACTTCCTCCTGGGATTGGAAGCGTCCGGCTTCAAGATCTACAACCCCAACGCGAAACAGTCCTGCTCCTGCGGGAAGTCGTTCTCCGCGTAAGGTGCCCGGAGCACGCTCCGGTAACCGGGTCTTTATACATGCGTCCGCGTGTGCAAATTGGGGTAGTCCAAGGAGGGCCCCTGGTATGACGGATAGTTCGATCAAGTTGGAAGTGTCGAAAGAAGCGCAGGACCAGGTCAAGGGCCTCATCAAGAGCCAGAAGGCCGGCACGGCGGTCCGCGTGTTCGTCCAGTCCGGCGGGGGCGGTGGCTGCGGTGGCGGCTGCGGTTCCGGTGCGGAAGGGGGCGGAGGCTGCGGATGCGGCAGTGGCGGTGGACATGGCGGGCCCGCGTTCGCGATGGCCTTCGATCAGATCCGCAACGGGGACCAAGTGATCTCCGCGGACGGGTTCAAGATCGTCGTGGATGACCTGAGCGCCGAGTTCCTGAACGGCGCACGGATCGACTACGTCACCGAGCTCAACGCTTCCGGATTCAAGATCACTGCCCCCGAGACCCCCTCGAGCGGCCATGGACATGGCGGCGCCGAGGCGGGCGGTGGGGGCTGTGGATGCGGCTCCGGCGGTTGCGGCTGCGGATAGACGCACCGGTCGACCCGTTCCAACCCTTTCTCTAGCTCCTCACTCTTTGGCCACGGCGGCGCCCGGGATCGGCTCGCCCGGCGGCCCGGGCCGTCCCCCGCCCTTTCCGGAGCGCACGAGCGACCATCGCCCGTGGTCGACTCCGCGGGAGAAGTCCCGGTGGCCGCGGAGCAAGGACCACATTTCGAAAGCGGCCAGGAGCGGCAGTCGTGCCGCGTTGCTCGGTCGCTCACGCACTGCGCGGCCCAGGACTCGGAGGCAGAGGTCGGGTCTTTGCCATACGAGACGGTCCAGCGTGGACGGGTCGAGACCCGCGTCGGCCAGTTGCCGGTGGCCGTAGTTCACCCGGACCCGCTGGCGTAGAAGATCCCCTACCGTCTCCGGGACCGTGTTGTAGACGACCGCGCCCCGGTCGTACAGCACGCGGTATCCCCTGGCCGCGACCCGCAGGCACAGGTAGGCGTCCTCGTTGATCACTCCCTCGAGGGGCTCGAGCAGGGAACGCCGGACGGCCTGGAACTCGCCGCCATGGACGGTCATCCCCTCCTCGGCGCAGGTGAGGATCTGGAGGTCGTGGACGTCCCAGAGGGTCTGGCCCAGGCGGCTCACCAGGTCGTGCACATTGGTCGGAATGACGCGCGGAAAGACGAGGCCCACCTCGGGCGCAAAGCGGGATTCCAAACGTTCGAGGAGGTCTGGGGCGAAGGCGATGTCACCGGAGATGAGGAACACGATCTCTCCCCGAACTCGCTCGATGGCGAGGTTGAATGCGCGCCACTTCCCGGCGCGGTCGTTCTCGTATTCCAGGTGGAGGCGCGGGTCCGAGAGCGATTCCAGGTACGCCTTCGAGCCGTCGTGGCCCCCATACATGACGAGCACTTCTTCGACATCGCTGTCGAGCAGGGACGGGATACAGCGGCGCAGCGCTCCCTCCTCGTCGTAGGCGAACACCACCGCACTGGTGCGGAGACGGCTCCCGGTGCGGCCGGGCCGGGCGGCGGTGGGGACCGCCTGAACGGAAGGTGCGCGGCGATCCCCACCCCCGTTCTGCATGGCGTATCCGAGAGATGGGAACGCTCGGAGGACAAATACCTAGACCCGCCGAACGGGGGGTCAGCCGAAGGCGACGAGCCTTTGGTCGGTGCGTCGTGCGTGGTTGGGGGCGTGTGGGGGCGACTCGACGTTGGTTCGGCCTCCGACCCTGGCCGGCGGCCGCAACGATCCTGCTGGTGGGCCTCGCCGTCCGCGAGGCATTCTCCTTCTGGACCGGCCACCCGTACGACCTCGAAGTGTGGGTCCGGACCGGATATGTGGTTTCCCAGGGCACCAATCCCTATCTCGGCCCATGGCCGGCCGTTCCGGGAGTCAGTTTCGGCTACACGAACCAACTCCTCTACCCTGCAGCATACCTCCCGTTCTGGCCCGACATCTTCGGCGGGACGTATGGGCTCTGGGCGCACGTAGGAGGCGGGAACCGGTTTGTCCTGTACTTCCTGCTCAAGCAGGGCCCCATCGCCGGGGACATGGCCGTCGCGCTGCTCCTGTACCGGTTCGTACTGCGCGAAACGGGAAGCGCTCGCGCGGCCACGGCCGCACTCTCGTTCTGGTCGTTCTTTCCCTACGACATCGTGATCGGGGCGATCTGGGGACAGCTCGACCCGGTGACCACCGCGATCCTCCTAGCCGCCCTCCTCACGACCGAAGCGCAGGCCTCGGAGCGGAGCGTCGCCTGGGGGCTCGGGATCTTCATCAAGTGGATCACGGTGGCGTTCCTTCCCCTCGAGTTCTTCCGAAATCGGGGACTGCGGCGACTCTGGCCGGTCGCGAGCGTGGCCCTCGTCGGGCTGCTGACCGTCGTCGCGTTCCTGGCCGCCGGCTGGAGTTTTGCCGGCATCGCGGCCACCACTACCTCGTCCACCGCCGGCGGAGGGGGTGGGATGAACTGGGTGCAGCTGGCGAACCTCGCGTCCCTACAGTCGGCGCTCCGGACCCATCCTATCCTGTATACCGTCCTCGCTCACCTCTGGATCCCGGCGTGCCTCGTCTCGGGCTGGTACGCGGCCCGGTGGGTCCGGAGCGGGAACCCCGGGCAACAGCTCCGCGCCCTGCTGTTCGTGATGGTCGCGGTCCTGCTCTTCCGTTGGGGGCTGTACGAACAGTACATGCTGTACCCCTTCGCCCTGCTCGCCGCCGACGTCTACACCCTCCACCCGCAGCGGCGGCGGTTCTTCTACTTCCTCGTGGTTCTGGCATCGGGATATCTGCTCGTCAACAACGTCGGCGGGATCTGGTTCGCGTCGCCCGCCAGCGGCCAGGCATTCAACCTCGTGCAGTCGTTCGACAGCTCTGCCGTCTGGGGGCAGGTCCGCTACGACCTGCTCTACATCTTCGCGATCCTGATGACCGTGAGCCTCGTCCAGTTCCTGATCATCCTCCTGCGCGACGAACCCGGACCCCGGCCGTGGCTCCTTGCGCCGTGGACGCTCCTACCGGCCCCTGCCGCTCCGTCCGTGCCGACGCCGGCGGAGTCGTAGACGGACCCGAACGATGCGCATCCTCGAAGTCACCCACCGGTATCCTCCCGCGCTCGGGGGGGTGGAGATCCAGGTCGAGGCGATCGCGCGAGGCCTGGAGGCACGCGGGCACTCCGTCGAGATCGTGACGACCGACCTGATCCGAGATCGACCCCTCCAACGCGTCCTTCCCGAGTCGATCCAAGACCCCATCGCGGTCCGCCGTCATCGAGCGTTTCGTACCGTCCCGGCCCCCCACGGGCTCGGCCTCGTGGCCCCCGGCATGGGCTTGGACCTCCTCCAGTCGAGGCCCGACATCGTACACGCCCATGCCTTCGGAATGCCGCCCACCTGGATGGCCGCCGGCGTGCGGCGCCTCCGCTCGACCCCGCTCGTGATCGAAACCCACTTCGATGCCGGCCGCGGGACTTCCGGATGGAGGATCTACGCGCGGGCGGTCGCCCGCTTCATCCTCGCACCGGCCGACCGCATCGTGGCCCATACGGATCTGGAGGCCGATCTGCTCGCCTCGATCGGCGTGTCGCGGGGCCGTATCGCCAGAATCCCGAACGGGATCGACCTGGGCGAGTTCTCGGGCCCACCCGCCCGCGCTCCATCGGACGACCTGTTGACCGTTCTCTTCGTCGGTCGGCTGTACCCCGAGCAGAAGGGCCTGGAACCGCTGGTCCGCGCCGTCGCGGCCCTCCCACCGGAGATTCGCCTGCAGCTGCGGATCGTCGGCGACGATTGGGGCGGCCGGTCCCTCGTGCTCCGACTCGCGCGGGAGCTTGGGGTCGAGTCGCGGATCGTGCTCACCGGACCGCTCCCCCGGTCGGAGCTCCTGAAGGAGTATGCCCGCGCCGACGTCTTCGTCTTGCCCTCCCTGTTCGACTGCACGCCGATCGTACTGATGGAGGCCATGGCGGCGGGATTGCCGATCGTCGCTTCGCGTGTCGGTGGCATCCCGGAAGTGGTCTCCGAAGGGGAGAACGCGCTGCTCTGCGCGCCCAACGACCCGACCGCCCTCGCCGGAGCCATCGAGCGATTGGCCCGGGACCCGGAGCTGCGTTCACGGTTTTCCCGGTCGGGGTCCGAACGGGTGGAACGATTCTCCTGGGCCCGTGTGATCCCCCAGTGGGCTGCCCTGTTCGAGCAACTGACCGAGGTTCGCGCGTGAACCGGGAAGGGCGTAGGCCCCGTCGTCGCTCGAATGCCGCCGACTCGGAGCTTATCATGGGCGCCGCCCTCGAGACCGTTCGGGTCGCACCTGCCCGCCCAACCTTCTGAGCCGAAGCCCGGACGAGGAGCCGCTCCAGATACCGCTCCCACCGGTGGGTTCGGGGGTCGGGGTCGACGGACCCTCGCGGGAATCCTTCTCGCGGGACTGCTGGTCCGAGAGATGTTCTCCTTCTGGACCGGCCATCCCTACGACTTCGAGATCTGGATCCGCACCGGGTACGTCGTCGGCCACGGCACCGACCCGTTCACTGCGTTCTGGCCGCCCGTGCCCGGCCTTAGCATCTCGTACTTCAACACCGACCTCACTTCGGCGTCGTACCTTCCATTCTGGTCGCTCTACACCGGGGGCGCCTACCGCGCGTACCTGCTCGTGGGCGGGGGGAACCGGTTCGTCTACTATTTCCTGCTGAAGCAGGGACCGATCGCCGGGGATGTGCTGACCGCCGGACTGCTGTACCGGGTCGTGCTTCGTGCGCGGGGGGACCGGGCCCTCGCCCTACGGGCCGCCGCGATCTGGTCGTTCTTTCCCTACGCGATCCTCATCTCGGCGATCTGGGGCCAGTTCGACTCGATCGCGGTGGCCGTCGTCATCGCATCGCTCCTCGTCACCGAGGCGCCCCGGAAGAACCTCCTCTACGGGGTCGGGATCTTCATCAAGTGGGTCACGGCGATGTTCCTCCCCTTCGAGGTCTTCCGCCGACGGGGCGCGGCCCGGCTCTGGGTCGTGGCGGCGATCGCGGTCCCGGCCGTCCTCACGGGGCTCATCTTCCTCGCCTTCCACTGGGGGCTTTCCGGACTTGGCGGCCTCTTCGTTTCCGAGTCGGGAGGCATCGGCGGCGGGATGAACTGGGCCCGTTGGGTCAGTCCGTACGGCCCCTTGGCCGTGGTGGGGAACCCTCCTCTCGTCACCGACCTCTTCGAACTCCTTTGGGTCCCCGGGGTCGTCGTCGCGGGCTGGTACGCGGCCCGCAACCTGACGGGTCGGGGATGGACCGGCGAGGTCGATGCGGTCGTCGGGATCGTGGCGGTCTTCCTGCTGCTGCGCTGGGGACTCAACGAACAGTACCTCCTCTACCTCTTCGCACCGCTCGTCGTGGACGTTCTGGCGTTCCACCCGGAGCGGCGGCTCCTCTCCGCGAGCCTCGTGGGGATGTGCACGGCGTTCCTCGTCATCCGGAACACACTGCTCGTCCCCTTCGCGGCTCCGCTCGGCCCGCAGTATCTCGCGTGGTCCCTCGCGGCGAACAACGCGCCGGGCTGGGATCCGCTCCGATTGTGGACCCTCAACGTGCTCGCGATCCTCATCACGGTCACGCTCGCCCAGGTCGCGTATGTCGTGCTCTCGCGAAAGGCGGGTGCACGACCCTGGCTCCTCGAGCTCGGTTCGGCCCTCGTGCGTCGCCTCGGCCAAGCGTCGTCCGGGAGCCGGGACGCCTAGGGCCTGGATTACCCTGGACTTACGAGTACGGCGCGCGAGGGCGGCCGCGGGCTCGCCGGTGTCCTGCGGATTTGTCGAACGAAGGGGAGGTGAGCTTGGCGGTCAAGTTCAGGGAGCCGAACCGCCCTGAACCGGGGTCGAGGGAGCCGGACCCTTCGGCGGCGTCTTCCGGCGGCGGTGCACCATCACGGCCGCTGCGATGGCCGCCGCGAGGGCGGTAAGCAGCGCGACCAGAAGCACGGCCGCTTCGGATGCCGGTAGTCCGATGAAGGTCGACGAACCGTTGTTCGGGGCGCTCGACAGCGACCGGTAACTTACCGTAAGGGAGGTCGCCTTCCCATCGACCGCGATCGAGCCGGAGGCCGGGGTTCCTTCGTACCCCGGGACCGCGCCGAGGGCAAAGGAGTAGGTCCCGTTGGGCACGGTGAATCTGATCGTAGTCGATGTGGAGGAAAGGGTGCTCCCCTCCAGAGTGAACGTCCACGTGGTTCCAGAAGGAAGGCCCGTTTCGGTGATGGTCAGCGAATAGGTAGGGGTGAACAGGAGGTCGGTTCGGACCGCAGCCCCGTTCACCGTGACCTGCCCGGAAGCGGGCGAGGGCGAATATCCGGAGAGGGTCGCCGCCCCGTAGGAGTACGTCCCGTTCGGCTCGAGGAAGGTGATCGTGTCGTTCGTGGACCACTCCACCTGCGCGCCGAGACCCACCGACCAATCGGCCCCGGCCGGGACCCCCGTCTCGGTGAAGGTGACAGCGAAGAGTAGCTCCACGTGGTCAACGAGGTGGTCGGTGATGCTGCTCCCGGCGAGGTCGGTGACGGTGACGTTCGCGAAATAGGTCCCGGTCGCACCGTACGCGTGCTGGGGGGTCGGAAGGGTCGACGACCCTCCGTCGCCGAAGGTCCACGAGTACTCGTACGGCGGAAGTCCGCCCGACGGCCGGACCGCGAACGTTTCGGAGAGCGGCCCCGAGCCGGCCGAATCGGACGCGGTCGACCGGAGCTGGAGGTCGAAGGCGATCACCGAGCCGTCCGTCGCGGCCGCGTAGATCTCCCCTCGCGCGACGGAGGGTGGCGCCTCGAACGTCCCGTTGGCCGTGTACTGGTACAGGACCGAACCGTCCGTTGCGTTGAGCACGAGCAACGTGCTCTGGTCGAGGACGATCAACAGACCGTCGGCCCAGAGGGGTCCCGCATAACCGTAGTCGGACGACTCGGGGAACCCGTCCTGCCAGACGATCGCCCCGGTGAGCGGCTGGAACGCCCGGACGGAGCTGTTGTACACGACCCCACCGATGGTGGTCTCCGCGCTCACGGCATAGACATACCCGCCGCCCCACGCCGTCGAGATCCGCTGGGCTTGGGAGTTGTCCTGGCAGCAGATCGGCTGTTGCCAGGCGATCGAGAGGTTGGACTGGTAGAACGCGTAGAGGATGCCGTTCTTGTTCGGCGCGGTCACGAGGGGCGACCCGAAGGGGGGTGCGAACACGGTCGGTGTGGTACCAAAGTCGCCGTCCCCCGTGACCTGCGAGGCCGGGATCTGCCACGTGGCCACCACGGCGAGGGTGCTGGCGTTCAACGCCACGATGGATTCGCTGTACGCGGTGGGAGCGCTGGAATACGGGTTCCCCGTGGCGATGAAGATCGTATTGGTCGAGGGGTCGATCGCCGGGGAGCCCCAGATACTGGAGCCGTTGAGCCCGGGCACACTGTCGTTGAAGTACCCCACCTGGGCGTGGGTGGTCAGGGAGTATTCGGCCAGTCCGGCGGGGACCAGCGGCTCGTCACAGTCGCTGGAGATCCCGACGTACGCGTGGCCATCGAAGATGAGCGGACTGGACCAATCGTAGTACCCCAGCGAATCGCTCCCCCCGATCAACGCCCGCCATTCGATCGCGCCGGTGGAAGTGTTGAGCGCGTAGAGATACGGATACCCACCGTCCACGTAGAGCACCTGACCTGCGACGGTCGCGGTGGAGGTCACGCCGAGCCCTCCGGGACATGTGCTGTCGTTCCAGTCCTGGCCAAGGAACGTTTTCCAGCGCAGGGACCCGTTGAGCGCGTTCAGGGCATACTCGTACCCTGTCGCACCGCCGACGTAGACGGTGCCGTTCTGCTCGACCGGCTGGGATTGGACCGCCTCGTCGCCCGCGTTGTAGGTCCAGAGGGGATGAAGCGTACCGGCATTGGAGGCGTTGATCAGCCGTTCCGATACGGAGGAGGAGGTCCGTTCCTCGTCCCCGAGGTACGTCGGGAAGTCCCCCCCGGGCGCGAGGACCGGGACGTCCCGCGGAAGAGCCCGGGAGGTCGGAGCCACCGCAGGACGCGAGGTCCCCCCGGCGACCGCGAGGCCGGGGAGGAGGACCAGCAACGCGACGGCGAGGACCACGACCATCGGCGGGAGGGGCACCCGCGCATGGATCGACCGGAATTGCGCCCCCGGCGCGAGCCTTGCGTACCTGAAACGCACGTTCGAGGAGCCGAATCCCGAGCTAAAAGCACTTGCGTTTCTCTCGAGGAGCGGCCGCCCGCGCCGAACCGGAGCGGCCTCGCCCACCTTCCCTGCGGCCCTCGGCCGCCCGGCGCCTGGTGCCGGCGTAGGAGAGGAATGATATTCTCGGGGGGCGAGAGGGCGGTGGCGAGCGCCGACGGGTCCGGGCCGTGCCGGTTCGCCGAACGGAGGGCGGTGTGGAATCGGCGAGCGAGCCGGTGACCCTGGTCACCGACCAACCTCCCCTCAGCGGGATCGGGGTCTATGTGACCCGGCTCCACGATCTGCTGCTTCCGTCGTTCCCGGGGATCGAGGTTCGCAACCTACACTACTTTCGGTATCCGGAGACCCCACCGCACCAACCCGTGCCCGGCCAACGGTACGCCTCCTCCCGGCTCCGGGCCCTGGGGGCCCTGCGCCAGAACGAGCGAACCTTCCGGGCGGAACTGGAGGGCCGACGGCGCCTCGTCCACCTCTGCGGGGCGAGTTACGACCTCGCGACGCGCCTAGACCGCCCGCTCGCGACGGTCCACGATTTCGGGTTGAGGACGTTCGGTTCTCTCTGGAATACCCGGAGCGACCTCTTGCTGGTCGAGGCGTACTCGCTGGTCGACTGGTTGCGCACGCCTCGGTACCTGAAACGTTGCCGCCGAATCGTCGTTCCGAGCCAGTACACCGCCGCCCGCCTCGCAGGATGGACGGGCCTAGACTCGGTCGTGATCCCGCACTGGATCGATGGGGAACGTTTCCGGCCTCGTTCCAAGACGGAGTGCCGAACTCGCCTCGGGTTGCCGCCCGACCGGAAGATCGTCCTGAGCGTTTCGAGCGGGGCGGCGTACAAGAACCTCGAGCTGCTCCGCCGCGTCGTGGACCTGCTCCCCCCCGAGTACCTGCTCGTCAAGGTCGGATACCCGCTGCCGGGTCTTGCCGGAAAGGTCCGCAACGTGGGCCCCGTGCCGGACGAACAGTATCCACTCTACTTCGACGCGGCGGACGCCTACCTGCACGTCTCCGTTCGGGAAGGGTTCGGGATCCCACTCCTGGAAGCGATGTCCTCGGGAACGCCGGTCGTCGCCCTCGCAAACCCTCCGTCGCCGGAAGTCCTCGGGGAGGCGGCCCGCCTGGTACCGCCCGGAGCCCCGCCGGTCGAGGTGGCCGGGGCCGTGCGCGGAGCGGTCGAATCCCCGGAAGCTGCCGCGCGACTCGCCGCCGCCGGGGTCGCTCGCGCCCGCAGGTTCGACGCCTCCGGGGCCCGATCTGCCTACACCGAGGTCTATCTCGACGCGATGCGCGCCTGAATCGGACGCCTATTCTGCCCCCGGTGAGCCGTCCGGACTCAAGGACCCGTCGTACGGGGCCGGGGCGACCGGGCCCTGTACCGCCGGAACACGATCTCGACGCCGACCCAGACCGCCGTGGCGAGGAGCGAGACCCCGAGCCCGAGAGTGACGTACGCCGTCGAGCTCGTGACGACCGCGACCGAACTCTGGTTCGAGGGGTTCCAGAGGAGGGTGTCCAGGGTCCCGAGGGCCGGGCCGAGGCCGGCCGTACCGCTCGGAACCAGTCCCGGGTAGTCCGAGACGCGCACGAGGACGAGCGGAGCGCCATCGGCCGCCACCTGGTACCCCGACGCTTCCCCGGAGACCGATAGCGGCGGTCCGTCCGCGAGGTCGGAAACGTTCCAGACGAGCGGCAGGTCGACGTACGCGAATTGTGCCGAGACGTTGAACGTGGTGTTCTCGGCGGGGAAGTTCCCGTAGGAATCGACGTCGAAGGTCAGGGTGTCCGAGCCGACGAGTCCGGTGTTCTGGAACAGGGGCCCCAGCAGGGTGTACTCTCCCTCCGACCGGTAGCTTACGGCGGCGTCGTTCGCAGAGATCCACAGTCCCGAGGTGATGTTCACGGAGAGCGCGATCGCCGAATCGGGTGGGGAAGGATTCGGGAGTTCGATGCTCAGCAGGAAATGCCCCCACGCGGTGGCGGGGGAGAACGTGCCGTTGGCCGTGATCGACAAGAACCCGGACGCGCCGAGACGGGCGGACCAGCTCGACACGACGGTCGAGTTGGGCGCGTAGACCGTGGGGGGCCCGAGCGAGGGCGGGACGAGCGGGGTGGGGGTGGCGGAGCCGGCGATCGACTGCGGCACGAACCACACCTCGGCCAGCCAGAGCGTGCCCAGGTCGACGCTGAGGTTCACGCCCGAGTAGAGGTTGGGGGTCGAGGAATTCCAGGGGATCATGATCGTCTGCCAGAGGTTGCGGGAACCGTTGTCGTTCCCGGAGTTGAACCCGACCAGCTCCGGCTGGGGCGAGCCCTCGAAGGTTGCGGTGACGTAGCCGAACGACGTGGCGCGGGCCAGCAGTCCGACCCACCCCGGTCCGTTCGGCTTCACGAACGGCAGGTAGGTGTGCACCGCGGCGGTGCCGGCGGGCGAGACGACGATCCCCTGGTTCCCGGGAAACTCGTTCACGGTCTGTCCGGGCGGGAACTCGACGTACTTGAGGCTCCCACGGATCCCCGACGCGTTCTCCAGGTCGATGAGGGACGCCGGGGCGACCGGAATCACCATCTTCCCGGCCAGGGTCTGGTTCACCCAGTCCGTGGGAGAGGTGGCGGGCGAGGTCCCCCGGGAGGAGAACACGTACACCGAACCGACCGCGTTCCAGCCCCCCGACCCGGTGATGGAGAGGGAGTTCGACGAGGTCACCGCGAACGGCAGCTGGACCCAGACCATCGTGTTGTTGATCTGGTCATACCCGACGGCGGTCGAGACACCCCACTCGGCCCCGTTCCAGCCGAACTGGAGCGCGCCACCGTCCCCGCTGAACCGGATCGGCAACCAGATCGAGCAGCCCACCGTGCAGTTCCCGGCCGACACGGGAACCCGGATCGTGTTGGGTCCTCCTTCGGTCACGGCGAGCCGCGTGGGCCACGACTCCATGATCGCGACCCCGAGGTCGCTCGTGGAGGGTACCCACGTCGACGTGGGAGAGGCGGTGGGGTTGGTCTCCGCGAGCGGGTCCGCGACCGAGACGTGATCGCACTGCAGCGCGATCCCGATCAGGGCGTTGGGGGAGGCCGTGTAGGCCCGCTGGACCCGGTTCAACTCGGACGTGCACGCGTTGGAGGGGAGGTCGCCCGGGAACAGGATCGATTGGTTGTCGAGGTTGACGCCGGCATAGGCGAGCGCGTTCAGTTCATCGTAGCCGGGACCCGCGACCAGCGACAGGTCGGAATCCGCGAGGGCGACCCCGTTGAACGCGAGGTCCCGATAGATCGCGAAGGATCGCTCCTGGACGACCGGGACGATGTCCCGCTGATACTCCAGGAGGACGCTCGCATTCTTCCCCTCCGAGAACGGCAGGAAGGTCGGGTAGAACGACGCCGACTGGGTCCCGTAGAAGACGAGGAAGTACTCCACGCCGACCAGCGCGAACAACTGGGCCGCATACCGGGTCTCGTTCGAGTAGAATCGGTCGTAGAGCCAGTAGAAGTAGGAGTTGGATTGGAGCGAGGGCGCGAGGTACACGGGCAGCCCCGGAGTCCGTGCGGTCGGGTAGAGGAAGAACGCATTGGGAACGGCGTGCGAGGTGTTGGGCATCAACCAGTAGACATCCGGATTGAACAGCGCAACCCCGGCGTACGAGTTCCCGATGAGCTGGTTCAGGAGGCCCGGAACCTGGGCGTAGTCGGCCGGATAGACCGCTTCGCTGATCCCGTCGGGGGTCGAGTAGTAGGCGCCGTTGGCGATCGGGAGGAGGACCCCCACGGTCAGGAGGGCAACCACCCCGAGCGCCACCCCCTTCCGGACGTTCCGTTGGAGGGGGACACGCGATGCGTTTCGCAGTACCGGAACGACGTTTCGGACCCCACCCGGAGGGCCCGGGTCGGCCGTCGCATCCCCCGTCGCCGCCGGGGGCGGGGCCCTGGACCTCAGCAGCCCCTGCAGGAGGAGTCCGACCATGAGGGCGTCGAGCGGGTTGAGGACGAACCAGTCCCAGTAGTAGGACGCGTTGAGGGCGGCGTATCCGGGAACCCGAAGATACAGGAACACGCTGAGCCCGGAGAGTGGGCCGGCGGTGCCCGCCCCGATCAGCGCTGCCAGGACCGTGACGACCAGGAGGTAGAGAAGACGACGTTCGCGCGTGAACAGGTAGCCGACCCAGACCAACGCCAAGAGCGCCAGCACGACGGTGTACCATACGTAGAGGCTCGCGACGGCCCCGAACCCATCGCGGACCATGGTCGGACTGAGATTGAAATAGCCGTTCAGGACCAGTAACTCGAGCGGATCCCGACTGTACTGGGAGAAGGTGGAGAGGGGCAGCGCCATGCCGGACGAGGCGCCGGTGGCCCCCGTACCCAAGATGTAGAACGTCACGTACGCCGGAATGATGATGACGGCCGCCACACCGACCACCCCGGGAAGCCGCGCCAGCATGCCGCCGATGTCGGAGAGCGTGCCCCCGGGTCGAACCACCCACCGGTAGGTGGCGCGCATCCGGTCCCCCCAGCGGCGGGACGGGGTCGACCGGGGGGGCTGACCTCCATCCACGGAGGAGGGGTCCTCTGCGGCGGGAGCGAGGGATCGGCGCCAATCGCGAACGTACAGTGGCACGAGGCCGGCCGTGAGGACGAACCCCAGCAGAAACGCCTGGGGCACCTGGAACGTGAGGACGAGCAGCCAGGCGGCCGTGGGGAACCACACCCACCGTTGGGTCGGGCGGCGGATGCCGAGCCAAAGGGTGTAGAGGGACAGGAAGACGAACCCCTCGGCCACGAACGCCTGGTAGTCCCCCTGGCCGTAGAGGGCCAACTGGAACGGCCCACCGATAAGGAACACGGCCGCCGCGAGTTGGGCGATCGGCCGTCGGATCACCGTTCGCGCGAGGAGCAGGGCCGCCCCACCGACGAACCAGGTGGAGAGCAGGATGAACGCCTTCGCCCCCCACGTCGCGCCCAGGAGGTCCGAGAGAACGGTCAGCGGCCCCAATCCCTCGATGTAGTTCGAGAGGTCGGCGAAACCAAGCCCCACGGGTGCGCCGTTGTATTGGAACGGGCTCCAGTAGAGCGCGGGACCGCTCGGGTACTGGGACGCGACGAACGCCGTGTCGAAGTTTCCCCAGGAGAGGTAGCCGTCGAACCGGAAGAGCAGCGTGGCGTGGATCGCGAGGTCGAGCGCCAGGAGGACTGCGAGTTGGCTCAGGAACGGTCGCCAGAGGAACACCGCCCGCAGGCGGGTCCACGCCGAGTTCAACCCCATGAGCTAACCGACGGTGAACCTGCGCTGCGGGCGCCCCGGTCCGGCTCGGTATTGGGTCGGTGCCATAAGGTTAGATGTCGACCTCCCGCGCCCGCCGGGGCGCAGGGAAGGGATGGGACTGGACGAGGTCCAGGTACGTTCCTTGCCGGGCCTGGGCCCGGTCCGCCGTCCCCGCCCGTCGTCCTTCGTCCTCGAGCAGGCCCTCGAGTTTCTTCGCCAGGTCGTCCACGCTCCCGGCGCGGGTGACGATCCACCCCATCTCTTCGGCGTCGGCCGCACACACCACGTCCGTCGTGATCACGGGCAGTCCGCGGGCGGTCGCCTCGTACTGCACCTGCCCCGCGTTCTCCGAATGGACCGATGGGAGGCAGAAGACGGACGCCGCGGAGAACTCCCGCTCCAGTTCGGACTCCTCCACGAACCCCGACATGACCACGCGGTCGGTCCACCCTCCCTGGGCCGCCATTCCACGCAATTCGTCCTGGAACCCCGGGTCCTCCACCGGCCCCACCAGGTGGATCGACCACTCGGGAAACCGGCCCGCGATCCGGAAGAAGGCCTTCAACAGGACGTCCTGACCTTTCATCCGGGTGATGCGCGCGACACACAGAACGACCGGAGTTCGGGGCGAGGCGCTGTACGGGAGGCGTTCCATCGTTCCTTGCGGAAAGGCCAGCGGTACCCTCGCGGTACGATCCGGTCGGATCCCCGGTAGTCGTCGAGCTCGGCCCAACCCGCAGGACGTCTCGAACGTCACGAGGTCCAGGACGTAGGTCGAGACGACCAGCAGGGTCCGGGACAACGCGGCTTCGAGGCGGCTCAATCCGGTGGCATCGAGGCCCCAATCGGCCTTGAGAACGAACGTTGTCCGACGCGTTCGGCCCCGTTCGGTGAAGAGCCGGTACAGCAGGACGAGCGGGAGGAAGGAGAAGAGAGAGGAGCGCAGGGGGCCGACCATGACGGTATCCGGACGCTGTCGGCGGATCTCCCCGAAGACGAGCAAGGGTTCGAACAGCGAGCGAGCCTTCCCTCCCTTCCGGGGGTTCTTCACGACCTGGAACGACTCGAGGATCCGCAACCCGGCCGGGCGCGTGCCGGTGAAGGCCCCGCAGATGAGGGTGGACTCGTAGCCGAGCGTCTGGAACGAGCGGGGGAACATGACCCACGGCGATCGGTCGTGGAAGGGAGTGAGAGCCGAGTTCGGGACATACATGACGAAGCGGGGACGGGCTCGATCGGGCGCGACCTTCGGCACGATTCACCCCGCACCCGGCCGCTAAGCCCCCGGGGGATTGGACCCGGCGGTGTGGGGGCCCACGGGGGCGGCCAACAAGGTCCCCACGAACCGGTCCCAGGAGAATTTCTCGACGAATTCGACCTGCCGCTTCGAGAGTGCGAGCCACAGCTCCCGATCGCCCAGCAGCCGTGCGATCGCGGAGGAGAGCCCGTCCACGGTTGGCGGAGCGATGAGCACCCCCGCCCCAAGGGTTTCGAGGTAGCGAAATTCCGGAAGGTCGGTCGCGACGACGGGAATTCCGCGTTCGGCGAACAGGTTGAAGCTCGAGCTGGCCCCGCTCACGGAGGTGTAGGGGAGGAGCCCCACGGTGAGCGTGGAGAATTCGTCGTCCAGCTCGGCGTGGCTCAGGAATCCGGTCATCCGGACCCCGGCACGCTGGCCGAGCGCAGTCCACTCGTCGACCTTCTGGCGGAAACCGGTGTCGCTGCTGAGGGCGGAGTGGGGTCGCCCGACCAGAACGAACTCCGCCCGGTCCTTCATTCGACCGGCGATCTCGATGAAACGGTCGATCCCTTTGTAGGGAGCCCAATAGCCGGCGTGGACCACCTTGGCGCGTCCGGGCGTGGTGCCGGAGACCCGTTTCCGGCCCAGTTCGCCAGGGTGGGGAACGAGCCACAGTCGTCGCGCTCCGTACAGGTCGGCCAACATGTCGCGCAGCCGCGGAGAGAACACGATGAGCTCGCAGTCCTTCACCTGGGCCAGGGCGAGGTGAGCCCCCTTCAGGACGAGCGGGGAGACCTCGTACCCCGTTTCCCGGAGGTCGAATATCTCGATCGCGTGATGCACGATGACCTTCGTGGGGTACCCCAGCGCCCGGTGAGTGCCGATAGCGGTGAACCCCACGAGGTTCCGGGGGCCGGACCGCCCCCAGGCCGTGAGGCCGAGATTGACGATCAGGAGGCCCGGGTGGACCGCGGCCCGGGTCGCCTGGCCGAAGCTGCCCCGCCCGTCGATCGATGTCTCCTCGGTAGTCAGCCCGTTCAGTCGCGCGCGAAGGTGGGCCTCGAGGGTGAGGCCGAAATCACCGATCCCGCCGCCGCGGTAGTTCGTGAGGAGTAGAGGAGGGCTACCGGACGAAACCACTGCCCGTATCCTTGGGGGAGACGAGGTCCACGGAGCCGGTCGAGGTCGCCGACGGGGGTCCGATCCGATGCAATCGCATGGTCTCTTCGAGGCCGCTCTTCAGGCGGAGGATCGACGAGCCGTGAAGATACACGTCCGAAAGGAGGCGGCGCATCGGCGTGCGCGTCCAGCGGGTCTCGGACCATTCCACCGGGACCTCCGACACGTGCATCCCGGACCGCTCAGCCAGGACCAGGACCTCAGTGTCCCACGCCCAACTGTCCTCGTGGGTCATTGAAAAGAGGCGAGTCATCGCCTCCCGCGAGAACGCCTTGAGGCCGCACTGGTGGTCCCGAATGTTCTCGTCGAAGGTCATTCGGACAAACCGGTTGTACGCCCGCGATACGAGCTGGCGAACCGGAGGTCGTCGAACCTGGGCTCCCTCGCAGTACCGGGAGCCTGTCGCGACGTCCGCGCCCTGCTGCACCTCGGTGATCACCCGGATCAAAGCGGGAGGACCGGCCGCGAGATCCGCGTCGACGAACGCGTAGATGTCGGCATCGACCTGGGACCACATCTGTC
Organism: Thermoplasmata archaeon; assembly: GCA_050011355.1. Classification (GTDB taxonomy): domain Archaea; phylum Thermoplasmatota; class Thermoplasmata; order Lutacidiplasmatales; family UBA184; genus Lutacidiplasma. The sequence continues at coordinate 340 of JBEKJG010000028.1, read as the reverse complement.
GGAGCGCCAGCCCTCGCCCCCGCCGGATACGGCTGGAGCTGACCAGGAGGCTCGGAAACTCCGCCATGAGGCGTTCGATGACCGCCGGAGTCCCGTCCGTGGACCCGTCCTCGGCGATCGACAGCCGGTAGTTCAACCCCGATCCGGCCAGCCCCGCGACCAACGCACGGAAGGAGGCGTCCAGCATCACCTCCTCGTTTCGAACCGGAATGGTGATCAGAATCGACGGCATGGTTCTACGGCCTGCGTGACGCGTCCTCTAAGAGCGGGTGGGGATGTGGGAACCCTCCCCTATCCTCACTCCAACCGGCGGGGTTGATATATACTCCGGTTCGGAGGA
>JBEKJG010000027.1:0-23567 GCA_050011355.1 Thermoplasmata archaeon | reverse complement strand
CGGGCATGGACCTCCTCTTCGTAGAATCGCCGGGAGAACTCGGTCTCCATCGGCCCGATCGGGACCGTCGGCTCGTCCGACTCCCGGAAGTACGCGACCAGGGACGCGGCCGCCGCGAGTCGCACCGCCCGCGACTTCAACCGGGGCGAGAACTTCGGGAAGCGGGTCGTCTTGAGCGCCTTCTCGGAGACCTCGCGCAAGGCGTCGTAGAGCGGACGTTCGAGGCGGATTGAACGCCGCCGGAACCGGGAGGCCACCAAGGGGTGGCCGGTCTCGATCGCGTGGACCAGCGTCAGGTGGTCCCGGATCGGTCCGGCGAGCTCGAAGCCGAGTTCCCCGAGCTCGAGCCGCTCTGCGCTTGCTTCCACCGCCCGGAACCGTTCGCGGGTCATCGGATGGAACCGAAGGAGCATTCGGTCCTCGAGGGCGGCGAAGTTCGGGTCCCCGATCGTGGTCCAGTAGTCGTCGGCACCGGCGGTACGGACGTTGTAGTTGACGGAGAAGAACGAGCGGAAGGTGTACGGGCCGACCGTCCCGAGGGTGGTCTCCCACTTGACCTCCCGTTGTTCCATGACGAGCTTGAGGGGCTCGACCATCCCTCGGTACTTGAACCAGTCATTGAACTCGGGCACGATGAAATTGAACGTGCGGCCGGTGTAGGCGGCCCCGACCCGAAGGAACTGGACTGGCGTGATCCCGCCGCAGTACCGGTTCCGTCCGGGAAGGCCGTGGGGCGGGACGCCGCTGCGCGGATTTCCCCGGACGAGGTCGTCGATCGAGAACGTCTTGCCGGTACCGGGCGGGCCGAACAGGGCGAGGTGGAATCCGGTGGCTCCGGTCGTGCGTCCCGTTGGGGCCAACAGGGCAACGTCCGCGAGCGCGTACTGCTGTAGGAGGGAGATGAGGGAATCGAAGTAGAGCGCTTCTCCGAAGAGGCCCTTGAGGTACCCCGCGAGCCGCTCGACATCGAAGGTACGTCCGAACTCGATCGTCTCCTCCAGGCGGTGGTGGAGCACGTCCCGGAGCTGGTCGAGGAAATCACCGTCCATCGCCCGGATCTCAGCCGGTTCGTCCGGTACGGGGGACACGGGTCCGGGTTCGACCGTTTCGGCGCGGGCGACCTCCTCCATCAGGAGGTGACGCAGCTCGTCCGGATACGGGATCTCGAAGGTCTTCTCCCCTCCGCCACCGGCCAGCTCGGCGAGCAGCCCCCGCCGCTTCAACCGGCCGAGGAGCCTACCGGGATCCTCGAACACCCGGTCTCGCAGGAGGCGGGTCCGCAGGTCGGAGAGCCGAACCCGCGCCGGTTGGGTAGTGTACCCTCGGACCGTCCGGCGCCGGTCCGCGTCGGCCACGAGGGCGGCGAGGACGCGGGCCACCGGCACGTCCGCCGCAACGATCTCGAGGCCGGCGGGGGCTGCCACCGTTCGCGGCCAGTCCGCCGACCGCCTTATAATAACCCCTCGGCCCACGGGGAAGGACGTGGTCGGACACAGCTTCTCGGCCTACGAACGGGAGCTGAAGGACCTCCTCCGCGGAGACCGCTCGGCCGTTCTGCGGTACTCGAAGAGCATCCTGCCCGTCGAACGTCCGGACTTGGAGCGGATCATCGAAGAGCCATTCTTGGTCATTCGGGGGGCCGGCTCGCTCGGGTTCGACCTCGTCGCCCTGCGCGGGGGACTCGCGCTTCCCCTCGAGGTCAAGGCCTCGAGCGAATCGACCATCCACTTCTCAGCCGCGAGCGGACGGGCGGCGGATCAGCTGGAAGCCCACCGAGCTGCCGTGGAGAAGGTCGGGCTCGTCGCCGTGTATGCCTACCGCAAGATCGGACACCGGGGAGGGGACGCCTGGCGGCTCTTCTCGGCGGCCCGTCAGCCGCAGGGCGGTTCACTGGGACTGCTCGCCCGGCGGATTCCGTCCGTGGAGCGGACCCGGGAGGGGAACGCTGTGCTCCGGTGGGACCACGGGATGCCGCTGGTCCGGTTCTTCGCCACCGTTCACGCGCTGTTCGAGCCGGTCGCTCGGGTGTCCCCGTGAACTCCCACATCACCGCAACCGGATACACTCGATTCGGCCGCCGGCCCGAGCCGCTGCTCGAGCTCGCGTCGTCGGCCGCGACCGAGGCCCTCACTGCGCTCGGGCGCAAACCGATCGACCTACTCGTGGTCGGTAACATGCTCTCCGGTTCGGTCAATGGTACCGAGAACCTCGTCTCCCGGCTGGCGAACCAGATCGGACTCGAAACGGCCGCGGGGCTCCGGGTCGAGGCCGCGAGCGCCTCCGGAGCGGCGGCGTTCCACGCGGCGGCCCTCGCCCTCGAGAGCGGGCTTTACGAGCGGGCCCTGGTCGTCGCCGCCGAGAAGATGACGGACCGGCCCACGGCCGAGGTCGCGGCGAGGTCGCGGCGGCGTTGGCGCACTCGCTCCACCCCACCGAACAGGCGGTCGGTGCGACCATGCCGGCACTCGCCGCCCTGGTCAGCCAACGCTACGCGGATCGGTTCGGGGTCGTACCGGACGTGTTCGACCGCGTGTCGCTCGCGGCGCGGACCGCCTCCCAGAAGAACCCGTACGCCCAGTTCCAGACACCGATCACACTCGAAGAGATCTCCGGGAGCCGGATGGTCGCGACCCCGCTCCGGCTGCTCCATTGCTCGGCGATCTCGGACGGGGCCGTGGCGCTGGTCCTCGAACGGGGTCGCGGTCCGGCCGCTGTGTTGGGGATCGGACAGGCGTTCGAGGCGATGGCAATCGTCGACCGGGCCGACCTTACGACCTTCGCCGCGAGCCGGAGCGCCGCCGAACGCGCATTCGCCGCTTCGGGGGTCGCCCGACGGGACGTCCAGGTCGCCGAAGTGCACGATGCGTTCGCGCCGTTCCTCCTCATCGACCTCGAGGACCTTGGGTTCGCTCTGCCCGGAACCGCGGGCCAGTGGTACTCCGACGCCCCTCCGGTGGGTGCGCCGGCAGTAAACCCCTCGGGAGGCATCCTCGGCCGAGGTCATCCGGTCGGAGCGTCGGGCCTCGCGGAGATCGCCGACGTCGCGCGACAGCTTCGGGGAGAGACGGGCGCTGCCCAGGTCGATCCGCGCCCGCGGGTCGGAGTAGCGCACTCCATCGGGGGGCTCGCCTCCCACAATTTTGTGACCATCCTCGGAACGGTGCCCTCGTGAACGCGCTCCCGCTGTTGGTCAGCCGTTGTGGCAGTTGCACCCTGCGCTACGTTCCTCGCGCCGGCCCGTGCCCGCGCTGCGGGGCCTCGACCCCGCTTCCACTGTCGATCCCGCCGTACGGAATCGTGCTCGTGGCGACCGAGCTCACGAGCCCTGCCCAAGGGTGGCGCTCTCCGCATCGAATCGCGTTGGTCGAGCTCTCCGAGTCGGTCCGTGTCCTTGCGATCGTCGCCGGAGTCCTCCCGGCCGGTGGAACCCCCGTGGTCGTGGTGCGTGACGGTGAAACCTACCGGGCCAGCCCCGGCGCGGCGCCAGGGTGAACCGGCGGGAACGCGGGGAGGGGGACTTTCCGAAGGCCGGCTCGTCCGGTCCTCCTTTTGAACCCCCGAGGTGAAATCACCACAGGATTAGCAATCCTGCGCCTTACCGGGCTGGGCCATCCCCGCGCGAGCGGACCGAGCCTCGTCTCCACCTTAAATCTTCGGTCGCCCCGGCGGGGGTTCGCGAGTGACCTTCCCGTTCGGCGCCCGAGCGGGACGTACCTTAACATAGGGGTCCGTCGCATCCTTCTCCGAGCGCCCGCGTGTACAACCCCTACCGACCGGCCCAGCGCCGACCGCTCTGGCCCCTACTGCTCGTTGCGGTCATCGTGGTCATCGTTGCGATCGTCTTGCTACTGTTGTTCCTGGACTCGGGCGGGTACTTCGGGAGTACCCCGTCGGGCCGCCCCGGGGGGATCTTTTATTACGGATTCTTCCCGATCTTTCTCGTCCTGCTGCTGGTCCTCTTCCTGGTCCGGATGGTATTCTGGTCGCGGATGTGGGGAGCCCGGCAGGGGTACTCCCGACCCTACCGGGGGCAATTCCGCGATCCCGCGGTAATGACCGCCCGCCAGCGGTATGCCCGAGGAGAGATCTCCCGGGAGCAGTACGATCAGCTGATGACCGAGCTGACCCGGCGCCGAACCGGCCCCTGAAGGGCCGCCCCCATACTACGACCGGTAGTAGGTGTGCGTACCGACCTGCCTTAAACCCCCGGACGGCTCCACTTTCCCCGATGGCGGCGGTACCCCGATTCGACCCGGTCGGTCTCCTGACCCTGCGGGAGATCCGAGCGTTCGTCCGTCGGTCCAGCGCGCGCGGTGGGGTCGTCTTCTTCGGACTCCTCTACGTTCTTGGCTCGCTCTTCCTCGGGGGGATGGTCGCCCTCGGCGATATTCCGGGCGGCTACACGTTCTCTGTGGTCTGGGGCGGCACCGCCGGTGCCTGGAACTACCCGGGCCTTCTGATCGTCGCGTCGTGGGGTGTCGTATCGCTGCCGTTCTTCGCAACGCTCGCGATGGTCGTGGTCGGCGTGGGCGTCGGGTATGGGATGACCGTCGCGTTCCTCCTTGCGATCCGACTTCTCCGACCGAGCGCCGGACGCGCCACCTCCTCCTCCGCAGTGGGGACCCTCGCAGGGCTTACGCCCGCGATGCTGAGTCTGGTCACCCTGGGCGCCTGCTGCTCGACGACGGCAGCGGCCACCGCGGGTGTCGGGCTCGTCGCCCAAGCCTCGGGAACGAGCGCCGCGAACCTCCTCGTGAACAACTGGTACCTCGGCGTGTTCCAGATCGTGATGGTCTGGGTCGCTCTCCTCGCCCAAGAGATGTTGTTGGTCGTGTACGCGGGCCTGTTCGGTGCGTCCACCGAAAGTTCCCGATCGACCGACGGCGCCTCCTCGCGCACGATCGACACCCGATTCCTAGTCGGTGGGGCCCTCCGGATCGCCCTGCTGGGAGCAGGGGTCGTGTGGGCGCTCACGGTCGCGGCCGAATGGACCACCATCAACCCTTCGACCGCAGGTGCGGGCTACTGGTTCCAGTGGGTCGTCCAGCATGAGGTCGTCGCGGGGCTGGCCATCGGCGCGGCGCTTTTCCCGACCGGGGTGTATCGACTGCTCCTTCGGGCGCGTCACGGGCTGGGCTGGGTGGCATCCGCGGTGCTACTGGTGGGCGGGTTGAGCCTCCTGGTGTGGGTTCCGCCTCCGCTCCCGGCCGCGGGGGTGGACAGCCTGTTCAACGAGGTCCTCGGGCTGGCCGGCGCTCCCTCGTCCTGGGGCGCCATCGCACCGGGCCCGGTCGGGGGCTTCGCGCTGTATCTCCGGTGGGCGTTCGAGTACTTGCTGCTCGGGGGATTCTCTACAGCGGCCGCGATCGCACCGAACCGGGCGTTTTCCCTGTTCGGCCGGGCTCCACTCAGTTCCGACCCGGCGGTGATCAACGAATCGTCGACCGCTCTAGGACCCCGGGCGGTCGAGAGTCTGGCCCCCAACGCCCCGTCCACGGAGAACCTATACGGTGCGCCGTAAGTTCCGCGAGGTCTGAACCGTGTCGTTGAACCCCGTGGTTGTGCAGGTCCTGCTGGCCCTCATCGCCTCGGGTATGGTGGCGGTCACCGCGGTGCTGATCAAATGGGCCGCCACGACCCGGAGCATCCTGCGATCGGGGGTGGTCCTCTTCTTGCTCTTGATGATGATCGGGATGCTGCTGGGGGCCCTCGCCTACTACCTCGACCCGACCGAGTCCGGACTGATCGCCGGGCTCTGGATCGCCAGCGCGGTGATGTCGGTGAGCGTCGTCGTTACGTTCGCCGCATATCTTCGCGAAGTCGTCCAGCGCGATGCGGAGGCCGGCGGTGCGGCCCCGCCCGCGCATGGGCCGTCGTTGCCGTTCCTGGGGTCGGTGATCTTCCTCGTCCTGCTCAACGAGGTGCTGATGGGCTGGGTGTTCGGCCTCGCCGCCGGGAGCATCCCCGCCTCCGTGGGTCGTGGAGCGGCCGGGTTCGTGCCGTTCCTGGACGCCGTGGTCGCGTCCCCGTGGTTCCTCTTCTCGATGTCGGGGGAAATGGTCCTGACGACCGTCCTCCTGCGCGACCGGATCCCGCGCCCCCTGCTCATCGTCCTACTCTCCCAATCCCTGATCATGTTCCTCTCGGCCCCGGCTCTTCCGTACTCGGTGTGGAGCGCCTGGGCGATCTACCTCTCCAGCGCGGCGATGATCGGCCTGTTCGTCTATCTGATGGAGTTCATTTACCAACACCGGCAGTTGACGCCGGCGTTCGCCACCTACCTGCTCCGGCTGCTCGGCGTCTACGGGATCATGATGGCCGGCCTCTTCCTGTGGCTTGCCTACGGCACCGCTCTCCTGTTCGTGGTAAGCGTGCTCGTCGAGATGGTGGTCTTCTTTGACGCGGTCGTCGCCCACGACCGGTTCCACGCCACCGCGAGCCTCCCCTGGCAGCTGCATCCCCGGTGGGCGTTCGGCCTGCTGGCCGGCATATTTGTCGCGGAGGTGTTCATGGGGGCCCTCCTGGACGTGCAGATCAATCCTTCCGGCTACCTGGCGGCGCTCCCGGCGCTCCCCCTCAGCGGGACAGCGATGACGGTCGTCACGAATGCGTTCTGGAACGGGTTCTGGTTCCTCGCGCTCGTCACGGGGTCGACCTGGTTCCTCGCGATGATGGGCGTCGAGATGGGCGCGCTGGTCGTATTCAAGTACCGGGAGACCCGGCAACGTGAACTCCGGTTCCGGCTCGCCCTCATGATGGGCTCCTACGCCCTGGCGGCCGTCTATTTCCCCAGCATCTACTACGCCTCGATGTTCCCTAGCCTGCCGTCGGGAACGACCGTCCCCGTGCTCGGCTGGAGCATGGGGATCGGGTCCGCCCCCCTGGCGACGTCCGTGTTCGTCGTCCTGCTCCTGACGTATGTGATCCTCGGTTCGCTCACGTTCCTGTTCGGTCGTCGGGTCGTTTGCTCGGTGTTCTGCACGGCTCCCTTGATGTATCAGGGAACGGCGATCGACGCGATGAAGTCGTTCAACCGCACCGCTCCGGTGGCCCGCAAGTACCTCGGCAGCCGGTTCTCCACGGCGTACACCGCGACCACCGGGGTGGTGATGGTGTCGCTGGTCGCGGCGTCGTTCGTCTCCTACTTCAACACGCAGGGCCTCATCAACTGGACCGTCGGCGGCGCGGACCCCACCGTCTTCCTGTTCGCCCTCTACTTCGGCATCCTGTGGTACATCCTGTTCGTCACGATCCCGTACACCGGCAATTACAACTGCGTCACCATGGGCTGGTGCTACACCGGTCAGATCAGCGCGGCCTTCTCGCGCCTCGGATTCTTCAAGCTGAAGGTCCGGGACAAGAACGTATGCAAGGCGTGCACGACCCTAGACTGCGCGAAGGGGTGCCCGGTCGGCCTCGTGGACATGGTGGGGTTCTTCCGGACCAAGGGCTCCTACCGCAGTTCGAAGTGCTGCGGTGTCGGGTCGTGCGCCAACGACTGCCCGTACGGGAATCTCTACCTCTACGATGTCCGCCACTTCGTGAGCGAAAAGCTCGGGATCGCTCGGGACCCACCCCGGGGGATGCGCCTTCCGATGGCGCGCACGCCCGCCCTGCGCCCGAGCGTCGCCCCGCGGGCGGCCGCCGCATCGGTCGGCCCGACGACCTCGACGCCTGGGGCCCCGGTGCGGGCGGAGGCCGTTCCCTGAGTCGGGGCTCCCCCCGGGTTATGTAGGGACCCCGGGCTCGGGGGCCGGAGGTCGTTGTGCGGGTTACGAAGGCCGGGGTCGTCGGCGCCGGAACGATGGGGGCCGCGATCGCCGAGGTCCTCGCGCTCAACGGCATCGATGTCGTCCTGAAGGACGTGGACGCTCCCCGTGTCGAGCAGGGCCTCGCCAAGGTCCGAGGGTTCGTCGACGAGCTGGTCGCGTTCCATGCGGGACGCGCCGCCAAGGAGATCGAACGGATCGACGGGCTCGGCGTGGAGCTGACCGACCCGCAGAAGGCCCGCCTCCGGGAGAAGCTCGCGCCGAAAGTGACCCGCGCCCGCGGCGACGAGGTCATCGCCCGAGTCCGAGGCACCACGGACTACCGGCCGTTCGCCGAGGTCGACCTCGTGATCGAGGCCGTGTTCGAACGGACGGAGGTGAAGCGGGCCGTCCTCGAGGCGCTCGACGACGTGGTCCCCGACCACGCCATCATCGGGTCGAACACCTCTTCTCTCTCGATCACGCGACTTTCGAAGGGGCTGAAGCATGCCCGGGAGACCCTCGTGACCCACTTCTTCAACCCGCCCACGACCCTTCCCCTGGTCGAGGTGTCGGGCGGTGTGGATACGCGCGAGGACATCATCGCCGACACGATCGACTTCTTGCAGACCCTGCGCAACCACCGGTACCCTCTGCTACCGATCCGGGTGCGCGAGTCGCCCGCGTTCCTCGTCAACCGGGTCCTCCTCCCGGTCCTCAACGAGGCCGCGTTCGCCCTCGACGAGGGGATCGCATCGGCCCGCGACATCGACCTCGCGATGAAGAGCGGTGCGGGGATGCCGATGGGACCGTTCGAGCTCGCGGACATGATCGGGCTCGACATCGCCCTCGAGGTGTCGGAGACGCTCCAGCGCGAGACCGGCGACCCCAAGTACCGTCCGGCGGCGTCCCTGCGGCGTCTCGTGGACGCGGGCCACCTCGGTCGCAAGACCGGCCGCGGGTACTACGAGTATTCGTAGCGGGCGACCTAGGGCGGCGGGTCCTCTCGTCGGGCGCGCTGCAGCGCGCGGGCGTACCATTCCAGCTCGGCGAAGAACCGGTCGAACCGGTGCTCCCAACCGGCGCGGTCGTTCGTCGGGCCTCCCTCGGCAAAGCTCGTCTCGACGCGCGCAACCCCGATCATGCTCGGAATGCTGATCGCGCCGATCCCGGGGATCACCATCCGCAGCCCATCGATCGCCCGGGCGCCCCCATACATCCCGCCGGCCCCGACGAGACCGAACGGCTTCCGGTTCCACTCGTCGAACAGGTGGTCGAGGAGGTTCTTGAGCGTGCCCGGGTACCCGTGGTTGTACTCCGGCGTCACGATGACGAACCCGTCCGCCCGGGTCATCTCGGCAACGAAGGAGCGGACGCTCTCCGGAGGTTGCGGCCATTCCCACACCCGACGGACGAGGTTGCCGAACGGGAGCTCCTTCGGGTCGAACAGCCGGGTTTCGACGTTCGGGCGGAGCGCCAGGCGCTCCAGGACGAACCGGGCGACGTGGATGCTCTTCCGTTCGTCACGGACGCTCCCGTACAGGATCGGAAGGTAGAGGCCCATCAGGGCGGCGTATCGCCGGACGGGTAAAGGGAAGCCCTCCTCCCGCGCTCCCTGCCGATTATAAGTCGGCCCCCACTGGCGCGGACATGCACTTCCCCTCCCCCGAGTGGGCCGCCGCGTTCCGTGCGGCGCTCAATGAGAGCATCGCCTTCCAGGAGGCGGCGAAGGCGTGGGAGGCCGACATCCTGTTCCTCGTCCGAACGCCGGGTTCGGCCGCCCCCGCCCCGGCGGTGCGGCTCCACCTGTCGCACGGATCCTGCCTCGCCGCCGACTTCCACCCGGACGGGGTCGCCATTGCGGCGGAGTTCGTCTTCGAGGGGACCCCCGAGAACTGGGCCAAGCTGCTCCGCAGTGAGCTCGACCCCGTTCGATCGTTCATGGACGGGACGTTCAAGGTCCGGGGAAATCTGGCCAAGGCGCTCCGCTTCACCCGGGCGGCCAAGGAGCTGGTCGAGACCGCGTCGGGGATCCCCGTCTCCGACTGAGGACCGATCACGCGGCCGTCGCCGGCTTGACCGGCCCAGCGGTCACCGCCGCCGTCGGGACGGCGGAGGGTCTCGCGTCCGCGGTCGTGGCCGCCTGCACCGCCTTCGGTGGGGGTGCGGCCGGCGGTCGAGGGGGAGGAGGCAGGAGCTGCCGCTTCAAGAACGCCAGAACCTTCGTCCACGCCCGTTCCGCCTGCGGAAGATCGTACGCGGAGAGGTCGCGGGAGAGGAAGCCGTGACGTGCGTTGGGGATGTCCTCGAACTCGAACGTCGATCTCGCGTCCCCTCGGGCCTGGTCGAGCTGTCCCCGGGCGCGGGTCGACCACCGGTCGGCCGTGCCGCCCACGTACAGGAGGGGCGCGGTGACGAGGCGGGAGAGCTCGGCCGGCTGGACCGGCATCGGGTACGCGAGGACCACCGCGCCGAGCCGGGTGTCCCGGGCGGCGAGGCTGAGTGCGAGGCTGGCGCCGTAGGAGACACCGAAGAGAGCGGTGCGGTTCGGATCGACCATCTCGCGGGTCCGCAGGTAGGCCAGCGCCTCCTCGTAGAGGGAGGTGAACCCCTCGACCTTGCGACCCGAGGTCCCGATCCCACCGCGGATGCGGACCCCCCCGCGGAGCGCGAGGTGATGGGACGGCCCGATCGAGTCGGTCTTCGCGACATCCGGGAGCAACACCTCGAAGCCCTCCCGCGCGAACCGGATCGCCCCGTCGAGCAGGGTCGTCGTGATCCCGAAGACGTCGGGCGTGATCAGGATGCCCGGGTGTTTCGTCACCTTGGTCGGGGTGAGCACGATCCCCGGAGCCCGTCCGCTCTTGGCGGCATCCGAGGGGAACCAGATCCGCTCGCTCCGGTAGAGGGGGAGGGGAGCACCGGGTTTCTGGGTCGTCTTGAGCCAGGTCTTGTTCAGGAAGTCGACGACGCAGAGCTTGTACCGCTCCTTGTTGAGGACGACCACCGCCTGTCGGGTGCCACAGATGTCGCACACCCCGACGATGCCGCTCCCGAACACGGGCGGCAGCTCCAGCATCTTGTCGTCGTCGCGCATTTTCTGACGGGCCTCCGTGCGATTGGGGCCCGCTTCTTAACCGTTCCCGCCCGGGCGAACGGCCCGCCGCTTCGGGGGGGCTCGACCGGTCGGGGGCGGTCGACCCGGTATCGCTTCGAGCCGGTGCCGGTCCCGGGGGACGAGCGTCGTGATCCCCCGGAGGGCGAGCCGCCGCCGGAGCTCGCGGTCCGCCGTAGCGACCGCGCCGTGGACCGCCAGTGCGGCTTCGAGGACACCATCATCGCCGCGCCGGTTCGTCGGGACGACCGGATACCTCTCCGCGAGCGCTCGGGAGGCCACCGCGCCCGGGGTCAAGGACTTCGCAAGGCCCTCGAGCTCGGCGAGCACCGAGGCCGGGACGAGGATCGGGGCGCCCGGAAGGAGTCGATCGACCTCCTCCTCGAGAGGGAATCCTGCCCGGACGACGAGGAAGAGCACGTTCGTGTCCACCACAACCCCGGGGCGACCGGGGGCCGCCGCCCTACGGCCGCCGGAGCGCGATGCCGAGGCTTTCCCGGTCGTACTCGACCCCTCCCTTCCGGCCCCGCAACAGGTAGCGCTGCGACTTCTGGTTCGCGGTCTTGGGGATCTCGTCGATGAATTCGAGGTAGCGGGGGACCATGAAGAACGGCAGCTCGCTCGCGCAGAACTCGAACAGCTCGAGGGCGGTGAGCGTGGCCCCGGGTTTCAGCTGGACGAACGCCTTCACGTCCTCTTCTCCGAGTGGACTCGGCACCCCGACCACCACCGATTCGAAAACGAGGGGATGGCGATTGATCGCCGACTCGACGTCGTACGGCGCGAGGTTCTCACCCCGCCGCCGGATCACGTCCTTCTTCCGATCGACGAAGTAGTAGTACCCGTCCGCGTCGCGGGTGACGTAATCGCCCGTGTGGAACCAGAGGTTTCGCCAGGCCTCCACGGTCTTCTCCGGTTTTCCAAGATAGCCGAGGAACATCGTGTACGGGGCCCGGGGCCGGACGACCAGCTCCCCCCGGGTGCCGTCCGGAACCGGTCGGTCGTCGTCGTCCACGACGTCCGCCTCGACGAACCCGAGCGGGGTGCCTACGGACCCCACGCGGATCGCGCCGGGGGGGTTCATGAGGGTCGTGCACCCGCACTCGGTCATCCCGTACAGCTCGACGATCGTGAGGCCGAACCGACGCTCGAACTCCGGCCAGACGGCTTTCGTGGCGCCGGCGGTAAGGGCGGTCCGCACTCCATGGGTACGGTCGGTGGCGCGTTCGGGCTGTTTGAACAGGACATTGATCATCGAGATGAGCAGCGAGACGTGGGTCGCGCCCATCCGGGCGGCGGTCTCCCAGTAGGTCGAAGCGTGGAACCGGTCGTCGAACGCAGCCGTGACGTCGTACGTCAGCGCGGTAAGGGCCGTCATCTCCTGGGCGTTGCAATGGAACAGCGGCAACGCGGTGAACAGGACGGAGTCGTCCGAGAGCCGGCTCCGGCGGCCGATCTCGAAGGGAGTTCGCAAGGTCTTCTCGTGCGGGATGACCGCGCCCTTCGGCGGGCCGGTGGTCCCGCTCGTGTACATGATGGAGGCGGGATCCGATGGAAGTGGCGGGGGCAGAGGGTCTACCGGAGTATCGGAGACGAGGGTCGCGAAGTCGGAAACCCCCTCCGGTCGCCCCGAGGAGTCCCCTCCAGGTTCCGGGATGAGCCACTCGCGGGGAACGGCCAGTCCCTCTCGAAGGGGGGCATACGGCTCCCAGAGCCGCTGGTCGGCCACCAGGGCGTGCGGCGCGCAGTCGGCGAGCTCGTACCGGAGGATCTCCCCCTTGAGGGCGGTGTTCAGCGGCACGAGGACCGCATGCCGTTTGGCGAGCCCGAACCAGAGGAGTGGGAACTCCAGGGTGTTGAACAGGAGCGCCGCGACCCGGTGCCCGGGGCCGATGCCGGCCGCGGCGAGCCCGTTCGCGATCCGATCGCTCTCCCGGTCGAGCTGGGCGTAGGTCAGGTCGCCACTGGAGAACCGAAGGGCGACCTTGGGCCCGTTCCTCCGTGCCTTGGCGCGGACCAGCGAAACGAGGTCGTGGAACTCCCCGCCGTCGTGGTCCATGGGCGCTCGGAGGCACCCGGGTCCATAAACATTCGTCCGGTTCCTACCCGTGCCAAGGCTTCATAGCCGCGGACTCGGTCGGTGAGCCGTGCCTCGCACGGACCGGCTCTATCGGTCGGACCGGCCGATCGTACCGGAGTTGGCGGCCGGGGCGATTATCGTCCACCGGACCACAGGCCAGGTGTTCTTGCTCCATTACCGGGACGAGGACCGGTGGGGATTGCCGAAGGGGCACGTCGACCCCGGGGAGTCGCTCGGCGAGGCCGCTCTCCGCGAGGTCCGGGAGGAGACGGGATTCTCGGAGGTCGAGCTCGGACCGGAGGTCGCGGAAGTGAGCTACCGGTTCTTCGACGCCTCTCGTCAAGTGAACGTGCACAAGACCAGCGTCTACTTCCTCGCCACGACCGACGAGACGACCGCACGGACCGAGGCGATCTTCGACCGTTCCACGTGGACGACACTTTCGGAAGCGATGCAACAGGTCCCCTACGAGAGCGACCGCGAGGTCCTGGCGCGGGCCAAGGTCCGGATGAGCGCTGGCCACCAAGGTTGAACACCCCTCGTCGGAAAAGAGGTCGGAAAGGGTTTCGGTGGACCCCTCGGACGAGGGGCCCACCGGGGGACGCCGGGTGCACTAGGGCCGCTGTTGCGGCCCCTGCGGGCCCGAGGCGGGGCTGTTCGTCGGGGGTGCGGGCGGCTGGGCGCCGACGGGGGGAACGCCGTTCGACCAGCTCTCACCGTATCCGCCGACGAGGCCCTTCTGGGACCGGCGCCGCGCGTAGGAGCGCCACTCGATGACCGCAACCGTTCCCACGATCGCGACCACCACGAGGGCGATCACTACGATGCCGAGGAACGCCCCTGCGGCGCCCGAAGCGGCCGCGCTGCAGCCGTTGGTCAAGCACGCCGACTCCGCTTGCGCGGCGGCGACCGTCATCGGCTGGCCCTGAACGGTGGCGCTCGGACCGGAGCTGGCGGCCGGGGCGGGGCCCGAGGTGGGTTGGGCGAGGGCACTGACCGCGCCGGTCGAGGCACCGAAGGTGCTGTCCGCCGCCGTGAGCACGGGTCCCCGCGCGCCGGGGCTGACGTAGAGCGTCTCACCCTGGCCCGAGCCTACCGAGGCCGACCCGAGGGCGTCCGAATCGAACCCGTGGGCTCCGCCGCCGAACAGGTCGAAGGCGTGAGGCACCAGGATGTACCCGTCATAGGCGTCGACGGGTCCATCGACCAGGAGGATGACCCCGGTCCGGGCGCGGTGGTCGCTGAACGGGTGGACCACGGTCACCTTGAGGCCGATGACGCTCACCGGCCCCATGGCGGTCCAGTTGCCGTCAAGGGTGCCGCTGCCGGAGCGGGTCGTGCCGTTCCAGCCGAGGTCGCTCCAGGCGTAGTTGATGTCCCAGCTCGCCGAGGGCGAGGAGGTGGCGCTCGAGTTCCACATCTGGACCCCCGAGAGGTTCAGCGGGAGGAGGCCAAGAGACGGGGCGAAGGATACCTTCCCCTGCGCCGTCCCGGAGACGTTCAGGAACCCGCTGTGGCTGTGGCTCCGAACGTTGACCTGGACCGATTGGTCCACGGCAGCCGTGACGGAGAGGGACTCATTGGTGATCCCGAGGGCTGGGACCGGAGTTCCATTCACGTAGACCGTGGCCGCGTCGGTGAGGTTCACGAAGGCGAGGTCCGATTCGGTCCCGTGGTAGGTGTACGTCCCGCTGGCGTTGGGCGAACTGAGGGACGTGGTGAGGTCGATCCCCACTGTCCGCTGTTCCTCCAGCATCACGGTCGAGTTGCTGGTGTTGGTGGCCGTGAAGATCACGGTCCAGCCGAACGTCGCGTTCCACGTGATCGTGCTCGCATCCAAGTGGAGGGTGCCGCTCGAATTGCCCTGGCCGCCGTACGCCCACTGCGTCGTCGCCGACGCCGGGACCGCCGACGGGGAGGCGGCGCTGGCCGCTCCCGTCAGAACGGGGACCATGGCGAGAGCGAAGAGGATCGTGATCCCCGACACCGCCAGCCATCGCGTCATTCCGCCGTGCCTCATCGTTCGTTCCTGCGTCATTTCCTTGGACGGACTCCTCCGTCAGGGGTAACGAGCCGGGAACTGCGAGATAAGGGTCCGTTCCAACGCCCCGAATAACGCTTGGACGCCGTGCTAGGCCGTCACTCGGGACCCTGGCCGCGCTCAGACGACCCGACCGGCGCGAACGATGCGGCGTCCATCGATGGACAGCTCTGCGCCGCCCACGGTGAGCCACTCCAGGAAGGGGACCCGGGTCTTCCCACCGTAGCCGGCGTTGCCGCCCACGCCGAACGAAACGGCCCCGAGCTCGCTCTCCTCGAGCAACGGGCTCACCCGAATGCTCGGGTCAAGACCGATCTCGAGCAGGGCGGGCCGGTCCCGGCCGGCCGGTGCCCCGTCGTAGGCCGCGTGGAAGGCCCGGGCCCCCGCCCGGTAGGTAACCTCGCGAAGGTGGCCGCCGTGGAGGACCCACCGGCCCCCTTCCCGCGGGGTTGCGCCCTGGCGGGTCGGTCGGTTCGCGACGACCGTGCCTTCGGCCGTCGACTCGTCCACCGAGATGTAAACGAGGGCTTCGGGAACGGAGGCCATCATTCCGAATTGGGTCTTCATCTCCGCCGGGGTCACTCGGCCGAGGCTCTCCCGCATCGGCCGCTGGGCGAGGGCGAATTCGAGGTCGGTTCCGTTGGGGTGGGTTAAGTGGGCGCTCCCCCCTTTTTCGAGCACCTTCCGGAGCCGATCGGACTGGCGGACGAGGGGGCGGATATCGCGGGTCGAGGCCGCGAACAGTTCGGCCCGCCAGGCGGGGTAGGAGACGCCGAACGCCTTCGCATTCTGAGGCGTGGCCCGCGCGATGCCCATGCGAGCTCCCCGCAGGCCGTTCTTCCGGGCGATCTCATACCATCGGGAATTGAACGCGGTCGCCTGTTCCTGCGCCTTCTCGTTCATCTTCCACCGGCGGGCGAGGTTTTCCGGTCCCCAGAAATAAATGTACACGTCCGCCTCGGCCAGCGCGGCCATCTCGTGGTCAGCCGGAGTCCCGAGCAGCTTCGCCCGGCCCTCCTCGATGGCGGTCCAGTACGAGCTCTCATCCTCGTAATGAAGAATCGGTTGCGCGCCCCGTCGTCGGGCCTCCCGAACGAATCCGCTCGCCCAAGGGAGGGAGGAGGGGTACGATTCGATGATGACCTTCTCTTTCGGCTGTAGGTTCAGGCGGGAGCGAAGGACGGTTCGGGCCAGCAGGTCGGCTTGGGAGTCGGTCACGGAGGGGGTCATGGGCGGGTGGACCGGGCGGTGTGCTATGGCTCTTTGCCCGTCGGACCGGGCATCCCGGGGACGCGGAAGTGGGCCCGGGCGACCAGGTCGATCGATTCCGGGTAACCTGCATCGGCATGCCGGGCGACGCCGATCCCGGGGTCGTTGTGGAGCACGCGACCGATCCGGCGGTCGGCCTCCGGTGTCCCGTCGGCCACGACCACGAGGCCCGCGTGGACCGAGTTCCCGATCCCGACCCCTCCGCCGTGATGCACGGACACCCACGTCGCACCGCTGGCGACATTCAGCAGGGCGTTCAGGATCGGCCAATCTGCGATGGCGTCCGACCCGTCCCGCATGGCTTCGGTCTCGCGGTACGGGCTCGCGACGCTCCCGGTGTCGTGATGGTCCCGACCGATCGCCACCGGGGCGGTCAGCGAACCATCGTGAACGAGGGCATTGACCAGGTGCCCGAACCGTTCCCGCTCCCCGTAGCCCATGTAACAGATCCGGGCGGGAAGCCCCTGGAAGGCGACGTGCGTTCCCGCCAGGCGGATCCACCGGCAGAGGGGGACGTTCTCCGAGTACTCGGAGAGGATCATCCGGTCGATGCGGTGGATATCCTCCGGCTCGCCGCTCAGGGCGACCCAGCGGAAGGGTCCGCTGCCCACGGCGAAAAGCGGACGAATGTACCGAGGCACGTAGCCAGGGATGTCGAAGGCATCGGTCACCCCGGCCTCGCGTGCCTGGGTCCGGAAGTTGTTTCCGTAGTCAAATGTCCGGGCCCCTCGCCGTTGCAGCTCGAGGATGGCCCGGGCCTCCACCGCGATGGAAGAGCGGACCCGGGAAAGGTAACCGGGAAGGTCGCGAGCGCGCTCCACCGCAGCCTGCTCGACGGTCATTCCCTGGGGGATGTAGCCGACCCGGATGTCGTGGGAGGCCGTCTGGTCGCTCAGGACGTCCGGAACCACATTGCGCTCCACGACCTCCGCGTAGATGTCCGCCGCGTTGGCACAGAGGCCGATGGAGAGCGGCCGGCGGGCCGCGACGGCTTCGCGAACCCGGCCGAGGGCATCGTCCAGGTCGCGGGCCTCCACGTCGAGGTAACGATGCGCGATCCGTCGGCTCAGAGCGTGGGGATCGACGTCCACGACCAACGCGACCCCAGAAAGGAGGGTCACCGCGAGGGGCTGCGCTCCGCCCATCTCCCCGAGCCCGGAGGTGAGCATCCATCGCCCGGCGAGATCGCCGGCCTGGAACTCGAGTCGCGCCAGGGAGGCCAGCGTCTCGTAAGTTCCCTGTAGGATCCCCTGGGTTCCGATGTAGATCCAGCTGCCGGCGGTCATCTGTCCATACATCGTCAGACCGCGCGCCTCCAGGTCCCAGAAAATGTCGTCCGTAGCCCATCGCGGGACGAGGTTGGCGTTCGCAATCAGTACCCGTGGTGCCTCCGAATGCGTCGGGAATATGCCGACGGGTTTGCCGGACTGGATGAGGAGGGTTTCTGAAGAGCCGAGGCTCTTCAGGCTCTCGACGATTCGATCAAACGCTTCCCAGCTTCGAGCCGCCTTTCCCCGACCGCCGTAGACGATCAGGTGGTCTGGGTCCCGTGCAACCTCCGGATCCAGGTTGTTCATCAACAGCCGGAGGGCGGCCTCCTGGGGCCACCCCCGGCACGACAGGTCGGTGCCGCGAGGGGCGCGCACCGGTCGCGGACCGGATGGTGCAGGAGGCATCGAGGGAGGCACGACGGCCTCCTCTATGAGGGCTTGCCGTCCGGTTGGGATGGCTCTTCCGTTCGCCGTGGACGTAGCGCCCATGTGCTGGGGTGGCCGACGTGGTAGGTGCGACGTGGATGAGCGAATGAGTCCAACCTACCGCGCCGATCGTTGCGCCGGCGCGTGCCGTTCGAGCGGTCGATTGCCGACATCAACCTACCTTAGGGCAGGAAGGGGAACATTGCTGCGCCCGACTCGAGGAGAACTTCGGAAACGCCTTGAGCATAAGCCGCGACAACCCTTCGGCGTTCAGGGAGGCCGCGGTTGCGAACATGTCCTATAGGGGAACGGCCCATCCCTCGAAACCTGGGTGTGCCGCCATAGCTCAGCGGTAGAGCGGCTGATTTGTAATCAGCAGGTCGGGAGTTCAATCCTCTCTGGCGGCTTCTCGACAAAGTTCGTAACTCACCGGGCCTGAGACCGGTATGGCTCCTCGGCGGTCTTTCGCGACTCACAATTCCTGCAGCCTATCTGGAGGTCGGCTGGACACACCCTCCCAGCTCGGAGGACCGCAAGGAGGGCGGACTCCCGTGTCTCCCGCGCTCGTCCATCGGGCACTGGTGAAGACATTGTAATGGACCGACACCGGGAGCAGGCCCCCCCTCGCGCAAGACGCTCGAACGTCGCGGGAGGTTGCCCGCTGATCGGTTTTGGTATGAACCCGCCGACGACGTTCCCGGGAATCGGTTCCCCTTGGGTTGGGGAATGGGCCAGAACTCAGGACTTCCTTCGAGACCGCGTGACGACCGCGACGGAGACTCCGATCGCCACGACCACCAGCACGGCCACGAGGATGGCCCCGCCCAAGTTGAACGACGACGGCGGAGCAGAGGACGGGACGGCCGTGAAGCTGATGACTTCGCTCACCGACGTCGTGCCGTTGAGCGTGAACGACCCCGAGCTCGGTGAAGGCGTGAACGCCTTGCTCGTGGATCCGATGGTGAAGTAGTATGTGCCGTCCGGCTCTTGAAAAGTAACCGTGGACGTGCCGCTCGAGAACGACTGGCCGTTCGTCAGATTGACAAACCAAACGGTCCCGCTCGGTAGGGAGGGCCCGGAAAAAGTAACGTTCTGCACGATCTGATAAAACGCAATGTCTTCCTGCGTGGCAGGGTAGCTGCCGGGTCCCTGGAAGATGAAGGGGAAGGTAGCGGGTCGGGCCGAGTACCCCGCGGGGGCCCCCACGGTCACCGTGTAGGTTCCGTTCGTCAAGAAGAAGGTGAGGTACTTAATCGGTCCCCCGACCACGGCGCTCTCGGTCGTGCCGTTCACTGTCATCGACCATCGAGTGCCGTTCGGAAGACCGGACTCCCCCCAGGTGGTAGTGTACACGGAACGGAACGTGATGGGCACCGTCACATTCGATCCGTCGACCGTCACATTCCCCGATTGTGGGCGGGGTTGGAAGAAAATGCCCGTTCGATAGTTCTGCCCGGTCCAATACGTGGCGAACGGGTAGGTGCCGTTGGTCGCCTTGAACGTGGCGTTCCGCTGGGTCGAGTTCTCGGTGGTTCCGTTCAGGGTCACATTCCATTCGAATCCGACGGGAAGGCCGGACTCCCGGAAGGTGACGGTGTAGATCGGGTAGAACACCACGGAGACCGTCGTGTTCGCCCCCAGGACTCTGACGTCTCCCAGCGACGGTTTCGCAGAGTAGTTAGGAAAACTTCCCAGCATGAAAAAAAACGTCCCGTTGGGTTCTCGGAACGTGAGGTTGGAGCCGGTCAGAGAGGACTGCATCGTTCCATTCAGGGTGACGGACCAGTTCGCCCCCGAAGGCAATCCCGTTTCCGAAAAGGACACGGAGTAGGTTTGACCGGGGACGATGACCGAGACGGAACTGGAACCATAGTCGGCCACGTAGATGTCGCCATTCGCGCTGTCGTACGCCAGTGCATCCGGTTCCTGGCCGACAGGGATGTTTCCGACAACGTGGTCACTAGTGCCGATCACGGTCACGTTATCGGAGCCTTCGTTCGCGACAAAGATGTCGTGGTTGAAGGCGTCGTAGGCGACCGCGTCCGGAGCATAGCCAACTGGAATGGAACCGAGCTGTGTGGAGCCGTTACCGGCGTTGATAACACTCACATTGTGTGAGTAGTAATTGGCCACGTAGACCTCCGCGGATGATCCGCTGTCGGCGACGGCATCCGGGCCGGACCCCGCGGTGAGGGTATTGGCCACGGAGTTCGTGGCACCGTGGATCACACTCAGGTACCCCGGGGAGGGATCCTGGACCATGTTGGAACCGAGAACGGCAACGTAGATGTTTCCGTTGGAGTTGTCGTAGTCGACTCCGTCGGGTCTCGAGTCGTTCGAGCCCACCGTGATCCATGAGTGTACCGAGTCGCCACTGATCACGGTCACGTTACCGGTGCCCCAGTTGGCCGCGTAGATGTAGCCGTTGGAACTGTCGTACGCGACTCCCATGGGATCGACGCCAGTATAGGGCATCCAATCCACCACTTCGTTGGTCGCACCATCGATGATAGTGAAATTGCTCCACAGGGAGTTTGCCACATAGATGTCACCGGTGGCACTGTCGTAGGCGATCCCATCCGGGGCGCCGCCGACTTCGATGTTTGCGACCACGGAATTCGTGTCGCCATTGATAACAGTGACATTCAGGTCACCTTCGTTCGCAACATAGATGCAATGATTCGCGCTGTCGTACGCGATTGCTGATGGCTCTGAACCCACCGAAATCGTCTTGACCGGGGTTTGAACTCCGGTGACATCTGTAGGCCCGGGCCCGAGCGGATTGTCGGCCCCGAAGTCGGCTTGCGAACTAGGGAGAGCCCTCGCGACGCCCGAGGTATCGATGGTCGCTCCAGGAGTAAGGGAGGACAACGACAGAATGGTGACGAGGGCGACCGACACGAGAGCGAGCCGTGAGCGGCGGTGCATTGTTCGGCCCAGCACCCGCGGGCAAGTCATAATGATGGCGTTGGCCGGAGGGAGCCGGACGTGGCCCCTGCGCGATCGTCCGAAGAATCTCCGACCGCCGAGCGGGGGAATGGATAGCTTTTGAACCCTCCGGAGTGCCAAACCACTCCGGATATGGCAGGAGCATGAACTCACCCCGGTAGCCCTCTGGCGGCTAGAGTTCAGCAGCGGCGGATGCCTGGCCCGTACCAAAGGGTCCCTTGTCGAGCCTTACCCACCACCACTAGGACCGGACCCTTTTCAAAGGCGAGGATTGCTAGTCGACCACCCGGACGGAGATGTCGCTGATGTCCAGTTCGATCCTGACATACTCAAGTTTCATTGCAAGAGGCGTCGTCAGTATCGCGAGCCTGCTCTCGTTCGCCGGCGTCCTCTACCTTTGGTTTGTTGCGCCCGCCGGATTGTGGTTCCCGTGCAACGCCCTGTATTGCACTCCTCCCCCACCCCCTACGAACGACATTCTCACGCTGTTTGGAGCTCAGATTCTCGCGATTTTCTCGCTCGCACCGATCGCTGTTGTAGGGTATGGCCGCCTCTGGCCAATTGGCGTGATATCCGGGGTAGGCTTGGAGGTCGCTCTTCACTGGTACGTTTTCACCAATCCGGCCAACCCGCCAATCATCGCGGCCGCCGTCTTCTCGAATAGCACCACTGCGATAGTGGCGGCCGGGCTGACGCTGGTGGCAAGTTCGCTCGTCATTGGTCTATCGGATTACCGCGCCGAGAGAGCGAGTCGCCACCGGACATCGGCAACCTCCAGGTAGGGTTGCAAAGGGTTCCTTTTTCCAAATGGCGGGTTGTCGATTTACGCCCTAATGTGGCGGCTCTCGTGTTCCGCCTTGTAGGAGATTGGACGGTTTGTAAAGAATCTCCGGCAGCGAGGAACAAGGTCAGAAGCCCAGCCCTCTGGAACGGTACTCTTAGAGGGAGGTTAGTGGGTGGGGAAATCTGATGGGGTGATTATCCTTCGCGCTTGACTTGGAATTCGACACCATCACCGTGTCATTGCTGAAGGCCCGACGAAACCTACCTCCCATGGAAGAACGTGAAGTAAACGCCCTTCAAGACGCCCACATGGATTTCCTCGCTTCGTTGCATGAGACGGGTGCCCTCAAGGCCACCGGGCCGTTCACGAGCCCGCCGGATTGTCCTTTTTGAGGACTGGCTCTACACCACGGTACTTCCGAAGAGATTCGCGCACTATTCGCGAAGGATCCGTTGGTACGTACCGGGAGGCTCACGGTCCAGGTCTTCACGTGGATGGTTCCCAAAGGGGCCATCTCGTTCTCCTGGACCCGCTACCCGCATTCGCAGGCGGAGCTCTGACGGGCCCAACGCGACTCGAAACGGACTCCACGCCGTCCATCACACGTCAGATCGAACGGACGAACGTCAACTTCGAGCCCCCTCGACCCGAGCGACGATAGGTGCCCGGTCCCAGTTCGATATGCGGCAACAGGGGCGGTAGAGTCGACCCATCGGTTCGCTGTCCATGGGGGGTTACAAGTAGCCCCGTCGAGTTCGGGCCCCGGCCATGCCGGAACTCCCCTCGAAGCTGCAGCGAGACGCGGCCCGCAACATCGTGACCAAGTACCTCAAGGTCCGTGCGGGGGAAAACGCGATCATCGAGTCATGGAACCACACGTTGCCCATGGCCACGGCGATGGTCGATGAGGTCCGTCGTGTGGGCGGAAGTGCCCTCCTCGTCTACGAGGATGAGGACACGTGGTGGCGGGCGATGGACCGGAAGCAGAGCAAGCTGCTTGGCAAGTCGAGCGCCCCAGAGTGGGCGGCACTGAAGGCCGCGGATGTGTACGTGAACTTCTGGGGTCCGGGCGACACCGACCGCATCGAGAAGGATCACAACTTCGGCGATGAGAAGACGTTCGACCAAGCGCTCGCGTGGAACTGGCCCTGGTATGAGGTCGCCCGGAAAGCTGGACTCCGCGGCGGGAGAATGACGGCGGCCTTCGCGACCGAAGGTCGGGCTCGGGAGTGGGGGGTGGACCGTGCGCAGTGGGAGGAAAGCGTATGGCGAGCCTGTCTTGTCGACCCAGAGGAGACGGCCAAGAGCGGCGCTCGGCTCATCAAGGCGCTCGCCCGCGGGAAAAAGGTGCAGATCACCCATCCCAACGGAACAAACCTGGAAGTCTCCCTGGCCGGAATACCCCCCCGGTTGCAGGACGGGAGACCCCGCCCATATCGCAAGGGAGGTCCCCCCTCCGGCATGCTGCAGCAGATTCCCGCCGGGATCCTCGACGTGGCCCTCGATTCCAAGACCGCGGAGGGGAGCTTCCGGGCCAACCGACGCACGAATATCTGGTGGCACTGGCACGCCGGAGCAACGCTCGAGTTCACGGGCGGTAAGCTTACTTCCTATTCCTTCGAAGATGGAGAAGAAGATTTTGTCCGTCAGTACGAGAAGGGCACGGCGGGCAAGGACCGTACCAGCGTTCTCAAGCTCGGATTGAACCCGGCCGTCAGGGATGTCCCGAACCTGGAGACCGTCGAAGGCGGCAGCGTTACCCTGCAGATCGGGGGGAATCAGTATCTCGCGGGCGCGAACAAGTCGAGTTTCTTTACTTGGTTTTCCCTCGCCGGCGCCGAGCTCGCGATCGACGGGACCCCGGCCATCCGCGCTGGAACGATT
>JBEKJG010000026.1:0-22807 GCA_050011355.1 Thermoplasmata archaeon | reverse complement strand
ACCCGGCCGGCCGACCACGGGCCTAATAGGCGAGCGCGTTTCCGCCGGCCGATGGGCCCCGAATCTGCGGCGGCGGTCGAACTCTCGTACCGAGAGGAGGGATCCGGGCCCGCGCTGGTCCTTCTGCACGGGGTCGCAGGCCACCGGCTCGTGTGGAACTCGGTGATCCCGAGTCTCGCGGCGGAGTACCGGGTCCTTGCACCGGACCTTCGGGGCCACGGCGACACCCCCCTCCCCGCCGGCTCGACCCTCTCGTTCGAGGAGCTGGAGGCCGACGTGCTTACCTTCCTCGACCACCGGGGGCTCGAGGCGGTGCACTGGGTAGGATTCAGCGGCGGTGCCTTTCTCGCCCTCCGCCTCGCGCTCGACCACCCCGAACGCTCGCGCAGCCTCGCCCTCGTGAGCGGGGCCGCGTACTGCGACGCCCACCAGAAAGCGGTGATGCAACGATGGTGGGAGACCTACGACAAGGAAGGGCCGGATGCGTTCGCCCTCCGCCTCCTCAAGGACCTCTACTACCCGGACTGGATCGAGGCCCACCTGGAGGTCGCCGACCTGTTGCGGGAGGAGACCCCACGAAGGGACTACACCGGGGCCCGCGCCTGGGGCCAGGCGATGGCCGCGTTCGACGAGAAGAACCGGATCGCGGGCCTCAAACTTCCGACCCTGATGGTCCAGGCGATGGACGACGCGGTGGTCGACGCGTCCCACGGCCGGATCCTGCGTCAAACGATCACCGACGCCCAGATCCGCATCCTCGTGCAAACAGGCCACATGGTTCCGATCGAACGCCCCACGGAGCTCGTCGAATCTGTCCGGTCCTTGGTCCAGAGGGCCGAAGGCACCACCGGGCATTCCGTGCAGTAGGCCGGGACCGGCCCGGCCGGCGTGCGAGGTTATCTGGGGTCCCGCGATTCGGAGGTCGATGGCCGTTCCGAGCTCCGACCTGCAGGCCCGTATCGCCGCATTGGAGGCGCAGGTTCGTGACCTTCTCCTCCGCGTCGCCACGCTCGAGGGCATCCTCAAGGGTTCTCCCCGGGTGGAGCACCCCCTAGACCGAGATACGGTCCGGGAGAAAGTCTCCTACGACTGGCAGAAGTGACGCCGGACCCGGCCCCTCCCAGCGGGTCGATCGACGACCTGCTCGCCCGTTATCCGGTCGAGCGGCCACCGACCAGCTCGGCCGGCGCCGCGGTGTCGATCGTCCTGAGGGACGGCGAAACCGATGTCGAAGTCCTTCTGATCGAACGGGCGTCGGACCCCGACGACCCCGCGTCGGGGCAGGTCGCGCTTCCGGGGGGGCACGTGTCGGAGGAGGATGGGAACCTTGCGCAAACCGCGCTCCGGGAAATGGAGGAGGAGGTCGGCCTGGCCGAGGGGGACCTCGTCGGGGAGTTCCACTACGTCGCGACGCTCCACGCGAGACGGTTCGGGTTGAACGTCGGGGTGTTCGCAGGCCGGCTCCGCCCCGACGGCAGGATCCCCGCACCCCGGAGCCCCGCAGAGGTCGCGCACGTGTTCTGGCTTCCGCGGGCGAGCCTCGGCATCACCCAACGGGTGGAGCGGGACACCACGGTCGGCATCGTGCCGGTCAATGCCACGGTCCACGGGGGCCACGTACTGTGGGGGTTCACTCGGAGGGTCCTGCGTCAGTTCTTCGGATTCCCGATCGAGGACGAGACCTTCGGGCCGGTCTACGTCACCCACGCCCCACCTCCACCGTAGGCGGCGCCCCCGAACCTTATCTCCGTGGTCACTCCGCCGAGGACCATGTCCCTGCCTTGGAAGCGGCGGATGAAATGCCCGAAGTGTGGGGGCGAGTTCGACTACGAGTACTATCCCGGAGCCTCCTGGACGGCCGTGCGGCTCTGGAACCGCCGATACATGGCGTGCCCACTCTGCCATCGCTGGTCGCTGTTCCCGGTCTCCCACGTCCAACCGGGGGACTCCGGCGCCCCGGTTTGACCCGACCGGCTCGCCCGGAGATGCGGTCGGTCCTCGGTCCGTGGCGATCCGCCCAAGCCCCAAAAATCACTTTTATATAGGCAATAAAAAGTCCCTCGGCGAGGGATTTCGTTGGTCAAGATCCGGATCGAGAACGTGGTCGCGTCGACCTCCCTCGGGGACGTGCTCGACCTTCAATCGATCGCCCTCGGACTGGACGGGGCAGAGTACGAGCCCGAGCAGTTCCCCGGGCTGATCTACCGCCTCAAGCAGCCCAAGACCGCCATCCTGCTGTTCCGTTCCGGCAAGGTCGTCTGTACCGGCGCGAAGAGCATGAACGAGGTGGAACAGTCGATCCACTCCGTCGCGGGCCAGATCAAGAAGGGCGGGCAGAAGATCAACATGAAGCCCAAGATCGAGGTCCAGAACATCGTCGCCAGCTCGGACCTCGAGAGCGAGATCAACCTGAACGCGATCGCGGTCACTCTCGGCCTCGACCGCGTCGAATACGAGCCCGAGCAGTTCCCCGGCCTCGTATGCCGCATCGACGTCCCCAAGGTCGTCGTACTCCTGTTCGGCAGCGGCAAGCTCGTCTGCACCGGCGCTCGCAAGCCGTCGGACGTCGAGGTCGCGGTCAAGAAGATCACGAAGGAACTCCAGGGCGCCGGCCTCCTGCGCTAGTCGTGGACCCCGGAGGACGGCATCCGTGCCCCTCCCGAGCGACCTTCCCATCGTCGACCACCACTGCCATCTCAGCCCGAACGGGGAGGGGATCGGCGCGGCGCGTCGGTTCGCGGCGGCCGGCGGGACCCACCTCCTGCTCGCCACCCAGAACTACGCCGGAACGGTGCCCCGGACGATCGAGGAGTACCGCGACCAGTTCGACACGACGTTTCGGCTCGCGCAATCGATCCGCTCCGATGTGGGGCTCGATGTCCGGTGCGTGGTGGCGCCGTATCCGATCGACCTGGTCCATGCCGCCCCGCTGCTCGGGGTCGCCGCCGCCCTCGCCCTCCAGCGAGAGGCGATGGACCTTGCGGGCCGGTTCGTCCGCGAGGGCCGCGCGGTCGCCCTCGGGGAGGTGGGGCTCCCGCATTTCGACGTCGACGAACCGATCCGTCTGGCGTGCGTCGCGGCGCTCGACTATGCGTTCGCGATCGCCCGGGACGCCGGATGCCCCGCTGTCGTGCATTCCATCGACCTCGATGCCGAGGGGTACCGGGCTCTGGCCGCCCAAGCCGCCCGCGCGGGCCTCCCGGCCCACCGGGTCGTCAAACACTACGCCCGCTCGCTGGTGCCCCGGGAAGGTCGGAGCGGGGTGGCCCCGTCGTTCTTGGCGCGGAGGGAGCTCGTGAACACCGTCCTCTCCGAGGAGGAGCCCTGGTTCCTCGAGACCGATTTCCTGGACGACCCGGCACGGCCCGGAGCAGTGCTCGACCTCGCGACGGTCCCCCGGCGCGCGCTGGCGGTCGCCGAACGAGGCCCGGAGTTCGTGGAGCGACTGTGGATTCCGTTCGTACGCTCGTTCGAGACGGTCTACGGCTGGCGTCCCGAACGGGACCGACCGGGGGCCGGATGACGGCTCACCGGCGGGGCCTGCTGCTGGCCCTCGAAGGGATCGACGGCGCCGGCAAGTCGACGCTCGCCCGAGCCCTCGCCCAACGGCTGCGGCGCGACGGCCGCTCCGTACGGCTCCGCCGGGAGCCGAGCGACCGGGAGCTCGGGCGGCTCGCGCAGCTGGCCGGCGCACGCGACCCGTGGACCGGAGCCGTCTACTTCACGCTCGACCGGTTCCTCGCCCGCCCTTCGCTCGAGCGCGACCTCCAGCGCGCGGACGTCGTCGTGACGGACCGTTCGCTCTACTCGACCCTGGCCTACCAGGGCAGTGCCCTGGGAGCGTCGGCCGTCCGTCGTCTCGAGGAACTCGGCCCACGGGCCACCGTGCTTCCGGACCGGGTCGCCCTGCTCGACCTCTCCCCCGTCGAGGCCCTCCGACGGGTCGGACGGCGCGCCGGCGCCCGGGGCCCCCTCGAGCGGGAGCGGACCCTCCAGCGGGTGGCGGCCCGGTACCGTCGCCTGGCCCGACAGGGGGCCTGGACCGTGCTCGACGCCCGACGGCCGACCGCGGAGCTGGTCGATGCGATCGTCCGGAGCCTCCCCGAGGGGCCCCGCCGGAATGCTCCACGCCCAGCCCCTGCGCGCGAACAGCGAACCTGATATCGGAGACCCCTGTCCCGGGCACGGTGACGACGACCCCCCGGATCCTGCTGAAGGAGGAAACCCTCGACCCGTCGTACCTGCCGCCCCGGCTGGTACGGCGCGAGAAGGAGCTCCAGGTGCTCACGAAGCGGTACCGGGAGGCGCTCTCCAAGGGCCTAGCCTACCATCTCCTCCTCACGGGGGGTGTCGGGAGCGGCAAGACCGCGCTCGCGCGCCGTCTCGCGAGCGACCTCGAGCGCACCGGTCGCGGAAACGACCTGCCGGTCCGGTCCGCCTACATCAACTGCTGGCGGCGGGCGAGCGACCGCACGGTCATGCTCGACCTGCTCCGGTCGGTCGACGTCTCGCTGCCGGACCGTGGGTACAGCCTCTCGGAGATGATCGACGTCTTCGAGCAGGGGCTGCGCCGACGCCCCCAGCACCTGGTCGTCATCCTCGACGAGGCGGCCGCATTGGTCAAGCAGGAGACCAAGCTGGTCTACCTGCTCTCGCGTTCTCACGAGGTCGCCCTGGGTTCGATCTCGCTGCTCCTCATCGCGGCCGAGGACCTGCTCCCGTACCTCGACGCCCCGAGCCGGTCGAGCTTCGGGGTGACGCACCGCCTTTCACTCGCGCCGTACACGCGGGAGGACCTGGTCGAGGTCCTCGCGGTGCGCGGGGAGCTCGCGCTCCGTCCCGGCGCCGTCGACCGGGAGGTCCTGGACCAGATCGCCCGCATCGCCGTCCCCAACGGGGACGCCCGGTTCGCGCTGGAGATCCTCGCCGGCGCGGCCCACGCGGCCGAGGATGCGGGCTCCGACACGATCCTCGCCGAGCACGTACGACGGACGAAGGGCTCGCTCCTGCCGACGCTCTCCGAATCCCAGCTGGAAGGACTGTCGACTAACGAGCTGGGCGTCCTGCTCGCCCTCTCCCGCTCGCTCAAGAGCCGGGGGTCGGCGGTCGCCAGCCAGAAGCTCCGGGCGGCCCACACGGCGCTGCTCGAGGAGCTCGGGGGCTCGCCCCTCAGCCGCACGACATTCTGGCGGACCCTGAAGGAGCTCGAGCGGGACGGCCTGGTGACGCTCGAGACCGGCGGGACCGGCGAGTCGAGCCGGGTGGCGATGGACGACCTCCCGGCCAGTTACCTCGCGACCCTGGTCGAGGAGCGTCTCGGTCGAGGTCGCCCGCGCAAAGCCTAAAGGTGCCCACGGGTCGCACGGACGTGGCGACTGCCGAGGCTACGGCCGGACCGACCTCGGGGGCGGGGCGCCTCCCGGAATGGATCCGCATCCGCCCCCCGAAAGGTCCCCTCTATCCCGAGGTCCGGGGACTCCTGGAGGGCCTCCAGCTCGGGACGGTCTGCCGCGAGGCCCACTGCCCCAACCTCTCGGAGTGCTGGTCCGCCGGGACGGCGACGCTCATGCTGCTCGGCACGGACTGCACCCGCCGGTGCGGGTTCTGCGCCGTCACGACCCACTGGCCGAGGGGCGAGGTCGACCGGACCGAGCCCGAGCGGGTCGCGAGCGCGGTCGGGAAATGGGGTCTCCGGTACGTGGTCCTAACCCAGGTGTGCCGCGACGACCTCCCCGACGGCGGGGCCTCGCTGCTGCGCGAGACGGTGGAACGGATCCGCGGAACGGCCCCGACCACGAAGGTCGAACTCCTCGCCGGTGACCTCGGCGGCTCCGAGGAGGCCCTCCGGGACGTCCTCCGGCACCCGCCGGAGGTGTTCGCGCACAACGTGGAGACCGTCCGCTCGCTCTCGCGAAAGATCCGGGACCCCCGCGCGGGGTACGACCGGTCGCTCGGCCTGCTCCGACGCGCCCGTTCCCTCGGAGGGAATCGGCTCGTGACCAAGACGTCGATCATGCTCGGCCTCGGGGAGACCGAGGCGGAAGTCGAGACCACGCTCGCCGACTTTCGGGACGCGGACGTCGACCTCGTGACCTTCGGGCAGTACCTTTCCCCGGGACCGAATCACCTCCCGGTCGTCCGATACATCCCGCCGTCCGAGTTCGAGGCGTGGAAGCGCCGCGCCCTCGAACGGGGGTTCGCCGCCGTGGAATCGGGACCGCTCGTACGGAGCTCGTATCACGCCGAGGAACTGTTCGACCGGGCGGCCGCGGCGCGGAGGGGGTAACCGTGGCGAAGAAGGCCCGGAAGAAGATGGAAGAGGACGCGGTTCCCGCGTTCGAGTTCCCTCCGTTCGACGAGGCGGGGTTCGTGTGGAAGGAGTACGAGCTCGCGACCGCCACGGCACTGGCCGGCGTCCTTGCGCTCGCCCTCGGCCTCGTCTGCTGGGTCCTCTCGGCCGTCGGGCTCCCCTGGTTCGTACCGCTCACCCTCGGCTTCGCCGGGGTGGCCGGGGGCGTCTTCCTGATCCAGCGCCTGCGCCCGAACTCGAGCTACTACACGAAGGGGGACTGGGCGGGCCTCATCGCGCTCGAGTTCTTCGGCTGGATCGCGATCTGGTTCCTGTTCCTGAACATCTCACCGGGCGGGCTCTAGGTCACCGAGGGTCGAGCCAGGGCAGCCGCCGCCCGAGCAGCTCGCGGAGCGCCTCGGATAGCCCCGGACTGTCCGATTCGGCCGTCAGGGGATGCACCGTCACCCGACCGGGGTCGGTCGGGGTCAGGTCCCGTCCGAGGGAAAGCCGGGGGAGGACCGCGCGGACCACCGCCTCGACGTCCCGGTCCGCTCTCCGCGTGTCGACACCGAGGCTGCCGTCGGAGCGGACGTAGGGGCCCTGGAGGACGGGAGCGTCCGCGGCGGTCCACTTGTCGAGGAACTGCCCGACCCGGTCGAGGCCGGCGGGGGGGCCGTCCTGGGCCCGTACCGCAGGTCGGTGGGGGTGGCCGACCTCGACGGCGACGACGACCCGGCCCGGTTCCACCGCCGATGCGGAACCGACCACCTCGAACCCGGAACGGGCGACCTCCTCGGCGACCGCCCGCTCGGCCTTTCGCACCTGAGGGTAAAGCGTGTCGTCGACGAGGTCCGGTCGGGGAAGCGAGAGGACCGTGACGTGGGTGCCGCGCGCGTGGACCTTGGCGAGCGCCTCGTCGCGGGAGAACGGGCGGGGCGCCCGGACCTCGAACCAGGACTCGGCGGGCCGGTCGAGGTAGGCTCCGGCGGCAAGGATCAGGAGCGCCAGGTTCCGACGGGAGAGCGCGCTCGCGACGTTCCGGTGCGGGTCGACCGGGTCGGCGAGGATGAGCGCGACCTCCGCCGGCAGGCGGGGAGGGTCCCGGGCCGCGTCCTCGATGCGGACGGGGACCCGCCAGGAACGGGCGGCGCCGAGCAATCCCTGCAGGGAGCCGAACCGCAGGACCAGAAGCTCCACGAGGTAGCCCGAGAACCCTTCGGTGCGAGATTCCGAACCGTACACGCCCAACGACCGGAAGAACTGCTTGGCGAGACGGACCTGCGCCACGATCTCGGGGGTCTCGCGGGCGGAGAGGTACTCCTGGTGGAACGGGGTGCGGTCCACGGGGGACAGCGGTCGGGAAGGGTCCGTGATGGCAAAACCGGGAACCGCATCGACGTTGAACCCCTCGAACCGGCCCCGGAGGTACGGGTGCTCGGCGTACCGGGTCTCCGTGTCCGTGAGGACCGCGCGCCCGAGGGCGAGGCCTTCCTCGCGCAAGCGGTCCCGCGAGAGATCGGGAGGGAAGAGGAGAAACAAGTCGACGTCCAGACGGTCCGAGAGATACGTCCCCCGCGCCGCGCTCCCCGCGACCAGGGCGCGTACGAGCGGGCTCGAGCGTTGGGAGGCCGCCGCGCGGACGCGTTCCACGATCTCGGTCCGCACGTGGGCCACGCGCTCCTGCATGGCCGGTGTCGGGGAGATCCGGTCGGAGACCCGCGTCTCGATCCGGTCGGCCTCGGGATTGGGTCCCGCCGGACGGCGCGTCCCCTGCACGAACGCCCGAGCCCATCGAGGGGGATGAACCTTCGGCTCGAGGTCGGGTGGGTTTGACGGCACGGTTAATGCGCGCCCCGCCCTTCCCACCGGGGACGGCGAGCGGCATCATGGCACATCCGGCGATCCTCTACAAGGCCATGGCCGGCGACACGGTGCAGTGCACCGCGTGCGCCCGGTACTGCACGATCCCGTCGGGCTCCCACGGGTTCTGCTTCGTCCGCAAGAACGTGGGCGGTCGGCTCGAGTTGCTATCGTACGGGAAGGCCGCCGCGACGCAGGTCGACCCGATCGAGAAGAAACCCCTCTCCCACTTCCATCCGGGCACCCGGGTCTTTTCGATCGGCACGGTCGGGTGCAACTGGCGCTGCCTGTACTGCCAGAACGCCGAGATCTCCCAGGAGCAGGAGATCCTGGGGAGACCCCTCTCCCCGGCGGACGCCGTCGCCGCCGCGCTCCGGTATGGGTGCTCCGGCGTGACGTTCACCTACAACGAACCCACGATCTTCATCGAGTACGCGCTCGACGTGATGAAGGAGGCCCGGGCCGCGGGCCTTTTCGCCAACTTCGTGACGAACGGGTACATGACCCCCGAAGCGACCGAGCTGCTCGGACCCCACCTCGACGCGATCAGCGTCGATTTCAAGGGCAGCGGGGAGGCCGGCTTCCTCCGCAAGTACGTCGCGGCGAAAGGTCCGGAGCCGATCTGGGAGACGATGGCGGACCTCCACCGGCGGGGCGTCCACGTCGAGGTGACCGACCTGATCGTGCCGGAGGTCGGCGAATCGGTCGAGGCGACCCGCACCCTCGCCCGGAAGGTTCGGGACGACCTCGGGCCGTCCACCCCGTTCCACCTCCTCCGGTTCCACCCGGACTACAAGATGATGGAATTCCCCGAAACGCCCGTCCGGACCCTCGAGAAGCTGCACGCCGTCGTGAAGGCGGAGGGCCTTGACTACGTCTATCTCGGAAACGTCTGGGGCCACCGGCTCGAACACACCTACTGTCCCGAGTGCGGGGCCATGGCAGTGCGGCGCTACGGGTTCACGATCCAGGCTTGGAATCTCGACGCGAAGAACCGCTGCCGGGCCTGCGGGCACGCGATCCCGATCGTCGGACGCCCGCCCCGCGAGTACGTCCCGACGTTCGCGACTCCCGTGGCCTGAACCTCGGGCCGCGCGTCGGCCTCGACCAGGGCACCGCCTCGACGACGAGGTGCAGGGGGATCTCCCGCATGAACGCACCCTGGGGGCTGTTCCGTATCGCCTCCGGTCCGGGAAGGGGCTCCTCCATCCGGACCACCGCCAGACCCGCCGCCCGCAGGTACCGGAGGTACGTCGCCAACGTTCGGTGGTACGAAAGTGTGTAGGCGACTTCGGTCTTGGAGACGTTCCACGGGACCCGGATCACCCGCTCCTTCCGGTACCCGCGCACCTTGCGGAAGACCGAATTCTCCCGGGCGAACGGGGCCCGCTCCACCACCCACGTCGATTCGAGGTCGATGTCAAAGCACGGGTGGCTGATGGAAAAGATGAATCGTCCTCCCGCGGCGAGTACCCGGCGGACCTCCCGGATCGTGGCCGCCGCGTCGGCGATGTCCATGAGCGACATGTGGGCGGCGACGAGGTCGAACGACCCGGATCCGAACCCGGTAAGGTGGGCTGAATCTCGGCGCACGAACTCGGCCCCGGAGGGGCGACGCATCTCCCGCCTGCGCGCAAAGCGGAGGCTCGCGGCCGACCGGTCGACCCCGACGGATCGGGAAGCCCCCTCGCGGGCCCATCGTCGCGTCAGGTACCCGTTCCCGCACCCGATATCGAGGATGCGGAGGCCGCGAACGCTTCCGACCACGCGCAGAAACGTCGGGTCGATGATCGCGCGGTGCCAGAGGTCGCCGCGTTCCCCCATCCGGCGGTCTCGCCAGGCCGCGAGGTCGTCCCACCCCTCCCGAACCATCGGTCGCGTTCCAACCCCCGTCCCTGAATAATCGTTCCCTCGGGCCCAGTCCGCGAGGGGAGGCCACCCCCCCCCGAGCCTGCCGAAGTTCGAGGCAGTCAAAAATACCTCCCGGACTCCACTCCTCCGTACCGTGAGTGCTCGGACCGAACCGGAACCGGCTCGTACACCGCCCGCAGGGGACGACGGGCCAGACCCCCGGAAGCTCCTCGGGGCGGTGATCGCCGGCATCGTCCTGTACATTCTCCTGGATGTGGTCGCCCAACTCCTCCCACCCCACTACAGTCCGGTCACCCAGGCGGAGAGCGACCTTGCGGTCGGTCCGTACGGGTTCGTGATGACGATCAACTTCGTCAACCGAGGGGTCTTCTCGCTCCTCTTCCTCTACGCTCTCATCCGGACCGTACGGCACGAGGAGAATCGGCGAGCCACGCTCCGGAGCGGGATCGCGTTCTTCTCGATCTGGGCCGTCGGGGCCCTGATCCTGGCCGCGTTCCCCACCGACGTCCCCAGCCTCCCTCTCTCTTGGCACGGGGCGATCCACCTGGTCGTCGCCCTCCTGGCGTTCTTCGGGGGAGCGGTGGGCGCCTTCGCGCTGGCCGACCATTTTGGGGAGAGCCGAGCCCTCCGAGAGTCGAAGGGGTTCGCGTTCCCCTTCTCGATCGTGGTCGTCCTCCTGTTCGTTCTAGAGATCACGGGCGGCTTCGTCATCCCCAGGATCTCGAGCCACTACGGGGGACTGATCGAGCGGGTGTTCATCGGTTCGGTGATCGCCTGGATGTTCGCCGTCTCCATCGACCTGCTCCGGCGACGGGATCCGGCGGAGGTTTTGCCGCCAGTCGGCCCGGCCTCCGAGGAGCACCACGCCTCGGGCGCGACCTGAGCACTACCCCCGAGCGGGAAACTTCCGCGCACCGTGGGTCTCGCGCCGAGCCGCGATCGCTCGGACGCGAGGGGGAGCCGGTCCTTCTTTTACCCCAACGCGTCTGGGTCCCCCGGAGGACCCGGATCGAGTTCGCGAGGCGGAACGGAGTCGCGCGGGGTCGGCTCCCGCCCGCGTACTTCAGACCCTCCCCCACTCCCCCGACGGGTTCGACCGACAACGATGACCGACCTGGATACGACGTGCGTCAACACGCTGCGGTTCTTGGCGGTGGACTCCGTCGAGAAGGCGAAGTCCGGTCACCCCGGCCTGCCCCTCGGCGCCGCACCGATGGCGTACGTACTGTGGGACCGGTTCCTTCGTCACGACCCGGCCCATCCCGACTGGCCCAACCGGGACCGCTTCATCCTCTCCGCGGGCCACGGCTCGGCGCTTCTCTACGCCCTGCTCCACGTCACCGGTTACGACCTCACGCTGGCGGACCTGCAGCAGTTCCGGCAGTGGGGCAGCCGCACCCCGGGCCACCCCGAACATGGGCTTACCCCCGGGGTCGAGGCTACCACCGGGCCTCTCGGTCAGGGATTCGGCATGGGCGTCGGCATGGCCATCGCGGAGCGCCACCTAGCCTCCGCGTACAACCGGAAGGGGCTCCCGGTCGTCGACCACTACACCTACGGGATCGTATCGGACGGGGACCTGATGGAAGGGATCTCCTCCGAGGCCGCCTCCCTGGCGGGCACGCTCGGGCTGGGGAAGTTGATCTACCTGTACGACGACAACCACGTTTCGCTGGAAGGCCCGACCGAGTGGGCGTTCACCGAGAGCGTCCCCCAGCGGTTCGAGGCCTACGGCTGGCAGGTGCTTCGAGTACCGGACGGGAACGACCTGGCCGCGATCGAAGCGGCGATCCACGCGGCCCGAGCCGAGACCGACCGCCCGTCGATCATCTGTGTCCGCACCCATCTGGGGTACGGAAGCCCGGTCCAGGACACCCGGGAAGCCCACGGGGAGCCGCT
Source organism: Thermoplasmata archaeon (assembly GCA_050011355.1). Lineage (GTDB taxonomy): Archaea > Thermoplasmatota > Thermoplasmata > Lutacidiplasmatales > UBA184 > Lutacidiplasma. The sequence continues at coordinate 10,884 of JBEKJG010000026.1, read as the reverse complement.
CGGCCCGGCGAACCTCAAGGCGACCAAGGAGAAGCTCGGTTGGCCGCTCGAGCCCGCGTTCTACATTCCCGAAGCGGCGCTCGCCCACCTGCGCGCCGCTCGCGACCGGGGAGCCCGCTGGCGGACGGAGTGGGAGACGATGCAGGAGCAGTACCGGTCCACCCACCCGACGGAAGCGGGCCAATGGGAAGGACAGTGGTCCGGCCGCCTCCCCGGCGGCTGGGATTCGAGCCTTCCCGCGTTCCGCCCCACCGAGGGCCCGATGGCGACGCGCGACGCCTCCCAGAAATTCCTTTCCAGCGTCGGTCCCAAGGTTCCCGCGTTGCTCGGGGGCGCGGCCGACCTCTCGCCGTCGACCAAGACCCTTCTCCCCGCCTCCCCCGACTACTCTGCGACCGACGCGGCCGGACGGAACTTCCATTTCGGCGTCCGGGAACACGCGATGGCGGCGATCATGAACGGGATGGCGTTGCACGGAGGGCTGATCCCCTACGGAGGCACGTTCCTCACGTTCTCCGACTATGCCCGCGGCGCGCTCCGGTTGGCCGCGCTCCAGCGGACCCACACGGTGTTCGTGTTCACGCACGACAGTATCGGAATGGGCGAGGACGGACCTACCCACCAGCCGGTCGAGCAGCTCCTCTCCCTGCGCGCCATCCCGAACATGACGGTGATCCGCCCGGCGGACGCCAACGAGACCACGGCGGCCTGGCAGGTAGCCCTGACCCGGTCGGGCCCGACCTCCCTCGTGTTCAGCCGCCAGAAGCTCCCGATACTCGATCCCGAGGCGTATCCGGTTGCGGTCGGGGTTCCGCGCGGGGGCTACGTGCTCGCCGAGGCCTCTAGTGGAACCCCATCGCTGATCCTGATCGCCACGGGATCGGAGGTTCCCCTCGCGCTCGACGCACGTCGGGAGTTGGAGAAAGGGGGCGTGGCGACTCGCGTCGTCTCACTCCCCTCGTGGGAACTGTTCGATGAACAGACCGCCGCCTACCGCGCCGAGGTCCTCCCCGACAGGGTCCCGAAGGTCTCGGTCGAAGCAGGCGTGTCCCTCGGCTGGTCCAAGTACGTTGGAACGCACGGAGCTTCCATCGGAGTGGACCGGTTCGGAGCCTCGGCTCCCGGACCCGTCGTACAGCGGGAGTTTGGGTTCACGGTCGATCACGTCGTCGAGGTCGCCCGGTCCGTGTTGGCCGCACCCAACGGCGGGGGCCGCGCATGACCCGCCTCGCCGACCTCCGGGCCGCCGGCCAATCGCCCTGGCTCGACTACATCCGGCGCAGCCTGCTGACCAGCGGGGACCTCCGGCGGATGGTCGAGGTCGACGGGATCACGGGCGTGACCATCAACCCCACGATCTTCGACAAGGCCATCGCGGGCAGCCAGGACTACGACGAAGCCCTGAAGGCGCTTCTCGCGCGGGAACCGGAGCTCTCCGCGGCCGAGCTGTACGAGCGCCTCGCGGTCGAGGATGTCACGCGCGCCGCCGACGTGCTCCGCCCCGTGTTCGACCGTTCGGCGGGCGCGGACGGGTTCGTCAGCCTCGAGGTCTCCCCCCGTCTCGCGCACGATACCGCGGGGACGGTCGCCGAGGCCCGACGTCTCTGGAGCGCCGTCGATCGCCCGAACCTGCTGATCAAGGTCCCGGCCACGCCCGAGGGGATCCCCGCGATCGAGGAACTGCTCTCCTCCGGCATCAACGTCAACATCACTCTCATGTTCTCCCTTTCGCACTACGAAGCGGTCGCGCAGGCGTATCTGCGCGGGCTGTCCCGGGCGCCCGACCCGACGCGGCTCGCGTCGGTGGCTTCGATCTTCGTGAGCCGCATCGACACCTCGGTCGACGCCCGGCTGGACGCCCTCGGGACCCCCGAGGCGAAGGCACTTCGGGGAAAGGTCGCGATCGCGAATTGCCGCATCGTGTACGCGCGATTCCAAGAGATCTTCCATGGGCTCTCGTTCGTATCCTGGGCCGGCAAGGGGGCTCGCCCCCAACGGGTGCTCTGGGCGAGCACCAGCGCAAAGGACCCCACCTTCCGCGACACCGTCTACGTCGAGGAGCTGATCGGCAAGGAGACCGTGGACACGATCCCTCCCGCGACGCTCACCGCGTTCGAGGACCACGGGGTCATCCGACCCGACGCGATCGAGCAGGGCCTTCCCGAGGCGCGGGAGCTGCTCCAGCGCCTCACGCGGGCCGGGCTGGACCTCGAGAAGGTCACGAACGACCTCCAGGTCGAAGGCGTGGCCCTGTTCAGTGCCTCGTACGAGCATTTGCTGAGCTCCCTCGACGCAAAGAAAGCCGCGTTGCTCGCCGCCGCGGTCGACCCTCAGACGACGAGGCTTGGAGGAGACGCGTCCCGGGTCGCTGCGCGGCTGGCCGCGTGGAACGACGCCCACGTTGGGGAACGGCTGTGGCATTCCGACCCGTCCCTCTGGCCGGCGGCACCGCCCCAGGACGTGGCCTCACGCATGGGTTGGCTGCACCTTCCCGAGACGATGCATCACGAGCTGGACGAGCTCTGCGCGTTCGCCGAGGAGGTCCGCGCGGAGGGGGTCCAGCATGTGGTCGTTCTGGGCATGGGCGGCTCCAGTCTGGCCCCCGACGTCTTCGCGCGGACGTTCGGCCACCGCGCGGGATATCCCGAACTCCTGGTACTCGACAGCACCCATCCGGAGGCGGTGGCGGCGCTCGCCCGGCGGATCGACCCGGTCCGGACACTGTTCCTGGTCTCCAGCAAGTCCGGGACCACGACGGAGCCGCTGTCGTTCTTCCACTTCTTTTGGGATGCCCTCCGAACGCTCGGCGTCCCGCCCGGGCGGCATTTCGTCGCGATCACCGACCCGGGGACCCCACTCGAACAGCTCGCCAAGGACCGTCACTTCCGGGAAACCTTCCTCGCGGTCCCGACCGTGGGCGGACGGTACTCCGCCCTGACCCACTTTGGTCTCGTCCCCGCGGCGCTCGCCGGGGTCGATGTTCGGGAGATCCTGGACCGCGCACGGACGATGGACGCCCAGTGCGGCCCGGGCGTGCCGGTCGCCCAGAATCCCGCGCTCGACCTCGGTGCGGTCCTCGGTGAACTCGCGACGCACGGTCGGGACAAGCTCACCTTCTACGCTTCGCCCGGGTTTGCCGCGTTCCCCGACTGGGTGGAGCAGTTGGTGGCCGAAAGCACCGGGAAGATCGGTCGAGGGATCGTGCCGGTCGTGGACGAACCGCAGCTCGGACCCGAAAGATACGGCACCGACCGATTGTTCATCGAGATTCAGGAGGGCGACCGGACCGACCCGGCGCTCGCGGCGCATACCGGCCGACTCGAGTCCGCGGGCCAACCGGTGGTCCGACTCCGGGTGCCCGACCGGCTCGACCTCGGCCAGGAGTTCTTCCGCTGGGAGCTCGCGGTCGCCGCTTCGGGGATGATCCTGGGGATCGACCCGTACGACCAGCCCGATGTTGAATTTGCCAAGGAGCTCGCCCGAAAGGCGATGGCCCAACCCGCGGGGACCTCGAGCGGCACTCCCACGCCGACGGTCATGGCCGCCGATGCGGCCGGGCTGCGTCACGCCGTCGGGGCATGGATGTCCACGTCCCATCCGGGCGACTACATCGGGATCCAGGCCTACCTCGCTCCGACCCCCGAGACCCGGGCATCCCTCGGAGGTCTCCGGCGGCGCATCCTCGAGCGGCAGCACCTCGCGACCACCCTCGGGTTCGGGCCCCGGTTCCTGCATTCTACCGGCCAGCTCCACAAGGGCGGGCCTCCGTCGGGGCTGTTCCTCCAGATCGTCGATTCGCCGAAGCACAACCTTCCGGTCCCCGATACGGACTACTCGTTCGGCCAGCTCATTCGGGCCCAGGCCCTCGGAGACTACCAGGCTCTTCGCCAGAAGGATCGCCGGGTCCTCCGGGTCGACCTCGCCGGCGACGTCCCCGGCGGGCTCGCCCGGCTCGCCGAGGCCTTCGATGGCTAAGGTAACGCTGCTCCTGTGGGACGTCGGGGGCGTCCTGCTCACCAATGCGTGGGACCGCGCCGGCAGGGCGGCCGCGGCCGCCCGATTCCACCTGGACCCGGCCGAGCTCGAACGTCGCCACGATCGGGTCGCGGACGACTTCGAAACGGGGCGGATGGACCTCGACCGGTACTTGGCCGCGACCGTCTTCGACGTGCCACGGGCCTTCGATGCGGGAGCGTTTCGCGCGTTCATGTGGTCCCTCTCCGCCCCGCACGAATCGGCCCTGGCGTGCGCCCGCGCCTTCCGCCAGGACGGGACGTTCGTGATGGTGGCGCTCAACAACGAATCCACCGAGTTGAACGAGCACCGGATCTCCACCTTCCACCTCCGGGAGGTGTTCCATGCCTTCCTGAGCTCGTGCTACACGGGCCGTCGAAAGCCGGACCCGGACGCCTACCGGTACGCTCTGCAGGTCACCCAACATCTCCCCGAAGAGACGCTCTTCCTGGACGACCGTCCGGAGAACGTGGAGGCCGCGGCTCGCCTCGGCATCCGCGCGGTGCGCGTGCGGGACCCCGTCCGGGTCCGCGAAGAGCTCGAATCGGCGGGCGTGGTCGCGGGGTGAGGAGGAGAGGGATGGAAGTCGGGATGGTCGGCCTGGGGAAGATGGGCGGGAACATGACGGTGCGACTGGTGCGGGGGGGCCACAGGGTGGTCGGATTCGCGCGTACCCCCGCGGTGGTCCAGGCGGTCGTCGAACAGGGGGCGAGCGGAGCGACCTCGCTCGCCGACCTCGTCCGCCAGCTGGCTCCCCCTCGGGTCGTCTGGCTGATGATCCCCTCCGGGGACCCGGTCGACCAGACCCTCGCGCAGCTCCGACCGCTCCTCTCGCCCGGCGACCTCATCGTGGACGGGGGGAACTCGTACTACCGGGACAGCCTGCGTCGGTCCGCGACCGTCACCGGGTGGGGATTCACGTTCGTCGACGTCGGCACCAGCGGCGGGATCTGGGGGCTCACGGAAGGGTACTCGATGATGGTCGGAGGAGCCGCGACGGACGTCGAACGCCTCCGGCCCGTTCTCGAGACGCTCGCTCCGGGACCCAAGCGGGGTTGGGGGCACATGGGGCCGGTCGGCTCGGGCCACTTCGTGAAGATGGTCCACAACGGGATCGAGTACGGCCTCATGCAGGCGTACGCGGAGGGGTTTGCCGTGCTCCAGGCCAAGAGCGACTTTGCGCTCGACCTCCATCAGGTCGCCGAGGTGTGGCGGTACGGCAGCGTGGTCCGGTCGTGGTTGCTCGAGCTCACCGAGGCCGCGCTGGCGGAGAACCCGACGTTGAAGGGGGTCGAGCCGTGGGTCGCGGATTCCGGGGAAGGGCGCTGGACCGTCTCGGAGGCGATGGAGCTCAACATCCCGGCGCCGATCATCACGCTCGCGCTCCAGCAGCGCCTTCGCTCGCGCGAGTCCGACCCGTTCACCGAGAAGCTTCTCGCGATGATGCGGAACAAGTTCGGCGGCCACGAAGTCAAGACGGAGCCGTAGGCATGGCCGACCCCGAAGTCCCGCCCCATCTCTTCGTGGTGTTCGGGGCGACGGGGGACCTGATGCAGCGGAAGCTCCTGCCGGCGCTGTACCATCTCCGCGCCCAGGGCCGGTTCCCGGCCGGCAGCCTTGTCCTCGGCGTGGCCCGACATCCTCTCGACGACGCCGCGTTCCGGGAGTCGTGCACGAAATCGTTGGCGGCCGACCGGGTCGGGTCCGATGCCGAGCTCCACGCGTTCGCGTCGTCGACGCTGTTCTACTTCAGCCTCAGCGGCACGGGGCCTGCCGGCTACCCCGGGCTTCGGGCGCGCCTGGAGCAGCTGGAGAGGGACCACCGCCTGTCGGGGAACCGGATCTTCTACCTGGCGCTCCCCCTCGAGGCGTTCGGGCCGACGCTCGAGGGGCTGGGTACGGAGGGCCTTGCGAACGGCCCCGGTTGGACGCGGGTCGTGATCGAGAAGCCGTTCGGACGGGACCTCGCGTCGGCCGAGGCCCTGAATGCCCTCGCCCACCGATACTTCACGGAGAAGCAGATCTACCGCATCGATCACTACCTCGGCAAGGAGACGGTCCAGAACCTCCTGGTCTTCCGGTTCGCGAACGCGTTTGTCGAGTCCGACTGGAACCGCGACCGCGTGGAGGACATCGAGATCACCGTGGCGGAGAGCCTCGGGGTCGAGGGGCGTGCAGGCTACTACGAGACCTCGGGCGCGCTGCGCGATATGGTGCAGAACCACGTCACGCAGGTCCTGACGCTGGTCGCGATGGAGCCTCCCGCCCGACGCAACGAGGACGACATCCGAGACGAGAAGGTGAAGGTCCTGCGCAGTGTGCTCCCGATCGCCCCCGGGGATGTCGTGCGGGGACAGTACACCGCGGGCGCGGTCGGGGGCACCGGGGTGCCGGGGTACCGGCAGGAGGAGGGAGTCTCCCCCACCTCGACCACGGAAACGTACCTCGCGCTCCGACTCCGGATCGCGAACTGGCGGTGGCAGAACGTTCCGTTCTTCGTCCGGACCGGCAAGCGTCTCCCGGCCAAGGCGAGCCGGGTGGTCGTGACGTTCAAGGCACCCCCCGTGTCGTTCTTCCAGTCCGAGACGGACTACGCGATGAACCCCGACCGGCTCACGATCCTCCTCCAACCCGAGGAGGGATTCGAGATCGCCTTCGAGATCAAGGTACCCGGACGCGAGATGCGCGTCCAGACCCATCGGATGAAGTTCCAGTACTCGGACGTGTTCGGCGTGATCCCGGACGGGTACGAGACCCTCGTCCAGGACGTCATGATCGGGGATGCCAGCCTCTTCGTGCGCGCCGACGAGGTCGAGGAATCCTGGCGGCTCTACGCTTCGATCCTGACGACACCTCCCCCGTTGGAGTTCTATGCCGCGGGCTCGGAGGGCCCGGAGGCGGCGAAGAAGCTGGCCGACGCGTGGGGGCACCGGTGGAGCGCGGAGTAGGTCGCGAGCTTGCGATCTTTCCCGACCTCCGGTCGGTGACCGGGGCCGCGGCACGATACGTGGCGAACGCCGCGCGCGCGGCCGTCCGCGACCGGGGACGGTTCGTCTGGGTCCTCGCGGGAGGCCAGACCCCTCGGGGACTGTACGCGCTCCTGGCCACGCGGTACCTCCACCGGTTCCCCTGGGACCGCACGGAGGTGTTCTTCGGGGACGAGCGGTGCGTTCCGCCGCAGAGCCCCGAGTCAAACTACGCGATGGCACGGGAGGCACTGCTGGCCCGGGTGCCGGTCCCCGCCCGTCGGGTCCATCGGATGCGCGGGGAGCTCCGGCCCCCTTCCCGTGCCGCGAGGGCGTATGCCCGCCACATCGGCCCGTTAGCGGACCCCGGCGACGTCGAGCACGCACGTTTCGACCTCGTCCTGCTCGGGGTCGGGCCGGACGGCCACACCGCATCGCTGTTCCCCGGGTCCTCCGCCCTCCGGGAGCGCCGTCGCTCCGTCGTGGCGGTCCAGAGGTCCGGCGAGCCCCCCTGGGTACCCCGGCTCACCCTGACCCTGCCGGCCCTCGCGTCGTCCCGCGCGGTGGTCTTCCTCGCGTCGGGTGCGGAGAAGGCCCCTGCCCTGGCCCGGGTCTTCCGGTCCCCGCCGGCCGGCTCGGACCGCATTCCGGCGAGCCGGGTGCGGTCGAGCGGCCCGACGATCTGGTTCGTCGACCGCGCCGCCGCCTCGGAGCTGCCGGCGGCGGCCCGGTCCGATCGCACGGCCTAGCGGGAACGTCGTGCCCGGGCCGGGGTCCGCTTCGGGGACCGGGGGTGGGGCGTCGTCCGGAAGACCTCGGGGCCGGTCGCGGGGAACCCCGGCCACGCAGAGCCGCCCCAAAGACGGACCCCGCCCACGATCGCCTCTCGATTGTCCCCGCGGCGAACGCCGGGAAGGAGCCGGTCGAGCTTGCGCACGTTGCCCCCGCCCAGCACCACCTCATCCGGTTCAAGCGCCGCCTCGAGGAGCTCCACGACGCGATAGACCTCCCTCTGCCACTTCCTCCGCCCGAGCCGCCGGAGGCTGGCCTCGCCGACGTACTCCTCGAACGAACGGCCCTTCTTGTACGGGAGGTGGGCGAGCTCCATCGGTTGGAGCCGCCCCTCGACGATCATTGCGGAGCCGAGACCGGTGCCGAGCCCGAGGAAGAGCATGTGGCCCCCGCGATAGCTTCCGAGCGCCTGCATCGCCGCGTCGTTGACGATCCGCACCGGGCAACCGAACGCCTCCTCGAAATCGAACCCGACCCACCCGGCGCCGAGATTGTGCGGCTCGCGTGCGATGCGGCCGTGGACGACCAGTCCGGGGTATCCCATCGCCACGGCGTCGTACAACTCCCCCGTCAGCAGCTTCGAAAGCCGCCGGATCATCCGCTCCGGGGTCAGGCGGGATCCCGACGGGACCCTGCGCTCACGAGCGCTATCGGAGAAGGCCGCCTTGACATGGCTGCCGCCGACGTCGAGGATGAGGATCCGCGAGGGCCCTTCGTGCCCGGTAGGTGCCATCGAACGGTCGGTGAGTCCCCCGCGCGAATAAGCCTCACGGCGATTCCCGTGAGCGACCGGCGCCCGCTCGGCTCCGTATCGGAGTATACGGGGTCACTTGTAGCGGGAGGTCTGGTCGGGGACGAGCGCGCCCGCAAAGAGCGCCACGGCGACGACGGTCAGCACCCCCCCCGCCTCCTCGAGCTCCGTGGCCCCGTTGCAGCTGGTGAACGTCGGGGTGGAGTTCGTCCCACCGACCGTGCAACCGATCCGGACGAACCCCGCGAAGAGGAGGAACAGCCCCAGCATGATCGCCACCAACCCGAAGGCCAACAGGTACGACCGCATCTGGTGGACCCTCACTCCGGGGAGGTTATAGGAGGGGGGGCCGTGAAGGCGGCACCATGACCGGCCCCACCGAAGCGGCGAACGAAGGACCGTTCCTCCTCGATATCAAAGAGATCCGACGACGCGCCCGGGAGCACATCGAGCGCGGGGCCGTCACCCCGGAGTACAGGTCGAATCGGGAGGAGGTCGTCCGCATTCTCAACGATTCTCTCGCCACTGAGATCGTCTGCGTCCTCCGCTACAAGCGCCACCAGTACATGGCCGCCGGCATCAACGCGATCTCCGTCGCCGCGGAGTTCGCTCAGCACGCCGCCGAGGAGCAGGGCCACGCCGACATGATCGCCGCCCGGATCACCCAGCTTGACGGCGAGCCGAACTTCAACCCGGAGGGCCTCGTGACCCGTGCGCACTCGGAATACAAGGAGGGCAAGACACTGGTCGAGATGATCGAGGAGGACCTGATCGCCGAGCGGATCGCGATCGACACCTACTCCGAGATCATCCGCTACCTCGGGAACAACGACTCGACCAGCCGAGTGATGATGGAAAAGATCCTCGCGATGGAAGAAGAACACGCCGAGGACATGAAGACCCTCCTCGGGAAGGTCGAGAAGGACCGAAGCCTGGTGGGCCACCGCGATTAACGTCGCCCGTCCGGGCGCCGGGGAAGTCGGCGACGGGACGTGCCGGGGGGGCGAGCGCTCGCCGCAAAGGTGAACCGGAGGAACAACAGGCTTCCTCCGCGTCGGACCCCCACGAGCGAACCCCAGAGCGGGTGCTCCGGAGCGAAAGAGTGTCCGGCCACGAGCCCCGGGCGAGTGATGCGGTCGCGGCCGGCCACCTGCGGGGCCAAGGTCAGGAACAGTTCGTCCAACCGGCGCTCCGCGAAGAACGACCCGATCAGGTGGGGGCCCCCTTCCACCAACACGACCCCGCCACGCCCCGGGGTCCGGATCGCCCGAAGGACGTCCACCGCCCGGACCGACCTCCGGCCCGGGACGGTCGTCACCTCCACCGAAGGTAGGTCCCTCACCTCCCCCAGGCGTCGGGCGCCGGCGGAGGTGGTGACGATACGTACCGGCACCTCGCCCCGAGTGAACAATGGCAACCGAAGGTCGAGCCGGCCCGAGGCGGTGACGACCACGTTCCACGGCGTGGGCGGTTTACCCAGCCGTCGTCGCAGGGTCGCAAACTCCTTCGCGAGCGAAGGAACGACGTGCCCGGCGGTCCAGACGTGGCGGGGGACCGCACGGAGGGTCCCCGCCCCGATGACGACTGCGTCGGCGGCCGCTCGGAGGATGCCCATGAGCAGGCGGTCGCGGGGGTCGAATCCAGTGATCTCTCCGCCGCTGGACGCGCCCGGCGACTGGAGGGAGACCACCCCGTCGAGTGTGCTGGCGAAATTCCCGACGACATAGGGTCCGTGGACCCCCCGGGGCAAACGGAAGGGACCGTAGGGTCGGGCGAGCGCTCGCGGAAGGGGAAGGTCCGGGCCGGCAGTATGATCATACAAGTTCTCGAGAGGTGCGGGCCGCGCGGCGACGCTCCGGCGATCGCCGGGCGCGGGGACGGTTCGATCCCGTCGGGGCCGTGGAGGGCTCCTCATGGATTTCCGAGGCCCCGAGTGGCCTAGAACCCCACGCGCGCCCGCAGTGACTGCCAGCGGGCGGGGTCGATCTCTGCCTCACCGAGTCGTGCAAATTGCTCGAACTCCTCGGGAGACGCGCCCGCCTTCACTTCCTTGAACATCCCCGTCAATTCATGAAGGTCCAGCGCCGGGAGCATCCAGTGCATGTACTCTCGGAATCGTTCGGGGCTCATCGCGTCCTCGACCGCCTGCCGCATCCGGAGTATCTCGGAATCGGAGAGTCGTTCCTTCATCAACGGCACGAGGGTGAGCTCCTCCCCGTTCATGTGGTCGAGATAGAAGGCGAACAACTGGTTGGCCTGTCGGTTCAGCAACCGGCCAGCCTCCCGCCGAGCATCGGGGCTGGCGCATGCGAGCAGTTCATCCGCGGTCCGCGAGATCCCCTCGAGCCTCCGCTGGATCTC
>JBEKJG010000025.1:0-23122 GCA_050011355.1 Thermoplasmata archaeon | reverse complement strand
GTCGCTCATCATGGCCGCGAAGCAGGACGTCTTAGTCTTCTTCGTCGGTTTCAAACGGGAGATAGTCTGCCCGCGAAACTCCCTCGGACTCTAACTGAGGCCACACATGCTGAGCCCAGCTCCCTTGGGCCCCAAACTCCGCACCGAAGATTCCCTCATTGGTAACCCACCCGTCGGGAACGGCGTCGCTTCCAGGTTGTGCCCGATAGCCATGCTCATGGCCCCGCATGCCGAGACCAATTCGCCAAACCGTCCTGTCGACTGGGTCTCCGAATAACTCCCCTAGAGCCAGCCGATACGGAGCCCTCGCCATCGTACACCAATTGGAAGACCCAATAAAGACGGGAGTGAAAGAAGTCTGGAATCGGGGGGATGTCAACATCCATCCGGGTCCGGATTACAGGTCGTGGTATCGCCTGGAGTCGAATTGGCATTACCCCCCCATCCTGCCGTCGGGGTATACCCAATTCGAGGAAAATTGCACTAGCTGGGCCGTTTCTCCGTCAGAGAAGCGGCTCGGAAATGCCCCTTCCGGACTCCGATCCCAACCGCATCGCGCTCGTGGTCTTCGATCTGTTCTTGACCATCGCGGCGGTTGCGCTGCTGGTGACGTTCAACGTGACGCCGTGGCAACCGTCAACTTGGCCGAGACCCTGTTCGGTGAGCTGCGGGAACGTCGGACCCACGGTGGCCCTTAGGTGGGAATATTTATCCGAGGGGTTACGCTCTTGTATAAGGTGCGCCGCCGCTCGCCGACCGCACTCGGATTGTCCCTTACGGCTGCCATTATCGGGGCTCTCCTCGTCCCTTCGGGCCAAGTCCTTGCCGACCCGGATGGTAGGTGCCTGCCTTGCAGTGCGTGCGATCCGTGCAGGCCCACCCATGACCTCATCCAGTTCCAATCCTATTACGCATCTCTGGCCGCCCAGGTCAATGGAACCGTTCTCTCTGCCGGAGAGTTCATCGAGCTCCCCTTGGGCAAGCCAGTGCCCGTCGTGCTTCTGACGAATGTCCCGGCCGACTTCCTGGGGTGGGTTAGCAACATAGGTACTTTTGCGAACAACTTCAGCGCCAGCACTACATTCACTGCCTCCGTTGACCCGGGCACGGGCACTCTGGAGGCCGTCTCGAATGCGAGCAACGTGACGGATTCGAACATCTGGGGAGGTTACGTGAATACCCCCATCACCACGTCTGGCTACCCTGAGGTTTTTTCGTGCACATCCGCGAGCGTCTGGTTTCCCGAAGTTTCCGACCCATCCGGTCAGGGAGCCGGACAGTTGGATGAGATGTCGCTCTGGGTTGGTATTGGCGGGATTGAGGGCAATAGCAGCCTCTGGCAGGCAGGTGTAGAGATCTGGCAAACGACTAGCGCTTCTGGCGGCTCGACTGTTTTTAACTATTTTGCCGAGGGCGCTACACCAGCGCACCCGGAGACGTTTTATGAGACTAGTTCGCAAACTTCGAACCTCCCGACGAAAGTTTCAATGAATGTTTGCGCTCCTAAAACGGGGATTGACACTTGGAGCATTGGTGGTTGGTATTCTTCCACTGGGCAGACGACGTGGTACAACGGCTCCACTCAGAGCTATTCGAAACCTCCATTCTATGCAAACCTATCTGCCTCAGATTGGGTTGCGGAAGATGCCTCGACCGGCACCGGCAACAGCCGCTACGTGATGCCGGCATTCGACGAATTGACTTTCTACGACCTCTCTTGGACCACATATCAGAATGGGACGGCGACCGGCCTGATTGGTGGGACAGGGGTGATGATGCTCATCAGCACCGGTTGTAGTTGCGGTACTGAGTATGGAATACCGACCAGCATATCTCCCCAAGACCCCAGCACTCAGTTCGGGCTCGAGGACCCAGGTGACCCGAACACTTAGTCGGAGGCGCGTAGAATGTTGCAAAGCGCTCGCTCAACAATAGTTGAATGGCTGTCTCGATGCGGACTCGCGGCCGCGGCCGTCCTAACGTGGACTAGCCTGTATGTCACGTGGTTTCTTGTCTCTGGAAACAGCTTCACCCCGGGTGGTACGGGATGTCTGCCGGAAGACCCGAACTGCATTCCGCCATTCGCCGAAGTGTTACCGCTCTGGGGCGCTCTCCTCTTCCTCACGATCGGTGGCTTGATGCTCGCGGTCGCAGTCATCCCCAAGTTGGCTCCCTTGGGCATTTCCGTCGGCATTGTCGAAGTTGTGTATTTTCAACTCCTCGTATTTGACTACCCGTTGCATCCGGTGATTGCATCTAGTGCCCTTGGGGACGCGTTGCTCCTATCGACGTTGGCGGGGGCGCTTGCCATTGGCGCCTCGCTGGGACTCGCGTTGAACTTGCGAGCCTCGAGAAATCGGGCCGCCTGGTGGGTGAGGTCAGGGCCCACTGCTGAGGACGCTAGCTACTGACCGTCCAGAAGTTGCCTCAATACTCCTTGACGGCGGTCTCACCTGAACACCTCCTTCTCAACGTTTCAGTGGGGAAGTTTCGAGGAGCCGCGAGTTTCAAGGGCAGCTTGGGGCGATCTCGCATCCGACCCTGCGCAGTTTCAGGACCTGGCCGCTTTGCGCCTGCTGTAAACCGTCCTCCGGCTCACCCCCAACCTCCGTGCGACCTCCGTCGCACTCCCCTTGAACGGGTCCGAGTCGACGTACCGCTTCGCCCGCCCTCCGACCGCACTCTGACCAAGGACACGGGCTGCCTCAATCCGATTCGCCTCCTTCCCCAGGCGGACCAAGTTCTCTTTACGAACTAGGACGTTCCTTCGGATCGCTGGGCCCGCCGAGTCGAAGTTGTATTTCCAGTCTGAGTGGCGGACAAACTCCTCGACTACCGACCCCCAAGACCGCTGGCGCGGCATGGCCATCAACTCTGCTTGGGCGGTCGAGTCCTTTGGGTCGACGTACGCAACAAGTTCGGACCGCATTTCATCTGGTCCACCGGGTTCTACGAGCCGAGCCGTCAGGAATGTGAATGGTCGAATGTCACCGAGGCGACGAATTCGAGGAAGGAGGTTCGGAGTTGAGAGAAAGAATTCGGTGGTGGCCGGAACTCCGTGATAGTCCTCTGACGCAGCTTCGCCCTTCTCGATGATTCGCTCCCAAAGGTGGACTACCCATTCCTCCCGACCTGTTCCGACCTGATAGGAGCCGAGGCCATGGTCGAACGCAGCCCTTCGGAAGACGTGCGGCCGGCCAAACCGGTCTCGGACAAAGAGGCAGTAGCGCTTGGCCGACAGGCCGTAGAACCGAGGAGAATGATCGGGCGAGCCCTTCGGATACTCCTCCTTCGGAGCCTTGTCCAAGGCCTCGTCCTTTAGGAACGAAGTTTCCTCCTCATGGGGGTTGAGTCCGAAGAATGCCGCCCCGACGTCCGCCGAAAGCCCTGACGGTGTGACGAAGGCGGAGTCGGTGTCGCAATAGAGCACCTTTCCGCCCGCCCTCGACCGCGCTCGACCCCAACCGATTGCCAAGACGTCAGATGGATATCGTGAGGCTCAGAAGATCGATACTTGGTAGCTCCCGCCGTAATCCACCAATTGGGGTCCCTGCACAGTTCCTTGGGCGTCCCAGACATCGAAGGTGTAGTTTCCGCCGATGGACGCGAATGAACAGGCACCGGTAGTGGCATTTCCCCAAGAGCATTGCGAGAGAACCGACCCCGACGCTCCGGGCAGGTGCACGGCGAATCCGACGTATCCCACGCTTGTGTCCGCCCAATGGAGGTCGATATTCGTCCCGGCAGGTAGAAACAGGTGGTTAGGCACTTGTGCCGGGCAATACGTGCAGTGCGTTCCGTACGTGGAGACCTGACCGGAGAACGTTTTCGTGGCCTCGGTCGCCCAAAGAGCGGCGGGCAGTCCGACCAATCCCACGATCAGCGCCGTAACTATCCACAATCGGAGGTGGTCGCTCCGATGTGCTGTCGAACGAAGATCATGAGCCGACACTGTACTCTCCCCAGGAAAGAGGGGCTTGGCCATCTCAACGCAACGGCTCACTGCGAATAAATGTCCCAGTCTGCCTCGTAGCTCCTCCCCCACATTGTCGGGCCCCGCCCTCGACCGCGCGCGCGTCGGCCAAGGGGCTGGGACTGCCTCCGCGCCTCACGTCGGTGCCGAGGGCACGGAGCTGGAAATCGTCCGGTCCCCTTCGGACGGTTCGAAGAACCGCTCGGCGACCTGCAGGTGCCGCAGTCGTGCGCTCTTCTTCGCTTGGTGCGCCTCCATCCTCCGAAGGATGCTATCGAGCGCCCGCACCGCCTCGACCAGATGCGGACCTTTGTTCAGCATGACGCACTCCGCTCGGGCCCCCATGGCCGCGTCGGTCACCTCCGCCCGAGAGGGGAGCCCGATCTTGGTGAGTCCCTCCAAGACCTGGGTCGCCCAGACGACCGGAAGGTGGGCCGCCTCGCAGATCCACAGGATCTCCTCCTGCACCTCGGCGAGCCGCTCGTACCCGACCTCGACGGCGAGGTCGCCGCGCGCGATCATCACACCGGCGACGGGAGCGTGCAGTGCGGCCAGCAGGATCTCGGGGAGCAGATCGAAGGCCCGACCGGTTTCGATCTTGAGCACGACACCCATGTCGGGCGCGGACCGTCGGGCCAGCTCCTTCCGCAGGGCCCGGACGTCCGCGGCCGATTGGACGAAGGAATACCCGACCACGTCCGCGTGGGCGACCACGAAATCGAGGTCGTCGAGGTCCTTGGGAGTGAGCGGCGGGATCGGGAGCGACGTGTCTGGGAAGTTGAGGCCCTTGTCCGCCCCGAGGCGGACCCCTTGGGGTCGGGCGTGGGTGATCCGCAGGAGTACCTCGCCGGCCCGCACCCGGGTCGTGATCCCCCCGGCCCGCCCCCCGTCGAACCAGACGCGCTCCCCGATGCGCAGGGAGTGCAGTGCCTCGGCAGGGAGGACCGGGAACGTCGCCGGCGAGCGGAGGTGCCCGGCCTCGTCCCGGACCTCGCCGTGCCCGACGACCGTGTGCGAGGTGAGGCGCACCGTGTCCCCGCGTCGAAGCATCGCCGTCCCCCCACGGGCCGGCACGGAGACGTTCGCGACGTCCCAACGGGCTCCGGGCGCGGGACGCGAGCGCAGCTCCCCACCGTTCGCCAGGTAGACGGTCTTCTGGGTCGTGACCAGGCGGGCCCCCGGCCGGACGGCGGCGACGCGGAAGGTCCGGGGCGAGCCCCGGGCATCGGTGAGCTCCACCGCTGACCCGAGCCGTCGTCGCATCAGCCAATCGTTCGGGAGACTCACCGAGGGGATCCCGGCCTCGTCAGCACGGTCGGCGTCGCCCTCCCGGATCAGCCACAGCGAGCCGGGTCGGAGCACCCGACCGAACTCGTTCCGCGTCGGGCGGATCCGAATGACCGCCGGCCCGGGGGCGAGGGGCCCTGTGCGCAACCGCGGCCCGCTGAGGTCCATCTCGACGCGGCACCGTCGTCCGGTGCCCCGTTCGGCCCGGCGGAGGTTCGAGATCATCTCGAGCCAGACCAGGGCGGAATCGTGGGCGCAGTTGATCCGCATGCAGTCCATTCCGGCATCCAGCAGCTCGCGTAGCTGTTCGGTGTCGGACGCGAGTTCGCCCGGGACGGTGACCATGATCCGGGTCCGTCGCCCGGGCCGCCCAGGCCCGAGCAGCGCGCGAGCGTGCCGGTCGATGAGCTTTCGCCCGGCCTCGGGGCCGAGCGAACTAGCAAGCGGGTGGGCCGGAGGCGTCCAGCCCGTCAGCAGATACAGCTGGCGGAGCACGCTGTCGAGGTTGCCTCGCACGTGGCTTTCCGCATGGCCGAGCGAGGAGAGGCCCAGCCGCGCAAGCCCCTCCTGGATCCCACGGGCGTCGAACCGTCGAAAGGCGAGGTAGTCGACCAGGTTCCTCGCGCTGGGACGACGGACCCCGAACGACTGCAGCGGCTGGCGGCGTTCAAGCCGGACGACCTCGACGCGCATCCGTTCGAGTTCTCGGATCAGGTTCGCGGCCGTCGCGATGTCGGCGGACCGGTGGGCAGAGCGCACGGGTTCCCGGTGGGCATGGGCGCATGAATAGCCATGGTCAACTCGGCCCGACGGGGGCGGGTTTCCCGTTCGGCCGGGAGCTCAAGGCCGGCGTTTTATCCCGGTCCTTTCGTCATATGGACGGTGAGCGAAATCACACCCGCCGCGTCGGGCCCCGCCATCTTCGGGATCGCCCCGGGAATGGTAGACCCCGTCCTCGCGATCCTGCGTTCGTCCTCGGGACCGGTCCGTCGCCGCAAGCTCCTGGAGGAGCTGGAACACCGAGGACACCGGATATCGCTCGCCGGGTTGAACCGGATATTGCAGCACTGCCTCCAGGCCGGCCTCACGACCGAAGGCTCCGACGGGGTCCGGCTCAAGAGCCGCACCCCCTGAAGGGCGAACCCCCGCAGGATCGATCTCGATGAAGGTTGCACTCGTTACCCATGCAGGCCTCCCAGACCTCGCGGACGACGACCGGCTCTTGCCCCCCGAGCTCGAACGCCTCGGGGTCCACGCTCGGCCCGCCGTTTGGAGCGACCCCCGCGTGGTCTGGAACGAGTTCGACGCCGCCGTCCTGAGATCGACGTGGGATTACCATCTCCGACGCGCGGAGTTCCTGGATTGGGTCGACGAGGTGGCGCGGGCCACACGCCTGTGGAATCCCGCACCCGTCGTACGTTGGAATTCGCACAAATCATATCTCCGTGACCTCCAGCGACGGGGTGTGGCGATTGTTCCTACGGTGTGGAGCGACGGCTCGAAGTCCCTGGCCGAGCTGTTCGAGGAACACCGCTGGAGTCGGGCCGTTTTCAAACCTGCGGTCTCCGCGGCCGCCCACCGCACGCACCTCGCGACCCGGGACTCGCTTGCGGTGAGCGAGCCACTCTACCGGCAACTGTGCGCCGAGCACGAGGTGCTCGTCCAGCCCTACCTTTCGAGCGTCGAGACTCCGGGCGAGCACTCGCTCATCTTCGTGGACCACGAGTTCTCCCACGCGGTCGACCGGCGGGCGGCCCTCTCCCCCGAGCACGGGCCGGCCGGCGGACAGCCGGTCGCGTCGACCGAAGAAGAGCGGGCGTTCGGGTCGAGCGTGCTGCGGGCGCTCGATACTCCCACCCTGTACGCGCGGGCCGACCTCGCACGGACGGAGGAAGGCGCCCTGTGTCTCATGGAGCTCGAATTGGTCGAGCCGTCCCTCTTCCTCGCCAGCTCCGCGGAGGCCCCACGTCGGCTGGCCCGGGCGATCGCCGCACGCCTGGGCTGATCCCAGCGGCCCCCGCCGACCCTACCCGGTGAGCGTAGCCGAGCACTGGGTCGGAAGGGTCAAACCCATATTACCGGGGAGGCGGTTTTTTCCCGACCGGCGCGTCCGACGGGCGTGCAGGGGTGCGGGCCCGTCGCCGCGCCGTGATGATCAAGGCGAGGGCGATCCCTGCGACCGCGGCGAACGCCACGAGCACCAGCAGCAGCTCGAGGAACGTGAGACCGAGGACCGAGATCGCGTTGAGCCCCGAGAGGGGAGGGTTCGACGCAACGTGGGTGAAGTTGGCCTGGATGAGTCCGGCGCCCTGGACGAGCACGGAGCCGGACCACGCGGTCGAATTCCCGTTGGAGAGGACCGCGATGAGCGACGGACCCGTCGTCACGTTCCCAACCAGATAGCCCGAGCACGCCACGATGCGCAGCGGGTACGTCCCGTTGAGGAGGTCCGCGGTTCCGCCCGACCCCAGGCTGACGTACCCGAGCGTGAAGTTAGCGCACGAGCTCCCCTCGGAGGCCACCTGCACGGGGTTCGGCTCGCCGAACCCCCAGAACGTCCGGTTGGAGCACGGGGTGGAGGTGCATGCCCCGACCAGGATCAGTACCCGCGTGGGGGGGTCCTCGACCAGGCCGAGGGCGGGAGGGGGCGCGGCCGTCGTCCCGCCGGTCCATTCCGTCCATGTCCCATTCTGGAACTCCCAGGTGTCGTTGTCCGGGGAACAGTTCGAGGCGCATCCCACGCCTCCGTAGAGGACGTCTGCGTTGAGCGACGGATCCCACGCGAGGGCCGGGTCGAGGCGGGGCGACGGAGCCACGGAGGAGTTCACTTCGCCCCACGCGCCGTGGGAGAAGAGCCAGGTGTCGCCCCGGATCGACCCCGATCCGGTCTCCCCGCCGAAGAGAAGTGCGCCGTTATCGGCATCGTCCTCCGTAAACCCTTCGCTCGAGCGGTTCGGGGGCTGAACGCTCAGCGCGAGTTTGGTCCAGGTGCCCCCCGCGTACACCCAGGTACCGCATCCGACCGCGCAGGGGGTCCCGACGAACAGGACCATCTCGCGGTCGCTCGGGTCGTAGGCCAACCCTCCGTCCAGGGCCGGGGGCGGCGAGGGCCCGCTCGGGATCACCGGGTTCCACGTCCCATTCTTGAAGGCCCACGTGTCGTTCAGAAGTCCGCTCGCGTTCGAACCCCCGAAGAGCAGGACGTACCCGTCCGCGGGGTCCCAGGCCATGAGCGAGGCCGTGCGGGGGCTCGGCGAGAGGGCCGGGTGGATCTCGGTCCAGCTACCGTTCGCATCAACCCAGGTCTGGTTGGTCAGCGTACAGGTCCCGGGGCCGACGCATCCCCCGAACATGACCAAGGAGTGGTCGACGGGGTCGGAAGCGATGCTGGTCTGGTACATTTGAGGGAATCCGGAGGATCCGGCGAGAGGTTGCCACCCGTAGCTGGCAAAAGTGGCGGCCGATCGGGGGGTCGCCCCGGCGGGGTGGACGGAGGTGCCCGACTCCAAGGGAACCCACGGACCGGTCGTTGACGGCAGTCCGGGCGCCACCCCCCCGAAGGCGGCAGCCATCAGGAGGAGGCCGGGGCATGCCAGGGCGAGAACCCACGAGCGCCGGTGCACGTTGTCCCCTCCCCGACGCCATCGACGCACTGGACTTAGAGGTGACCGCCTGCCGATTCCTCCGCCGGCGCGCGGCGCACGGTGGCCCGCGGCAGGGAGCGCCGGCCGAATCGGAGAACCTGCCCGCGACGAGGATATGAGGCGGTCGGTCTCCATGGGCCGACCCCACCGTGTCGAATACGCAGCCCCGGCCGACGGCCCACCTCGGAGAACTTCCCTGGACGTTGACGGCCCCGATGCTCACGGAAAGGTCGTCTCGGCTCGTCACGGAGGCTGAACGGGAGGTCACCGAACTTCTGCAGGCGCCGGGAAAACGGACCGTGGAGGGCTTCCTGACCTCCCTCGACCGAATCCTCCTCCGGGTGCGCGACGTGGCGAGCCACGGGAGCTTCCTGTTCGCCGTCCACCCGGACGAGGAGATCCGAACGGCCGGTCGGGCCGCCTCGGAGGCGGCGGACCGATTCTTCAACACGTTCCGGGTCAACGATGCCGCCTACCGGGCGCTCCAGGAGGTTGACCTGACCGATGTCGATGGCCCGACCCAGTACGCCGTCGAGAAGATGCTCCGGGACCTTCGGCGGGCCGGTGCGGAGAAGGCACCCGAGGTCCGGGCCCAGTTGCTCGAGTTGAACAACGAGATCGACAGTCTCTGCAACCAGTACAACCAGAACGTGGCCCGACTGGAGCGGAGCGTCGACCTCTCCGGGGCGGACGAGCTCACGGGCCTGCCGCCCGACTATCTCGCGGGCCACGTGGCCGGGGTGGACGGGAAGGTCCGGATCACGACGCGCTATCCCGACTTTCTGCCGGTCATGGCCTACGCGGACCGCGCGAACGTGCGCCAGCGCCTCCTCTTCGAGTTCATGAACCGCGCGTACCCGGAAAACGTCGAGGTCCTGGGCCGGCTGTTGACTCGCCGCTTCGAACTCGCGGCGACCCTCGGCTATCCTGCCTACGCCGCGTACGCGATCGAGGACAAGATGATGGGCTCGCCCGCGGCGGCCCGGTCCTTCCTCACGCGCATCGCGGACGGACTACGGGAGCCGTCCCGGGCCGAGCTCGACCGATTGCTCGCGCGCAAGCGGCGCGACCTGCCCTCCGCCCCGCGTCTTGAGCTGTGGGATGCGAGCTTCTACGGGGACGGGTACTACGACGGAAAGATCCGCACCGAGGAGTACGGGGTCGACACCCGAACGCTCCGAGAGTACCTGCCCTACCGGTCGGTGCGGGACGGCCTGTTCGCCCTCTGCGAGGAGCTGTTCGGGATCCGGTTCCACCGGGTCGAGTCCGAAACCCTCTGGCACCCCACGGTCGAGGCCTACGACGTAACGCTCGGCGACCAACCCCTCGGGCGCTTCTTCCTCGACCTCGTTCCCCGGGAGGGAAAGTACACCCACGCCGCCTGCTTCGGTATCCGGGACGGGATCGAAGGAGTCCAACTTCCCCAAAGTGCGCTGGTCTGCAACTTCCTCGACGCGGGGACGCCCGCCGATTCGGTCCGCATGCAGTATTCCGACGTCGTGACCTTCTTCCACGAGTTCGGGCACCTCCTGCACGCCCTGTTCTCGGGGCACGGGCCGTGGCTCTACACCACGATGTCGTTCGTGGAGTGGGATTTCGTCGAGGCGCCCTCCCAGCTCTTCGAGGAGTGGGCGCGGGACCCCGCGACCCTTGCCCGGTTCGCCCGGAACCCCGAGACGGGCGAGCCGATCCCGTCAGAACTCCTTCAACGGCTCAAGGCCGCCTCCGCGCTGGGTCGTTCCTCTCGGTGGCTGCGTCAGGTCGCGCTCGCCGCCATCTCGCTCGAGCTGTACGACCGGTCGCCGGCGGGCCTCGATGTGTCGGCGACGTTCCAAGAGATCTACGACCGGTACTTCCCGACCCCGCTCGAGACCGGGTACCACCCCACGACCTCGTGGGGCCACCTCACCGGCTACTCTGCGATCTACTACACGTACGTCTGGTCGCTCGTCATCGCCCGCGACCTCCTGAGCCCGTTCTTCACCAAGGGCACGTTGACGGACCGTGAGATTGCGGGACGCTACGTACGCGAGATCCTGACCCCCGGCAGCACCCGCCCGGCCAAGGAGCTGGTCCGGGCCTACCTCGGCCGTGACTTCGACTTCCGCGCCTTCGAGGCTTGGAGCCGTGAGGGAATCCCGACGGTTCCCACGCCCCCGGGCCCGTCCGCCTAGGCTCGGCAGCCGCCGCAGCCCTCCCGGGGGCCGCGGACCGAAGAAGACGTGATGCTATGTTTACAAATATAGTCTAAATTGAAATTCTATATATTTCGACCCGGGCGTGGTTCACCCGATGACGAAGAGAGAAACCGCCCGGCACGTCGCGCCGGGTCCCCCGCGAGCCGAGCCGCCGACCTCACCCCCTGCCCTCGAGACGATTGACGACCCGGTCACCGGACTCCCCTCGGGCGAGACGGGGATTCCCGGGACCGCGTTCCTGGCCGTGGGCGCCCAGGAAGCGGCCGAGCATCTGTTTCGTCGCCTTCTCGGCGCCTACCTCGCCGGTGCACCCGAGTTCGTGGTCCGTGAGCGGCCGGCGCTCTCGAGCGGAACGCGCGAGGTCGTGCGCACCTTCTGCCGCCGCACCCGGCAGCCGGAGATCGTCTCGGAAGAGCTCGACTCGATCCGGCTTCACGACCTCTCGTTCGAGAGCCCCGTTTCGCTCGACCAGCGGGTCCAACGGATGGGGCGGATGGTCCTCACGTTCCACCGGGAAGCGGTCGACGGCTGGTCGCACCTTCCCCTCGGCGACGACCGGTATTGGGAGCGGCGCGACGACGAGGTCGATCGCGAGGCCTGGTACATCCAACGCATCGCGACCCTCCGGCTCGGGATCCAGGGTTCCGCCCCGGACCTCCTCGGTTCCTGGACGGTCGCGCGAAGTCTCGAACGCATCGCCGACCACGCGGTGGTCCTCGGGACGATCGGGCCCCGCCTCGTCGCCCTCCCCCAGGGTCAGGGACCGCTCACACCCCTCCGGCAGTTCCACGCCCAGGCGATGGACCATCTGGAGGGGGCACTCGCGGCCCGCCACGGCGACCGGGCGAACGAGCTCCTCGATACCGGGAATGCCCTCGCTACCTCGGGTGAGGCGCTGGCGGACCGGCTGCTTCCTGGGGTGGGCGGAGGCGTGATGCCGCCCGCCACCGCGGCGACCGTCGCACGCATCCTCGAATCGATCGGACGGACGATCGCCTACGCCCAGGACATCGCTCAGGTCGCCCTCGACCGCACCATCCCCGTGATCCCGTTCGAGCCCCCCCATGCGGCGCGGACCTCTTCGGGCCCGTCGCGGCGCGAGCGTTTTGTCCCCGCGGCGGCTCGCTAGAATCTCGAGCAGCCGCGCATGCCTCGTACTCTCCGGTCGGTTCGGGTCATTATCGTTCGACATGGGCCCGCGGCGTTGCGCGACCCGGCCCGCTGGCCCGACGACGCCATCCGCCCGCTCACCACGAAGGGCACGGACCAGACCCGGACCGCCATGCGGGGCCTCGTCCGCTACCTCGGCAAGAGAACCCGGCTCGCGTCCAGCCCGGCCGTCCGGTGCCGGCTGACGGCCGAGATGCTCCGCACGGCGCTCGACCCGGCGCCCCGACTGGACTTCTGGGAAGAGCTGGCGCCGGGGGCTCTCGCGCCTCCGATCTTCGACCGCATCCACGCCGCCGGCCGGGCGGGACAGGATATCGTGATCGTCGGCCACGAGCCCACGCTCGCGGAGTTCATCGGCCTGGCCCTCACGGGCGAGGGAACGCCGTTCGCCCGGCTGGGAAAGCCATCGGCCGCCTGCCTCGAGTTCCCGGTCGCCGTCCGCCCCGGCGCGGCGCGGTTGCGCTGGCTCCTTACGCGGAAGCAGATGGCCCGGGCGGCGTAGGCGGGCCGGGGCGCCGCACGCGTCCCTTCTTGACAGCGCCGTAGAGGGGAGCGACAAGTTCCCGGACCGACGTGTGGACCTCCTCGGGCCGCCGGTTCCCGTCAACCATGTGGAAGTCGTACTCGCGGGTCATCCACTCGAACTCCCGCGCCAGGCGGTCCTGGTAGAGGAAGAAGCTCTCGAAGAAGTCGCGCGAGAGGCAGAGATCCATCCCCGACTCCCAGTAGTCGAGGCTGCCGTACTTTCCGATCGAGCGGTGGAGGAGGATCTCCGGACGGGCGTCGAGGAAGACCACGAGGTCCGGTCGGAACGCGAACCCGTAGAGGTGGCGGGCCCAGTCGCGGGAGGCGCCGCGGACGATCGCGCGCGCCATGAGCGTGTAAATGTACCGGTCGGCGAGGACCGTGCTGCCGGCGGAGAGCGCCGGGACGATCTTGTTCTCGAGCTGGTCGCCGAAGTCCGCGGCGTACAGGAGGGCCAGGGTGGTCGCACCGAGAGTGTGACCCTGCTTCGCTCGGTCGATCTCCTCGCTGACCAGCGTGGAGCGGCGGAGCCCGGTGTCGACGACCGCGTGCCCCTCGATCTCCAGCCATTCCTTGAGGAGGGCGACCTCGGTGCTCCGTCCGGAACCGTCGGCGCCTTCGATGACGATCAACTTGCCCGCGAGCTCCCCCGTCGGGATCCCCGGTAACCGCGTCCCGTAGGTCCTATCCGTCATGCAACAACGCCTCCCCCTTCGGGAACCCCTGCAGTATCGGGCGAACCTTGCTTCGAAGCTCCGCCTGGATCGGCTCGACCGCCCGGGTCGAGTCGACGATCGTCATCTTGTCGGTGACCGCGATCCGGTCGTACTCCTTCTTGATCCGCCCCTGGAACCGCTCGTAGCTATCGTGCAGGTCCTCGGACAGCCCGAGGTCCATGCCCGCCTCGTAGTAGTTGATCTTGAGGCGGGAGGCGATCTTGCGCTGCAGCGTCACGTGGACGGGCACCCGGAAGTAGAAGGCGATGTCCGGGGTTGGCGCGAACGAATAGATCGTGCGCACCCAGGCCGGGTCGCATCCTCGGGCCGCGTCGCGGACGAAGGCCGTGTACGAGTACCGGTCGCAGACGACAATATAGCCGGCCCGCAGGGGCGGCAGGATCGTCCGCTCGAACCGGTCGGCGAAGTCGATGGCGTGCATGAGCGAAAAGGTCGTGGGAGTGAGCAGGCCCTTCTTCTTCCCGCGCCGGATCGTGCTCGAGACGAGTTCGGAGGAGTTCCACTCCGTCCGGAAGACGCGGTAGCCCGTGGCCGCGAGCCACTTGCCGAGCAGGGCGGCCTGGGTCGACTTTCCGCTGCCGTCCAGCCCCTCGAAGACGAACAGTCGGCCGGGGTAGCCGTGCTTCGGGGACGGGTTCTCACGAATCACGGATCTTCACCTCGACATCGAACGCGCGCGGGATCGTCTTCGCCACTTTCTCCCCGATCCGTGTCGGAGGGGCGGTACTGCCCGACGAGGAAAAGGATACCGTGACCGTACGTCCGTCACCGGAGCTCGAGAACCGGGGATGGAACGGCTCCGTCATCTCGGCGATTTCGAGGATCGCGCCGAGCCGCCGGGCGGTGTCCAGGTCGTCCCCCCGAAGGATCGGCTGGAATCCCTTCTTCCATTCCGAGGGGAGGGGTCCGCCCTCGTGCACGTACGCGGCCATGGAGGCGAGCAGGATCTCGCGTTGGTCCAACCCCATGAGCGGG
Source organism: Thermoplasmata archaeon (assembly GCA_050011355.1). GTDB lineage: Archaea > Thermoplasmatota > Thermoplasmata > Lutacidiplasmatales > UBA184 > Lutacidiplasma. The sequence continues at coordinate 8,613 of JBEKJG010000025.1, read as the reverse complement.
TAGTTCTGGATCAGGTACGCCGAGTGATGCGCGTGCCGCCAGAGGTCGATCGAAGTGCCCGAATCGTGCATCCACCCCGCGACGCGCAGCGCGAGCCCCTCGCTCCGGCCCCACTTGAACCGGTCCGAGAGCACCTCGAACAGGTCGAGGGCGGTGGAGGTGACGGCGCGGCCGTGCTCCAGCCGGAACGCGAACGACTCCGAGGCCGCGACCACCGAACGCTCCGCGAGGGTCACCGCCGGCGCCGGAAGTTTCGCTCCGACCGCTTCGAGCGCGATCCCTTCCCGGATGCCGGTGCCCGAGACGACGATGTGGTCGGCCTTGGCCGCGCGGAGCAGCTCCTGGAACACGACAACGCCGGCGAGGACGACGTCCGCCCGGTCCGAGCCGATCCCAGGAACGGCCCGCCGCTTCTCCGAGGGCATCTCCCAGAGGAGCTCGCCGAGCGCCTCGATGTCGTAGTCCCACAACGGGTAACCGTGGACTCGCCCGATCGGCCAGCTCCGGAACTCGATCGCGGCCCGGGCGAGGGCCCGGACGGTGCCGCCAATCCCGAAGAGGCGACGCGCCCGGTCCCCGAACGTCTCGAACACCGATCCCAAGGCATCCCCGACGTACTCGCGGAGCTCGTCCATCTCCCGCTTTTTCGGTGGGTCATGTTCGAAGAACCGTTCGGAGAGCCGAAGGGCCCCGAGGGGGAGGCTGACGCTGCTGCGCAGCTCTCCCCGCCGGACCTCGGCCAACTGGAGCGAGCCGCCCCCCATGTCCATCACGATATCGTTGTCGAGCTCCCACGCGCTGGCGACGCCGAGGTAGCCGTACCGTGCCTCTTCGGCCCCGGAGAGTATCCGCAGGAGCATCCCGGTGCTCCGCTCGACCGAGCGGACGAACTCTCCGCCGTTGGGCGCGTCCCGGACCGCGCTCGTCGCGACCGCGAGAGTGCGGGGAACGTCGAACGTTCGCACGAGCTTCGCGAACCGGCGCACCGCTACGGTCCCCCGCCGGATCGCCTCGTCGGACAGTTGCCCATCCGGGCCGGTTCCCGCGCCGAGGCGCGGGACCTCCTTGTCCTCGTAGGTGGCACGCACTGCGCCGGCACTGGACGTGTCGAAGATGACGAACCGGGCCGTGTTCGACCCGATGTCGATCACGCCCAATCGGTGGGACGAACGCGCCGCCATGCGTTCCTCCCGACCCCCGGCCTCTGACGACCGGGAGCGCTCCACGGTGGCCCATGGTCCGGCCTACTAATACTGTGTGGGCACGACTACCGAAACCCACGTAGGAAACGGTTTTCCGCCCCGACGGAGTGCAGGAGTTCCCCGTGGTTCAATGGCTCGCCCACGCTCGCCCCCCCGCGCAGTCGCCGAGTTCGTGCAAGAGCTCGAGCGGAGATTGGATTCCACCCTCCATGAGCTCGACCGCTTGGTCGCCGCCCCTCGCCCGGCCGCCTCCGCGCTCCATCGGCTCCACCGCGACCTTCGTCGGCTCCGCGTGGGGATCTCCGTCTGGTCGCGCCTCCTTCCGAAGGCTTCCCGGGACGAACTGAAGGGGTACGACCGTCGACTGAAGCGCCTCGCGCGCCTCGTTGGGGGGGTCCGGGACCGGGATGTGACGTTGAGCCTGCTCTCGGATCGGTCGCTGCCCGGAGGCGCCCGCGAACGGGTCCGCCTGATGCAGGTCCGACGCCGGCTCGTCGATGACGCGCGCGTCGGACGCGAGCTGCTCCGTGTGTTCCTGCGGGCGGAACGGGATGCGGGACTTTTCGAGGGGATCCGCGCGGGGCTCCACGTGGTTCCTCCTCGGAAACAGGTCCAGCACTTGGACGACTACCTCGCCCAGATTCGCGACGAAGGTCGGCGCGAGGTCCGCGTCGCCCACCGCCGGGCCCGGAGGAAACCCTCCACGCGGAGACTCCACAGCCTGAGGATCCGCATGCGGAACTGGCGGCACCTCACCGACCTCTCTACCACGGTCACCCCGGCCCAGACGATTCCGGCTCCGCCGCCCCTCCGCGCCCTCCAGCGCCGCCTCGGGCGCCTCCACGACCTCGAGGTCGCGGAGGATCTGGCACGGCCCGCCCGGGGAACGAGGTGGGCCCGCTCCCTTGAGGAGGAGCAGCGCCGGCAACGGCGCCGTATCGTCCAGCAGCTCCGGGCCCGGGCGACCCGGGAGATCGTTCCGTCTCCGGAAGCGGCGTGAGCGGCCGGCCTCCGGCGTCGAACGATCTGCACCACCCCTTGGCCCCTTCCGTGACTACCGACCTCACGGCCGCCCTCGAACACGCCCTCGGGGAGTCCGGGGCCCTGGGGGCCACCGTTCGTCAGCTCGCGAACCGGGTCCAACGGGACACTGCCGCTGTTGCGACCGAACTCGGCCGCCTCTCCCGGTCCGGCACAGTGACCCGGATGGGTCGTGGGCTTTGGGTTTGGCACGACTTCACCGAACTGACCGGGGGAGCGGACTTCGCCGACCCCGCCTCCTTCGTGGAACGGTTCGAACGGGAGGGCGGCGTGGCGCTCGGTCAGTACTCCGGACCCATCACGTTCCGGTCGAACGAGACCCGCGCCATCCACCGGTGGTGGCCGTACGTTCAAGGGTACTCGGCCGAGTTCGTCGCCGGCGTCCTGGACGCCTGCCAGCTCCGGCCCGGGGCGACGGTCCTGGACCCGTTCGCAGGGAGCGGGACCTCCCTGGTGGAAGCTCGACGAGCCGGCTTCCGCGCGTTCGGGACGGAGATCCTCGCCCCGGCTGCGCTCGCGGCCCGGGTGAAGACCCATTTCGAACTCGATGGTCGAGCGCTCGAGCAGGCGGCCCAACGCGTGGTGTCGCGCGCACGGCGGAGCCGACAGGGCTCCCTCCCGTTCTTGCGCGAGACCGAACGGCAGTTCTCCTCTCGTTCCCTACGGGACCTGACGCGCTTGAGGGACGCCCTCCCCCCGGAAGGTCGCCCCGAGGCGGATGCGCTCCGGCTGGCGTTCGGCCGCGTCCTGATCCCGTCGAGCCGCCTCCACCGGTCCCCGTGTCTCGGCTACCGCCGGGACCCGGTGGAGGATGGGACCGACCCCCCCTTCGCGCTGTTCGAGCGGGCGGTCGCCGAGATGCGCGCCGACCTCCAGGGCATCGCACCCGAGCGGCCCCGCTGGGGCCCGGCTGCGACCATCGAGCAGAGCGACGCACGGACCGCACGTTGGCCCGCCGGTTCGGTCGATCTCGCGATCACGAGCCCGCCGTATGTCAACGGGATGGACTACGTGATGAACTACAAGGTCGACCTTGCCTGGCTGGGGTACGCTCGCTCCTACGCCGACCTCGCCGCCCTCCGTGCGGCGGAGGTGGCCTGCGACAACCTCCCTCGCTCGGAGACGAATGCCTACCTCGGGGTCGGTCAATCCCTCGATCCCTGGTTAAACGAGCTCCTCCCCCGAATCCGGGACAACGTCGCGCGAAAAGGGTCCTACCGACGCGACGACATGCACGCGATCGTGCACCGTTACTTCGCCGATCTACGGCCGGTACTCATCGGCGTCTTCCGAGCGCTCCGGCCGGGCGGACGGTTCGTGATCGTGGTCGGCGACTCCCTCCTCGCCGGAGCCTACATTCCGGGCGACCTGATCCTCGCGCGAATGGGAGTTCAGGCGGGGTTCCGGCTCCGGAGCGTAGAGGTCGCCCGTACGCGGCGGAGCGGTCAGCGCCGGAGCTTCCGGCTGCGCGAGTCGGTCGTCACGCTCGAACGCCCCCGACGAGCGGGCCGGGCGAGCTAGATTCCGCCCCGCCCGCCGGCGGGCACGTGGAAGCAAACCCTTAACGGGAGACGGGAGGCCTGTTCCTCTGCGCGGGTACTGACATGTCGCCACGAGACCCGGAACCAAAGTACCTCGAGCCCCTCCTCGGCGTCGGGTTCGACCTGGACGGCACCCTGGTCCTTTCCAACCATGATTTCCGGCGCATGAGGGCGACCGCGATCCGGATCGCGGAGCAGCACGGGGTCGTCCCCGGGCACCTCTCCCCGAACGACCCGATCCACCGCATCCTGGAACAGGCCCGCGAGGAGATCCACAACTCCGGCGCGAGCGACGGGATCCTCTACCGGTTCGAGGCGGAGTTCCACCACGCGATCGACGCGATCGAGATGGAAGCTCTCCCCCGAACGGTCGTGCGACCGGGCGCCGAACCGCTGCTCCGTGGTCTCTCCGAGCGGGGCTTCCGCCTGGGGATCCTCACCCGCAGCTCCGAGGAGTTCGCCCGCGGCGCGCTGGTGCGCACCGGGCTCGCGAAGTACTTCCCCTACCTCCGCAGCCGAAGCTCCTCGGGACCTTCCAAACCGTCGCCCGAGGCCCTGCTTGCCCTGCTGCACGATATGGGGGTTCCCATCGACCGCGCGGTGTTCGTCGGCGACCACCTCATCGACGCCGAATGCGCGGTCGCCGCGCGGGTTCGGTTCTACGCCCTGCTACCGGATCCCTCGGAGTCGGCCGGTTCGACCCAGAGCGAGGCCCGGTTCCTTGCGGGCGGCGCTGCGGCGGTGGCGGTGGACCTGCCCCACCTCGCACGGCAGTTGGGCGTCTCGATGACGAACTCCGCCACCGCGGCGTAGCCAAGCGGGGACTAGAGATACTCCGCGTATGCGTGGATCACGGCCCGCTCGGCGGTCGCCCAAGCCTCCGGAATTTGGTTCCATCCGTTCCGCTGGTCGCCCACACAGTAGAGACCGGGGATCGGTTGGCCCGACTGGTCCGATATCGCTCGGCAATCCTCGTCCGTGACGACGGACCCTTCGGGGTCGAAGCGGCAGCCGAGGGAGCGGGGGATCTCCTGATGGAGGTCGTGCCACCCCAGGGCACTGAATCCCTTCTCGTAACTCCGGTGGCTCCCGTCGGCGAATTGGACCCCGAAGCGCTTCTCCCGAATCTCGTCGAACCCCGTCACCGTGGACTCGAAGGACGTGATCCCATGTTCCCGGAGGGCCGCCCGCAATGTCTCGGCCTCTTCCGCAGGGGATCCTTCCAGGAGGTGCTTGCCATGCGTGAGGATCTCGACGGAAGACGGTCGGAAATGGAGGAGATCGATCGCGGTCCGGGCCGCGAACGCATCGTGACCCAGGACCGCGACCGACTTCGCCCCGAGCGTGTGGCCGTCACAGAGGATGCAGAAGTCGACCAGGGCCTGATTGGCCCAGGGAAAGATCGGCTTGATCTCTCCGCCCACCTCGAGCATCCGGTCGACAACCCCCATCGCGAGCACGACCACGCGTCCGCGTGCGGTCAGGTCTTGCTTCAGCCAGTCGAAGGGCACCGAGAACCCCTTGTCGGTACGCTCCACACTTCGCACGGTCGCCGGACTGAAGTAACTCACCCACTCGTCGACCTTCCGAACGGCCGCGACCTGCAGATCCAGCAGCGAGTGGCCCGAGATACCGTTTGGAAACCCAGGGATGTTGTCCATCACCGGCGCGTAGTACGATCGGCCGAACTTCGGGCCGCGGTCGATGAGGGCCCCCTTGTAGCCAAGGAGTGCGGTCTTCAGCGCCGCCTGCAGGCCGGCGTGTCCTCCGCCGACGACGATGACGTCATAGGACTCCTGAAGGCGGGGGAAGCCGGGCATGCGACCATCCACTCCGGGGCAGGATTTGATGAGCGTCGGCCGGGACGACCAACATCGCAGCTCGTGGCTTCGTACGGTGTCCTCCCACGATGTACATAGTCTATGGTTATCTCGCTTATCAGTCGGATTACGCTCACAGATGCCGAGTTGTAATGTATGGAAGGCCGAAAACTCCAACTCGCAGGTAAGTCGACTTACCTCGTCTCGCTGCCCAAGCGCTGGGTCATCCACGCGGGCTTGAAAGCGGGCGACACCCTGTTCGTCGAAACGGAGACCGACGGTTCGGTCTCGGTGCGACCACGGGCCGGGGAGAAGCCGGCCGACCGCCGTATGATCTTCCAGGAGCGGGGCGAAGAGGCGCGGGACCATCTCCTGCGGAAACTGATCGGTGCCTACACGAGCGGGTTCGGCCTCATCGAGATCCGGTTCGCTCCCGACCGCGCCCCGTTCGTCCGCCGGGTATCTCGCGAGTTCTGCCGCCTGGTCATCGGCCCCGAGGTCATCGAGGAAGGAAAGAACTCCATCGTGATCCAGGACCTCTCCGACCCCTCCGAACTGAGCTCGGAGAAGTGCCTGCGTCGCATGCACCTCACGGTACGGGCCATGCTGGAGGACGCCGTCACCGCGATCGAGACGGGGAACGAAGGGCTCGCCAACGACGTCGCCCTGCGTAGTCAGGACGTTAGCCGCCTGTTCTGGATGATCTCGAAACAGTATCACCTCGCCCACTCTGCGGTCCAACCGGCCGGCGACCGGGCCAACTCCGCCGCGATCCACGCGCACCGCCTCATCGCGAAGCTGATCGAACGCATCGGCGACCACGCCAAGCGGATCGCCGCCACGTACGCGGCCCTCAACACCGGGAAGCCGTTCGACCCGAAGCTCGCGAAGGATCTCGAAGATGCCCGCATCTCCGCGGTGGCGCTCCTGGACAAGGCGTTCATGGCCCTCGTCACGCGGGACATCGAGGCCGCGAACCAGGCGATCGACGGCCGGGGGGAGCACCAGAAGCTCATCGACTCGCTCTCCCACCGGGTCGCGAGCAAGAAGGGCGAGGACCTGCTTGCCCTGGGTACGGTCGTCGACAGCCTGAACCGCACCGCAGGCTACGCGTCCGAGATCGCCGAGCAGGCGATCGACCTCTCGGTGCTGATGAGCCCCGAGCCGGCCTGAGCTCTAGCTTTCGGCCCAAGTGGCCTTTGGGCCGACGTCCGAGGGCGCCTTGGACCCCTTCGAGGGGGCCGGGGGGGCAGGTACCGAGGGCATCGGTGAGGGAGCAGCCTTCCCCGCCGAAGCCGCGACCGTGGCCGCACGTTGGGCCAGCACCGTGTTCACTACCTCGGCGTCGACCCGGTAGGATCGGTGCGCGGCCCCATACTCCACCGCAAGGTCCGCGAGCTCGAGCAGGCGCCGGGGGTTCGAGCCGGCCGCCTGATTGAGCAGGTGGATCGCTTCGCGATCGAACGGGTAGATTGGGTCCAGGTCCTCGACCAGGCGCTTCACGAGGAGTTTCTTCGCGAGGAGCAGGGCCGCCTCGTCGTCGCTGAGGCCGGCCAGCACGAAGGTCCGGTTGATCCGGGAGGAGAGGGCCGGGTGGTTGACGGCGAGCCACGCCAGGTAGCTCGGATAGCAGCTGAACATGATGAGAACTCCCGGCTTGATCATATCGGAGATCTCCTGGACCACCTTCGCGAACGCGTCGACCTCCCGCGACTCGATCAGGTTGTTCAGGTCGTTGAACATCAGGAACGACGGGGCGGTGCTGTTCAGCGCCTGCCCGATGATCTTCCCGGCCTCCTTCGGGTCGTACTTCTCGTCACTGATCTTGGCGAGCCCCACCATGGCCCGCAGCCAGGCGGGCTGGCTGAACAGCTTGGCCTTGCCCTTGGAGGTCGCCACGGTCTGGAACTGCGTCGCGACCCCCCGGAGGACCCTCGCCGTCTTGGCCGGAACGTCGTAGTAGACGGCGAAGGCGTTGCGATCCTTGGCCTCGGCCGCCGTGACGAGGAGGCGTTCGGTCTTCCCTGCGCCGTGCGGGCCGACGATGGCCACCACCGCCCGGTTCTCCTTGTCGAAGACCTCGTCCTTGATCGTCCTCAGGGTCTCGTCGATCTCCTGATTGACGTGGTACAGGCTCACGTCCTCGAGGCTCTCGCTGGCCAGGTCCCGGAAGGGATTGCTGGTGAGGCCGTACCGCTCATAGGACCCGCCGGGCACGTTCCCACCTCACTACAAGACCCGACGCCGCAGATCGATCGCGATACGCTTTCCGTCGAACTCATAATAGATATTCCGGTCGACGAACTTCCCATCCATCCACTTGGGAATACGCAAGAAGCGCAAGACCCCCTCCGGACCCTCTCGAGCGTGGAACTGCAGGTAGCCGTCGGAGAGGTGGGTCACCACCGCCTCCGAACGTGCGTCCAACATCCCCCGGTCCGTCGCCAGGATGGCCGTCATCTTCTGCGACCGGCACGCGGTCCGGAGCCGCCGAAGGGAGGAGGCGAGTTCGGCGGGAGGGAGGTTGAGAGTGAGGTAGGAGAACGAGTCGACCGTCAGCACTCCCTCGTTGGATTCGAACTCCGCAAAGGAGTCGATCCCGTCGCGCTCCATGATCTGGAGCCAGTCCTTGGTAGGTTCGCCGGGCTCTCCCTCCATGCCCAGGAGCGACCGGACCTCGCTCTCGTCCCGGGAGGTCACGAATGTCACCGGGCACCCCACCCGGCCGGCGCTCAGGCTGAGCCTCCGGACAAAGAAGCTCTTCGCTGAATCGGCTCCGCTCTCGATGACGAGCAGTCGCCCTGCTTCGATTTCCGGGATGATCGTGTCGAGGCCCGGAACCTCGACGGGGATGTTCACGATGTTGGAAGGAGGTTGGGTGGTTTAACAGGGCGGCGGGTAGAGTTCGGACTCCTACGAACCAACCGATGAATTACGGAATCTCCGGAGGGCACGACTATGACGCGCACCCCCCCTCGTCGCCCGATGCGCAACCCGAGACTGTTCCGA